>JAQBQQ010000006.1 GCA_028286915.1 Candidatus Peribacteria bacterium | reverse complement strand
CCAGGCGACTGTGGATGGTAACCGCGTATCATTGCTGTTCGGTGTGTTCTTTGCGCTTATTGCCTTCGCCTTATCTTTCAAGCTGCCCAATACAAAAAATGTCGAACGGCAGCAGTCGGTAGCCGCTGGACACTGAATAGTAAGCATAATGTTCCTTTCCGCCTCTCATCCTTTATGTCCGGGTGAGAGGTTTTTTTATTGAAAAGTGTATTCAGGCTTACAGACGGCACTTTCTTGTCATTAATATGTATGTCAAAGACCATCACTTTCTGATAAGAAATTGCAAAAAATTTTGTAAAATGTCGGGGAGTGATTGATTCTTATTTATTCTCCTGGAACCGCCCGCTTTCGCGAAGCCATTGGTGAAGGATTGCGGGAGTGATTTTTATATGCGCGCATTTTTGACCGGGATGCTTCTCATTCCACTCCCTGATTCTTTGATGAAAACCATGGTTTTCCCCATATACAATGATTTTAGCTGCTGATTCCGTATTGGAGAGAGCGAGATTAATGGCGATATTTTCGCGTCTATCGAATTTTTTTGCCGGATCCAATTGTTCTTCTTTTGTCAAAGAATTGCCTTCTGTCGTCTCCGCCGCTTCGAGCTGAGCTTTTCCCTGGAAAGCTAAAAAGCCGGCTGCACCCAAGGCATATTTTAATTCATCTATGTCTTCCATAAATTTCCCTCCAAGTTTTTCCTTTTGCGTTGCATCAGTGCATGTTTCAACCGCCTGATGCAGGGCCTGAATTTCTGCAATTCTCTTTCTAAGAATAAACTTATTATCTTTGGTAACCACTTCTTTAAAAACGACATTTGTCTTACAATTATCCATAAGCATTTCGAGAATTGCAACGTTTTCCGCTTGGACAAGATCCGAAGCGTTTCTTATTTTTTGCGGATCTGCAGCGGCCGGATCATTGTGCAAATCTGCGACATGAATGATGACTGCCGTTGCTCCTTCCACACTGTGTTTCTCTATTTTCGCGCCATTGAATTCATCAGGGATATTTTTAATAATATCATCGGTAGAAAGAACTGTTTTCGTTTCAACTTCTGATTTCGTGCGGCTTCCACATCCTTGTGCAATCAATGCGGCAAAAGATCCTGATAGGCTCAAAATAAACCGCCGTCGATCCAAAGTTTCCGCATCAATTTCAGCTGATTCTGCATGATACTTTCTGTTCGTATCTCGTAATTCTTTATCCATAGTTACAAACTACAATATTTTTGCCATGTAATCAACAATCGGGCACAGGATGTATAATTTTTCTATTGGCTTGCAGACATATTCTCTGCCAGTTCAGGTTCACTGGTTATTTTATAGCCCAAGTATTGGATTTCCTGCCTGGCTGTCCGGTAGACTTATACTTTATTTTCACCATCATTGTATGTTCCCATATACAAAAGTATTCAGCAGTTTCTCGGTTAATGATATTGCGAAGGCAAAGGAATTTTATGGGAAAATATTGGGTCTGGAGGTATCAGAAGTTAATAAAATGGATATCCTAAAGCTGCATCTGCCAACGGGCGGTGAAGTAATGGTGTATGCCAAAGGCGAAGGCCATTCCCCTGCCACATTCACGGTTCTGAATTTTGCGGTGGAAAATGTGGACGCTGCAGTTGATGCGCTCACAAAACGCGGCGTGCAATTTCTGCAGTATGACACACAATGGACAAGGACCGATGAAAAAGGAATTTCCCGGGGCGGTGAATACGGTCCGTCTATTGCATGGTTTACGGACCCGGCCGGAAATATTCTTTCGGTACTGGAAGAGAAGGCATAGTTCCTGTATCTATGCGTGCCCGGGGATATTTCAATCTTGCAAAAAAATACCGGGAATGACAGGCAAGCGGATGTAAAGCGCTTATTGGCTGATTGAGTCGGTATGTTGTCATAATGTTCGTGCCAATGCGTCATTATTCCATCAATCGTATGCGCACCTCTTTTCTCTCTCTCTTTCTCGGTATGGCGCTTGTCGCCTGCTCGAGTGCCGGCCCCTGGCAGGAATTCCGCTCAAATGATTACGGTTTTTCCATACAGGTGCCGACGGTTCCCACCGAAAATTCCATAGCCGTACCGGATAGCGGCAGCGGGAAAATGATTCCCATCCATATTTTTACAAGCTCCACGCCAACGGGTCTTGCGTACGGCGTGACGGTAACGGATTTGCCGTCGCCAACCAGCGCACTTATTCCCGAGTCCCAGCTCACCAATGCGTTGGACGGTCTTAAGAGTACATATAGCGGCAGTATTATTGATCGTAAAGTTACCACTACTTTCAGTAACAAGCCGGCAGTGCGCTTTGTGTTGCAGCTGTCTCCCACCAAGTCATCGCGCGGGTTTTTAGTGGCTGATGGCAGCCGGATTTATCAAATTACAGTATCCGGTAATGTAAGCGAAAATGACAATGATGATCGCTTTCTGAACTCATTTAAATTTTTGAAATAAAATTCAGGCTTTCCATAAAAAACCTCTCCGGAGAGAGGCTTTTCTTTTTATGATCACTCGTTCTTACTTATTATGCTTCCGTCACAATAATCTGACCGACCATGGTTTTGTGGCCAGGTCCGCATGGAATGCCGCACTTGAATGCGAATGTGCCGGCCTTATCCGTAGGAATAGTAATATCTACCGTTTCGCCTGCATTGACCGGCGTATTAATGCCAAGATCCTGGCTGAACATACTGTGATCTCCTTCTATGCCTGTTAAGCGAACAACTACTTTCTCTCCTTTTTTAACAGTAATAGCAGTCGGGCTGAAGGCCCAGTCCGTTACCGTCATGTCTATGACGCGTGTATCGGTGGCAGTAACACTTGTATTTGTTGAAGACGCTGTACCACTGCCCACTGTGCCGGTATCGGCGGAGGAAGAAGAGTCAATGGAAGAGGCGGTACCCGTTGTATCAGTCGTACCAACAGATGAGGAGCTGGTTCCGTTGTCTATAATATTCGCCGTGTTTGAGCCGCAGGCGCTAAGAAGTAGTAATGCGGTAATTCCGGGTACGAGAAGGACTTTCTTCATGAAAAAAGGAGGGAAAATAAATGATGAAATGTTACTTTAACAAATATGAGATTAAGAAAACATTAAGAATACGTTTTTTAGATCGCCGTAGTACCAGATGGATCAGATTTTATACTACTATTTTTATTCGTATCGCAGTGCCTCAATGGGTCGCAATTTTGCAGCTTGGTACGCCGGTAATAAGCCGAAGAATATGCCGACGCCGACGGAAAACAGAAAGGCAAGCAGAATGGATGACACTGCAATAATTGCCGTAAAACTGAAATACACTGTTATTATCCAGGATCCGATGAGACTCAAAAGAATACCGATGGCACCACCCAGAACGCTGAGCACCACTGCTTCCACTAAAAATTGCAGCATAATATCGCGCTTCTTGGCGCCGATGGCTTTGCGTATGCCGATTTCGCGTGTGCGCTCCGTAACCGATACCAGCATGATATTCATAACGCCGATGCCGCCGACGAGCAGTGAAATGGCAGCAATTCCTCCGAGCAATAAGGTAAAAGTGCCGGTAACGCTGTTGAGCGTAGATACGGCATCAGCCTGATTCAGAACTGTAAAATCCTGCTTGTTGATGTCGGTGATGTTATGGGCATTAAGCAGTACGGCGGTCATAAGCGCCTGCACTTTTGGCATATCTTTCTGATCTTGTACGGAAACGCTGATAGAATTAAGTGTGTTCTGGCCGGTCACCCGCTGCTGCATGGTGGTGAGCGGTATGAGAATGCGGTCATCCTGGTTCGTTGGTCCCTGTCCTCCTTTGGCTGTCAGAATACCGATAACAGTAAAAATATTGTTGCCTATGCGAATGTCCTTTCCCAGCGGGTTCGGATCATCGGGAAACAGAGTGGCTATGGTCTGTGGTCCCAGCACTGCTACTTTGTCTTTATTATCAATATTTGTCTGCGTGATAAATGTACCATTGGCAACGGTTGCATTGCGAACGGTAAGATAGTCTGGCATGGTACCGATAACAGTAGTATTGGCATTCTGGCTGCCCTGGATCACTTGTTGCCGTCCGCTCTGCTCCGGTTCCAGGCCCTGTAGCCCCGTTACCTGGCTCCGGATTGCTTCAGCATCATCGGCTTTTAGCGTTGTGGAGGCACCGCCTCCGCCGCCAAAACGTACATTCGTCTGAGTCGGGCTTCCCGGCGAAACGGTAAGCAGATTGGTACCCAGATTCTGGATTTGCGATGTAATACTGGCTTGCGCGCCTTGCCCGATGGCCGTAAGTAATACGACCGATGCAACACCGATAATAATGCCGAGCATGGTGAGGGCCGACCGCATTTTATTGCTATTGATGGCACCCAATGCGTTTCGGATGTTTTCAAAAAAGTTCATGCGGCTTCGCGTTAAGATACCGGTGAGGCGGGTGAGGTATCGGGCGTACGATTCTGCCTGGCCGATGTGTATGCAGTTGTACCGATGTACCGGCAGGGAAAATTTGAATAATCATGAAGATATTGTTTGAATCAAGCCGTCCTGGATATGAATGGTTCGGTGTGCAAATACCGCTACTTTTGGCTCGTGTGTGACCATGACAATGGTTTTCCCCAACCGATTGAGTTCTGTCAGAATAGCCATAACTTCTTGTCCGGTCCTGGAATCCAGAGCGCCGGTCGGTTCATCGGCCAGAATGAGTGCCGGATTTGTCACCAGTGCGCGGGCAATGGCTACCCGCTGTTGTTGTCCACCGGAAAGCTCATTGGGCTTATGATTCATGCGTTCGCCGAGTCCAACCGATTGTAATGCTGATACAGACCGTTCCTCTGCCTGTATGCGATGCGTGCCTTGGTACAGGAGCGGTTGCATAACCTGCCGGACGGCGCTCATGCGGGGCAAAAGGTTAAACGACTGGAAGACAAAACCTATTCTGCGGCTGCGAACATCGGCCTGTTCATTTTCCAGTAAGCTTCCCACTTCTTTGCCTTCCAAAAGATATGACCCGTCACTTGGCGTATCCAGCAGACCGATAATATTCATGAGTGTGGATTTGCCCGAACCCGATGGCCCCATAATGGCGACAAACTCTCCGGCTTCAATGGTGAGCGACACGCCTTTTACCACGGTGAGCAATTCTTTGCCGAGCGGGTAGGATTTAATGATGTGTCGAAGTTCGATCATTAGTTGCCCCGGGTAGTGGAACGAAAATTTCCTCCTGCTCCTGCCACTCCGGCTCCCCCGCCAAAACCGCCCGTACTGCGCAATAATTGTTGAGCGGCGTTTGAGTTTGCGCCCTGCGAGGAGGTACTCACGGAGATATTTGCAGAGACAATACTGTCTCCCTCCCGGAGGCCCGACACGATTTCTGTCACTTTGCCGTTCGTTACGCCGGTTTGAACAGGGACTGTTTCACCGGTCGCTTTGCGGACCGTCGTTGTGCCGCCCTGTGTCTTGAGTGCGAGGTTTGGCACGACGAGTATATTGTCTTTATGCGTGGTTTCGATGGTCACCGTAGTGGTCATGCCGGACAATATTGTAAGATCTTTGGGAGCCGGCATGGTAATGGCAACGTCGTAAGACACAACGCCTGATGATTCAGCGGCAGTCGTATTGATGTCATTGATGGTTCCGGTAAATGTCTGTCCGGGCAGTGCGTCAAACACAATACTGGCGGTCATATTTTTGCGTACGCGCACTACATCCACCTGGTCCAGCGGCACGGTAACAATCAGAAAATCAGGGTTTTCCATAATAACATATTTTGTTTCGCCTGTATCCAGCAGGTTATCCCCCACCTTGTAATCCATACGGCGGATAATGCCGTCAAACGGCGCGGTAAGACGATAGTCATCAATTGTTTTCAGTGTTTTCTGGAGTGATGTTGCTTTCTGGGCAATATCATTTTGTTTTAATTTTGCATTCACGTCGCTTGTCTTGCCGGTTGCATTTAGTGCCGCCTGCTTGGCGCGGAAATCATCCTGAATCTTGGCAACGGCTGCTGCCTGCTTCTGGAGATCTCCCGGAGTTTGTGTCTGCAAAATAGCCAGGTTTTCCTGCGCGCTTAGCAGAGAATGTTGGGCTGTTGATACGGCATCCTGCTTTTGCTGGATGATAAGACTTGTCAAATTTTTTCCGTTTCCAACCAGGCTTGTTCGGGCTGTTTCCGTGCTTTTCATAAGTTCGGCCGCCGTGCTCCGGGCCGTGGCTGTCTGCTGTTTCAGCTTGTTAATATCACTTACCGTAAAAATTGTCGGATCATCCGTTGCCCCCTGTAATAAGGTATATGTTTTGTCGGCCAGCGTGTGAACGGCCGTTGCCACTGCATTGGCCTTGGCCAGAGCTTCAGCCAGAGCTGTTGCATCACGTACCGATGCCAGCGTACTGCCATACGTATTGCGCATACTTTCTATGGTATTTGCCGCCTCGTAGTAACTGCGTTCAGTTGCGTCTTTTTGGACTGCGTCATTATAATTTCGATAATAAATTACTATTTCTTTGCTGCCGCTCGTTCGTCTGGCGCTCAGGTCATTCACCAGCACGCCATACAGCGTATCCAATAAATTTTCACCCGACGTCATACTGTCATTGGCGGTCGATGCAAGGTCCTGCACAGCGGTAATGCGCGCCTGGTCCAGTTCCGCATTGGCCTTATTGAGAGCCGCCTGCTTTTCTGTCATGTCACGTTCGGCACCGGTAATATCCGTTGGTAATTTTTTTTTGGCAACATCCAGAGAGTTCTGGGCATCTATAAACTGACGCTCTGCATCGCTGACGGCATTCTGGCTGTTGAGAATCTGATTTTCTTTATCTGCTTGCAATTGCTGCAGCTGTAATGCGCTGGCGGATACCGAAAGCTGAGCCTGACGGATATCCGCCTGGATAGTTGATGTATCCAGCTCCGCAATCAGCTGACCTTTTTTTACGGCGTCTCCTTCTTTAAACAGTACTTTCATTACCTTTCCCTTTTGGTTAAAACGCAATTGTTGTTCATTCGCAAAAGTCACTTTGCCGGTTGCCTTAACGGAAGAAGTGATGGTCTGGCGCTCGACTGCAGAAAAACTTTCACCGGCTGCCTGTGTTTTGGTACTGCTTTTTGCAAAGCCAACATAGCCGCCGCCAATTACAAGAGAAGTAATGAGGCCGAAGATATAGCTCTTTAGTACAATAGCCTGCAAGAAATGTTTCAAACGTACGAACATAGGGTGGGTGGAAGCAGATGGCGTAGCGGCAGGCATGGATTATTGCGCAGGAGAAACGGACTGCGTGCCGGCTGTCGCGGTTGTTCCGCCCGAGGTATTCGAACGCATGCCTTGTCCACTGTTGCCTCCAAAAGTCACGCCGTGTTCCTGAGTAATCTGCTGCATGGTTTTACCGCTATCCAGTTCTTTCTGTAATTCCGCTTCCGTCATATTAAAGCGTTGGGCTGCCCGCGTAAGGTTTCTGCCGTTGCCGCCACCAAAGCCATTGGAACCTCCTGCTCCGGCTGCAGATGTATTGGCTGACGGATGAACACCATGCAGGCCGATGACACCAATGCCTACCATTATAATTCCGGAAAGAATGCCCAGACTAAAGGACGGAAAATGGAGTTGTTTCATTAAAAATTAAGAAATATGATAATAACATTATTTTAGCAGCCAGACATTAAGACAAGGTTAAGAGAACATTTTAAGAGTACGAATGCGGCCTTATTTCCTTAATGTCGCCTTAATGTTCTATTGTTATGATACTGCCATAATCATGTTTCCCGCATTTCATGCATATTCTTCTTATTGAGGACCAGGAAAAATTGGCCGACAATGTCCGGCAATTTCTGGAGCTGGAACATTACACCGTAACGGTGGCACACGACGGCAAAGAAGGTTTTGAGCTGGCCATGACGCATGAGGTGGATTTGTTGATACTGGATATTAATTTACCCGGCATGGACGGTTATGTTATCTGTTCGCTACTCAGGCAAAACAAAAAGAACATGCCTATTCTTATGTTAACCGCCCGTACCAAGCAGCAGGAAGTGGTGCACGGGCTCAATATCGGAGCTGACGATTATATTACCAAGCCGTTTGACCTGGAAGAATTATTGGCCCGCGTCCGCGCGCTGCTTCGCCGGCATGGCGAAAAATCACCGGAATTGCAGGCAGGAGCTATTGTCTTGAATACGAACACCCAGGAAATCTGGAAGGGCAAAAAGAAGATTGATCTGTCGCCAAAGGAATATGCGTTGCTGGAATTTCTCATACGCAATAAGGGCATTGTGCAGGAGCGGCCGCGCATTATTGAGCATGTCTGGGGCGGACGCGATGAGCTGATGTTTTCGCAGACAGTGGACGTGCACGTTGCATACATCAGGCGTAAAATCGGCAAGGATACGATTCAGACCGTACCGGGAAAAGGCTACATGATTCCTTCCGATTAAGATGTTTAAGAAAATCAGCCGAAACATTGCTTTGCAATTTACCGCCTTCGTATTTTTATTGTTTCTGGTAAACGGCATTATTTTTCTTACAGCTGATTACACCAATGCCCGCAGGCAATCGTATGATCGGTTATCGCATACGCTTCAATTTGTGACGGATCACGCCGGTGCAGAGGGCATCGGTCTGCCCGATTCCCTGCCGCCCAATATGCGGGATCGCGTTCGCTTTGTCGGTCCGAATAACCAGGTGCTGTATGCCGGCGGACTGTTTGCCGATATTCCTCTTCCTACCGAGAAAGGCATTTCCAATTTCTTTCTGGAAAACGATCAATATAGCGTACTTACGACACCGGTTTCTTATAACGGCGGACCCGGCGGGTTTCTGCAGGTGGCGGATGTTGAGCGATTCCAGGGCAGCGATCTGCCTTTCCGCGTGTTGTTGTACGTATTTATCAGCATTTCCATTTCGGCCCTCACGTATATCATCGGTCTCTTTTTTGCCAAGCGAAGTTTGCGGCCGGCCACGCAAATGGTGGAGCAGCTGGAACAGTTTACGCAGGATGCAAGCCATGAACTTCGCACGCCACTGGCTGTCTTGAATTCATCGCTGGACCTGGCGCTTCGTACCGAAAAATACAGAGAAGGTCTTCTGTCGGCCAAGGAAGATGTGGCACAAATAGCCACGCTGGTGGAACGTTTACTGGAACTGGCACGTTTGGATACGTTTACCCTTAGCAGAAAACAAGTAGATGTTTCGGCGCTGGTAACCAATGCGGCCGCGAAGTATCAGCTATTGGCCAGGAACAAAAATATTACTATCCAGACGTCTGTAGAACAGGGTATTGTCGTGAACGGCGATGCGGCACTGCTTCGTCAGGTACTTGTGAATTTACTTTCAAATGCCATTAAATTCAATAAAGACAACGGCACTATTGTTGTCAGTCTTAGCAAGAATGCCTTACGGGTTGAGGATTCCGGCGTCGGCATTGCCGCGGACGCACTTCCGTATATTTTTGACCGTTTTTATCAGGCGGACAGTTCACGGGCGCACGGCGGTTTTGGCTTAGGACTGTCATTGGTCAAACGCATTGTGCAGCTGCATGGCTGGACTATAGAAGCGGCCAACAACCCAAATGGTGGGGCGCAATTTATTGTGCATATTGTCACGTAGCCGTGTTTTGTTTTTGCTAAGCGCCGGAAGACCTTAATCTTTTCTTAAAGCCCGCTGCTTATACTGCAGACAGTTCTTTTATTTTTCATTTCTTTGCCCACTGTATTCTATGAATAAGTTCACCCTTGGTGTTGTTGCCGGTGTTTCGTCGCTGGTTATCGCTGTTCCCATCGTTGTCCAAGTGGCCGGTGCCGCTTCCGGTAGCAGTGCTTCTTCGAAAATAACTATGACCAAAACGGTGCCAAGCCAGGCATGTGTGCAGGCTTTGGTAAAGAAAGACGATTTGTTCTTAGCCAATCTGGATACTGTGACGGCCGCCCGGAAAGCAGCTACACAGGCTCATAAAACGGCACTCACGGCAGCCGCCGCCATAACGGACGATACGCAGAGACAGGCAGCGGTGCAAAAAGCGGAGAGTGATTTCCGGACTGCCATGCAGGCGGTTATGGTTACCAAAAGTACAGATGCACAGACAATTATGGATGCCGTTAAGACAGCATGTGGCAAGACGATGATGGGCCACGACTTGTATGAAATGAATGACGAATTGGACAATGGAATGGAAATGGGCAAAGGAAAAATGAGCGGCAACATAATGGAGCGCGGAAGGAATGGGAAGCACAAAGGATGGACAAAGTCTGCTGCGCAAACAAGCAGCAGTACCAGCAGTACTGTTACCAAATAATGTGAGGAAAATTGAGTAAGGAGGGAAGAAAAGAGGCTGCGAGGGCAGTCTCTTTTTTATAAAATTATTTTTTGCCATAGATTGTTTCATTCCACTTCGCTCCGGATGACAATTTTCTTATGATTCAACGGAGTGTATCCGGAAGAGTTACAAGGCTCGCGCACATTAAGCACAAACGTAATGGGCAATCACTTTAGACTATAAACAGGCGCGGAGGTAGAAACCCCAGCGCCTATGTGCTCGTGCCGGTATTCAATGGATGCTCCTGAGGAGCTTCCGGTAAATACCTACTGCCATCATAATTGCTCCGGTGGTCACAATAATGAGGGCCACGCTGCGCATGATGAGTTCATGCAAAACCAGATCGAATGACGGAGCCAGTTCCAGGAGCATGTGTCACCTCTTTTTTCTCATGCAGAGAGGGGCAATAGACAGTATAGAGCTGCTTTCATTCCAGACAATAATGAAGACCGGTTTTTCTGGTTGATGCGCTTTTCTATGCCATAAAATCAGCTGCTGATTATTATTTGCATAGTACCTTGCAATACAAAGTACTATGCACTACAGTGTGCATACTTTCCCAGATATGTATGACCTCTACAGAGAATCATAACTTAGAGAATCACTCGTCACAGATGCGTAAAGGCATACTGGAGTTCTGCATTCTGTTAATTATCCGCACGACGCCCGGCATATATGCGCCGGATATTCTGCGCCGCCTGAAAGACATCGATATGATTGTCGTAGAAGGGACTATTTATCCGCTACTGTCACGCCTGAAGCGCGAAAATATATTGGAATACAGCTGGGAGGAAAGCATGAGTGGTCCGCCGAGAAAATTGTATGCCCTTACGCCGAAAGGCAAAGACATGCTCGGGCAACTCGTTCTCAACTGGAAATCTCTTTCGTCTTCCATCACTTCCCTCCTCCGTCATGAATAAGACAATCAGCATTCAGATAGCCGGCATGCTTTTCCATATTGATGAAGACGCCTACGCGCGTTTTCGGAATTATCTACAGTCCATCCGCGAGCATTTTGCATCATTTGAAGACAGTCATGAGATTGTACACGATATTGAATCGCGCATTGCGGAGCGTTTTTCGGAATCGCTCACCAAAACCAAACAAGTGATTTCCGCGGACGATGTAGATGCGTTGATTGCTTCCATGGGAACGGTAAAAGACTTTGAAGCATTTGAACAGCCGGCCGGCCATGCCTCGTCCGCCGCTACCGGCGATTACCAGGCACACACTGATTCATTTTCGCCAAAAGCCAGTCGTCGTTTGTACCGCGACGGGAATGACCAGGTACTGGGCGGCGTGGCGGCGGGCATTGCCAAATATATGGGAATTGACCCGGTGGTGGTCCGGCTTTTGTTTGTCCTGCTTACCATTGCTGGCGGTTATGGCATTCTTATCTATATCGTTTTGTGGATTATTCTGCCGGAAGCAAAAACACCGGCTCAGCAAATGGAAATGCAGGGCAAGCCAGTGACACTCAGTGCCATAGAGGCAAAAATAAATGAGACGCTTCCCAAAGCGCAGGTGAAGCCCGGAACACTGCGCCGCGTTTCCGCCAGACCGTTTGCACTATTGCGTGATATTTTTAAGGCTTTGGGAAAAGTTTTGACACTGATTGTTCCCGGCCTGGGTAGATTGGTCGGCCTGCTCATGCTGCTTGTTTCCAGCGCTGCGTTGTTCAGTCTCACATTCGCCACGTTATTGGTGTTGGCGAATCGCGGTTCCCAGTATATAGACGTGCCGCCAATTGAATTATTGGGACACACGGCATTTTACGTCCTGCTGGGCTCCGGCTTTATGATTGCCTTTGTTCCGCTGGCTTTTTTATTTGGCATTGGCCTGTCGCTCGTACGCAGGCGCTGGACTTTTCATGCGCCGCTTTTCTTTTCTTTGCTCGGCATGTGGATTGCAGCCCTTCTTATTGCCGGCGTTACCGGTATAACCAAAGTGCCGGAGGTACGGGCGAAAGTAGAGCAGCTGCGCCGGAACGGGGGCGTGGAAATAACGAAGACTTTTGATGCCCGTGATTTTGATTCTATTTCCATGGGAGGCAGCCATACGCTTGTTGTCCGGCAGGGCAATACATTCAGTGTGACAGCCCGCGGATTACGGTCCGAGCTGGACCGTCTTCATTTTATAAAGAAGGACAGTGCACTTGGTCTGGATGAATCTGAAAATCATATGTTGTGTTTATTGTGCAAGGACAAAGATATGGTTATAAATATTACCATGCCGACATTAAAACATGTTGATCTTCACGGTACCATGTCGGCTACGGTCAATGGATTTTCCGGTTCAAATATGGACGTATATGCAGACGGCGCGTCATCAATTGAAGGAAAATTTTATATCCAGAGGTTGACAGTCGGCGCACATGGAGCTTCATCTATTATTGTGGCCGGATCAGGTGAAACTTTACATGCTCAGATAAGCGGTACGTCACAGCTGGAAGCCCGGGATTATGAAGTACACAATATAGTGGTAAAGGCTGATGGAGCCAGTAATGCTAATCTGTTTGCCATAGAAACGCTGACCGGCGAGGCGAATGGCAACAGTACTATTTCCTACCACGGCAATGCCAGAAATAATGTGCAGGCGACAGGCATAAGCGATGTCCATCATATGGATAATTAGGTACACAAAAAAACCCCGGCAATGCCGGGGTTTGCGTCGTTATTTGGGGAGCCTGTTGGGAAAGATCATAAAGCTTATGATCCTTCGAGCAGCTTCATCCGAATCATCAGAGGTACCTTCTTTTGTACGAATATCTTCGGGTGTTGTCGGCCTCGTTTCTTGTGTATGCGGCTTTCGGTCCGGAGTGTTCTTTACGGAATGATCGTACGACTGCATAGGTTCCCCAGTGTGTTGCAAAAAGAAACAACAAATAAACAACGACACATGGATTATAGGAATAATCACGATACGCACAAGCAGATACATAAAAAATTTGGTGTACCAAAGTACACCATGTTATACTCCGGTCATGTATTGCAAAGTGATTACGGCATCGCGTTCCGGCGGTATCGGGAACGGTCTTACATACGAGACTGGCAGCCACGAAGTGCGCATTGGTGACCTGGTGCGCGTGCCATTGCGCTCAAAATTGACGGAAGGTCTGGTAGTGGAACTAATGCAGACCAATGACTCCGAATACGACGTGAAACAAGTGGAAGAAGTGCTGAGCCGCCAGCCATTATTGGCCGAAGCGCAATTACAAACCGCCCAATGGATGGCGGATCATTACCTTACAACTTTACGGCAGGCACTGGCTCCGTGGCTTCCTTCTCCGCCGTGGGCACGCTTTCTTCCGGATCGCAAAGCAGGATACAGGGTCTTGAATGGCGATATGAGTCTGGTGCGCGGCAAAAAACAGGTTGCCATTATGGAATATCTGCAGGGCCGGGACTGGGTGTCGGCCGAAGAGCTGAAACGTGAGCTGGAGGTAACGAAAACACACATGAATGCGCTTCTGGAAAAGCGGATTGTGGAAGAAGAATTGCAAACCGTTGCCGCGGATGGCACGGCTCACCTGGATCATGTAAAAGGACTGCCTGTTCTTACGTCCGCGCAGCAGCAAGTGGCAGATTCCATGTCGCGGGATCCGCGGCCGTCACTTCTGTTTGGCGTGACGGGCAGCGGAAAAACGGAGATCTATGCCCAAATGATTGTGGACACCATCCGCGCCGGCAAGCAGGCTATTGTGCTGGTTCCGGAGATCTTGCTTACCGAACACAGCATTCACCGCTATGAAACGTTATTAAACCGCAAGTCCATTGCCGTGCTGCACAGCCGGCTTACACCGGCAGCCCGTCTGGTTTTGTGGAAGCGCATCCGCCGGGGCGATATTGCCATGGTACTTGGCTCACGCAGCGCGCTGTTTGCACCCATGCCACACCTTGGTCTTGTTATTATTGACGAAGAGCATGAATGGACATTCAAAAATGAGCAGACGCCGCGCTACCACGCACGCGACACGGCCGAGACACTCTGTAGATTTTCGGGTGCCAAGCTTGTTCTGGGAACCGCCACGCCGTCTATGGAAGCGTGGGTACGGGCCAAGGACGGGCGCTATCAAATGGAGCGGCTACCCATGCGCTACAAAGACCAGGCAATGCCGGATGTGCGGATTATCGATTTGGCTGATGTAGATTTTGGCTCCATGTACCCGTTTTCTCCACCTTTACTCGACGCCATTGAAGCGAAATTACGCAAAAAGGAACAGGTGGTGCTGTTTCTTAACAGACGCGGTGTTGCCACGTCGCTTCTGTGTCTGGAGTGCAGGAGGCGCGTGGTGTCGCCGGAGTCGTTACTGCCGTTTACCGTTCACCAGACGCACGGCGGCAAACCATTTCTCATGGATCATACGTCGGGACTTACAGCGGCGCTGCCCGCCCGTTGTCCGCACTGTGACAGCACGAAACTATTGGCTGTCGGAGCCGGTACGCAAAAAGTGGAACATATTCTTGGAAAAAAATTTCCACAGGCACGGTTGCTGCGGGCAGATGCCGATACCATGTCTCACCCGGACCAGATGAGGGAAATGTTATCCGCCATGCGCGAAGGCAGAGCCGATATTCTTCTTGGCACGCAGTCGGTAGTGAAAGGGCTGGACTTACCGAATGTCACGCTGGCAGCCGTGGTACTGGCGGATGTTGGCCTGTCCCTTCCGCATTTCCGCGCCGGCGAGCGCATTTTCCAGCTTCTTACCCAGCTTACGGGCCGGAGTGGCCGTGCCAAGCAGGGCGAAGTGATCATTCAGACCTTCCGGCCCAATGCGCCGGAAATTCTGGCGGCATCCAGGCATGAAACAGAACAGTATCTGGATCAGGAGCTTAAATTGCGGGCGTATACCAACTATCCGCCGACAACCGAAATGCTCCGGCTCATTGTGCGCGATAATGACCCGGCCGGCCGGGCCCGCTCTTTTACGGTTACGTTACAGAAAAATATTGATGCACTCGGCCTGCATGTCACTGCCAAATGCGCGCCAACATTTTTTGGCGGCGGCCGCGAATGGCATATTCTGCTGCGCGGAACTGCAACGAAAAAAGCTTTGGAAGGACTGAATCTTGATGAGGTGATTATAGATGTAGACCCCATGGAGACGGTGTAGTACATAGTTTATAGGCAACGTATTCATACTTTTTAGAAAATTTTAACGGCTAATGACTTCTCACGATAGCCCGCTACACTAACAGACAAATCCCCTTCCTCTTCCCTCATGCTTTCTCTTCATCTTCATAAATACATTGCCGAGTTGCTCGGCACATTTTTTTTGACGCTTGTGGTTTTGCTGTCTATTCACGGCGGCTTGCCGTTGCCAACGCCTGTTTTGGCTGCGCTTACGTTGGGAATTTTTGTGTATACCATTGGTAATATCAGTGGCACGCACATTAATCCGTCCGTCACTATCGGTCTGTGGTCCGTTGGTGCCATACCGGCCGCCGATGCAGCAGTATATGTCGCATCACAGTTCATCGGTTCCATTCTGGCTATGGTCATTGCAAAGGTACTTCTTGGTTCGCTGCCCATGGTGAGTGCCAACGCCTCTCCTGTTTCCTTGCAGCTGATGGGTGAAATTATCGGGACGTTCCTGCTCGTATTCGGCGTGTCATCCGTTGTGCACAAGCGTGTGGAATCTGCCGCAAATGGCATGGTGATTGGCGGCTCACTTCTGCTTGGCATTATGGCCGCGGGCACTTTTTCCAACGGCGTCCTTAACCCGGCCGTGGCACTGGGCATCGGTTCGTTTCAGTGGATGTATATTGTCGGACCGATTGTCGGCTCTTTACTGGGTGCGTTTCTGTTTCAGTATTTGCACGCCAGTGAGTTGAAGCATCAGGCAAACCTTATATAAGAAAGCGCGATACCGGCAGCCACCGCCACGTTCAATGATTCCTTTGCGCCGAGCATGGGAATCTTGAGTGTGACATCGGAAAGCTTTAAAAGCTCATCGGTCACACCGGTTAATTCATGGCCGACAATGATGCAAATTTTTTCCGGCGGCTTATACCGCTGAATGTCAATGGCGTCCGGATGCAGTTCCAATGATGCAATCGTCCAGCCGTCCGCTTGTAATTGCCGTACTACATCCGCCGGATCAATGACATGTTCCCACGGCATCGTTTTATCCGCGCCCAATGCAGTTTTGGTAATTTCCTTTCTGGGCGGATGCCCCGTGTAGCCCGTGAGGTAAATTTTTTCCACCGCAAAAGCATCAGCAGTCCGAAAAAAAGAGCCAACGTTCCAGAGAGAACGGACGTTATGGGCCAAAAAAATAATTGAGCGCATGTTAGTGAGCAGGTCGTAAGTGGCAGGTTACAGTTTTATTCATTCAACATTTCGTTGGTTTATCCGGCAAATAATTTGCCGTGATAATTCCTGAATTTTAAACATCATTCACTACTCACTATACTTTCATAATTTCCTCTTCTTTCTTTAATGAACTCTCGGCAATCTTGGCATTGGCTTCGTCCACGGCTTTTTGCAGGTAATCCAGCAGCGTCTCTTTAAGATCTTCGTCTTTCTCCTGCTTAATGGAATCGTGCGCTTCCTGGCGTGCCTGACGGACTGCAATGCGAGAATCTTCGGCCATGCGGCTTACTACTTTTACAAGCTGCATACGACGCTCTTCGTTCATGGGTGGAAAATTAATACGGATCGCCACGCCGTCATTCACGGGGTTGGCACCCAGGTTGCTTTGCTGCAATGCTTTTTCCACGGCGCCCATAATAGATTTGTCCCACGGCTGAATGAGAATGCTGCGTGATTCCGGAATGGAAATGCCGGCTACCGCCCGGAGTTCCTGTCTCTGTCCGTAGGCGTCGACCATTACCGTTTCCACCTGCGCGGCGTTGGCACGGCCAGTCTGCAGCTTGGAAAATTCGGTATGAAGGTGTGACAGGATTTTCTCATTTGCGGCGTGAAATGCGACAATGCGTGGATCGGACATAAAAAAGAATGTAAAATGTAGATGAAGGTAGAATGGAAATAGGAATAACCTGTATTGATCGTTCCGAATAGCATCCTACATCATGCATTCACGGTTGTACATTTAGCTGTGGACAACGGTGCCGACGGGCTCACCTTTGGCAGCCTGGAGCAATGTTCCTGTTTTCAGGAAGTTGAAGACGACAATGGGAAGATTCTGCTCCTGGCATAAGCTAAAGGCAGCTTGATCCATAACGGCCAGGTGTTTTTCCAGTGCTTCCTGGTATGTAAGTGATTCGTACTTTTTGGCATCAGCATTCTTATTCGGGTCTTTGTCGTACACGCCGTCAACGTTTGTAGCCTTAAGAAGCACATCGCAGTTCAGCTCCAGCGCGCGCAATGCCGCCGCACTATCGGTGGTAAAGTACGGGTTTCCGGTTCCGCCGGCACATATGACAATGCGGCCTTTCTCGAAGTGGCGCAAAGCCCGGCGCTTAATGAATGGCTCGGCTAATTGAGGAATTTCAATGGCGGACAACACGCGCGTCTCGCAACCGATAAATTCCAGGGCTGATTGCAAAGCCACACTATTCATAATTGTGGCAAGCATGCCCATGGCATCGCTGGCCGTACGCTCTATACCGCTCTCTTTCGTATCGCGGTAGCGCCAGATGTTCCCGCCTCCCACTACGACGACAATTTGCATACCCAGCTTTGCCACTTCACAAATTTGGTTGGCAATATCCACCAGAGCAGGCTTGTTGATGCCGAATTCGTCGTTGCCGGACAGTACCTCGCCGGACAGTTTGAGCATGATGCGCTTATACATGGGGAGTGGTTGGTGAAGAAGTCTGCGCCATGGTAGAAGCATCTTTACCCGGCGCCAAGGCGCTCTCTGGCGAAACTTGCAGTGCGGCTGACCGTAGTGCTTTCTTCCGGCTGTCATCACGCGCGGCTTGCTTTAGCTTCTGAAACAGCTGAATCAGCGATTGGCTCATTTGTTTCCAGGTATCGCGCAGGTTGGTTTCGCCCCTGGAAAGTGGCCCGATAAACGGCACATCTTTCCATTCACCTTCCGCCGCGCCCAGAAAGCCAATAACCATGCCGGCCAGAATCATTAGTTCCAGCGGGTGACCAATATACGGAATAAACCAGACGGGAATAGACAGAAGAAATAGAATGATGCCTTGCTTGCTGTGAAAATGAATAAACGGCGATTCGCGGCGAAGGAAAAAAAGTATGACCGAAAATATCCACACATAACTAAGTGCCGCCAAATCACGGTTTTGCTGCACATCTTCATGCGGATGCTGAACTGGTGTTTGTATTGGTTCCATTAGTAGTATTATAGCATGAAACAGTCATTTTAGGCAATCCGGCTGCTTTATGCAAAATATATGATGCTACATACATATTGATATTTTGCGTTTTATGTATTGCTCTGTGGGAGCAGTAAATGTTCCCCTTCATAATTCAGCATTCATCCTTCATAATTCACGTACGTCCCGGTAGCTCCAGCCTTCGTCCGCCCTGCGGATTACGACCGGCAAGCAGTTGGGGAAATCATGAGTATCATCGTTATGCCCCGGTAGCTCAGTTGGATAGAGCAAGACCCTTCTAAGGTCGAGGTCACAGGTTCGACTCCTGTCCGGGGTACCATTCAGCTCACATATAGTACTTGTTTTACTTCCAAAGATGTTCTGATGATTAAATTTTTATCAATTAGTATTAGTATAGGTTCTTTGCTTTTTTTAACTTCATGCGTAGCACCGGAAGATGTATCCCATACCGCGGATACAGCAAGCCCGGGTGCATCAGTTGATACATTTTCATCAGCTTCTTCGAGTGAAGAAGCGTCATCATTAATAAGTGAACAATTGCCAAAGCCAAGTATTCCCAACATACAATCGCCTGATATTTCTATTGTTGCTCCTAATGGCGGAGAGAAATTTACCATGAGTTCTAATATTACTATTCGTTATAAAATCAGTAATTCGCTAAAAAAGAAAATATCGAAAAATATGCTTATAGAGCTATATTTGCTAAGGACTGATGGAATAGTGGAAGGTTATATTGGTGGTGTAACCGATATATCAAAAGCATCATATGTTTGGAGGCCAGAAAAACTTCAGCATAATGGAGGTCTTGATACAACAGAACAATCGCCTGGTCCTGGCGAATATAGAGTGCTTCTCCTTATAAGAAACAAAACACCAAGCAATGGCATTGAAGATCCGGTTGATATTTTAACTGATGAATTTGATACGTTCGATGGCGAAAATATTCTTATCCCCGATGGAAGCAAAGGCCAGCCTGATTATGCTCATCCCTTCATCCTTCCCTTGTTAGCCAGTGATGTAAGTGATGCAGCTTTTGTTTTGCAATAGCCGCAGGTGGACTTTATCTAATCTTAGATCTTTATAATCTCTCATAAAGAATACCATTCCATTATGAACATCCTTTCTTTTTTCAGGAAAAAGTCCCCAGAAGAACCACCTCCATTAAAAATACATTGCCCTGCTTTTATAGTCGTCTCCAAAGAACAGGTACGAGAAGACGTCTGGCGAGTCATTACCCAGTCACCGGATGGAAAAATAAGAAACCAGAGAGTGTGGACACCTTCAGATGAATTTCAGAGACAATGGAATGCAGGTGATTGATTGGATTTACCACTCGTTTTCCTCCCCAACTTTTACCGCTTGAAAATTCAGGCCGAGACTTTTGGAAATGTGCTCAATACTTGCATGCAGCCAGTCCACCGGCTGAATCATGCCATCATGAACCGGGAATGAGATGCGGGGGTTTACTTCTTTCAGGTAATCAATAGCTTCGGATAGTTTCATCCATGGTCCGGCAATGGGCAGTGCCAGAATATCCACCGGCAATGGCGGCATGACAAATGAATCACCGGGAAAGAAAAACTTGTTGGCAATAAAGAAACCCGTATTTTCCATGTTCGGAAGTGCGGGGTAAATAACGGCGTGTTTCGTGCCGTGTCCGCTGATTGCAATTCCCTGTATTATTTCCATTGTTCCATCATCCACGCCCTGATAAGAAATCCCCTCTTTATCCAGCAGCGCGCCGGTGCTCTTGTTGGTCACCACGATGGCATTTGTATTGTGCTCCAGAATTTTTTTGAGTGAATCCAGATGAAAATGATCCGCGTGTTCGTGCGTAATAAGAATTATATCCAGATTGCGTACGTCCAGCTGCGTGGTTGTCCACGCGCCGGGATCCGTGAGTATTCGTACGCCATTTTCTTCGATAAGCATGCAACAATGTCCGAGCTTAGTGATTTTCATATAGTCCATATTAGCAGACTCATGTTGTTTGTTCATCAAAAATTTCACTTTTTTCGAGTGGGTGTTTGAGAAGATTTATACTAGGCTATGAGTCATGAAGCCTTCCGATGCCCATTCCATTCGCTATGTTGCATTTCTTAGGGGCATTAACGTAGGCGGCCATAAAAAAGTGAGCATGGCAGAACTGACGAAGGCTCTGGAGAAAGCAGGTTTTAAGAATGTACAGACTTTGCTGAACAGCGGAAATATCTTGTTTGATGCGCCGGAAGACAAGACTCCGCACGTAGCCGAGAAGATCGAAAAAATTATCGAGCAATCGTTCGGGTTTCATTCGAATGTTATTATTCGATCCGTTTGGGACATGCAAAAACTTATAGATGCCGATCCTTTTGGCAACATACCAATGACTGATGATACGCAGCTGTATGTTACGTTTTTAGCTGAGGCTGTTACCGCAACGGTCAAGCTGCCATATAAATCCCCTGCCGGAAATTTTACCATTCTACGGGCGTCCAATACGGAAGTGTGCAGTGTTCTGGTTTTAGAGCCGACAGTACAATCCACCGATGCCATGAAGATACTGGAGAAATCATACGGAAAAAATGTAACAACCCGGAACTGGAATACGGTGTTAAAATTACTTAAAAACTAATACGTTGTAGGCATGGAATGAAAGTCTGCTTCTGAATGTAATGGAGCAATGAGGACTGCTTTTCATGCAAAATTTTCCAACTTTGTCTGCATGGCAATGTTCTTCCATTTCACCACACCTCTGTTTGTCGGGAAGTACTTCTATTAGCGCTAACTGGTAGTATTTTACTATGCCTAAGAAATTGCAAAGCACTACTCCGAAAAAAATTACGGCACCCAAGAAGCCGGTTGTAAAAAAATCTTCTGCCGTCAAGAAAACTGCCGGCAAAGAAAAAAAGAAAGCGGGCACCAAATCGATTTCTACGCCTGCAGAAAATAAACCGGCTGCTTCTCGCAGCCCGTCACCGGATTTTTTCCCGGCACAAAAAGGCGGTTTAACAACCTATTCTCATAAGGAATTACATACATTGCCGCCGGCACAAGACACTCTCCATGCCAATCCGCCTTCGTTCTCTCCTGCATCTGTACCGCAATGGGTGGCACCGTCAGTTGCAGATGCATCACCAGTTAAGGCGACTGCATCGGGTTCTTTTTTTCAGCTCAAAAATGACGAAGGTTTACCGGCATTGTTCAGGACATTACTCATGACAGGCGGAGCTATGATTCTGATCGGTGGTATTTCCACCGGCGGTTACCTGGGCGTTCGTTATTTTTTTGGAAATAAGGCGGCTGTTGTGGCGACAAAAGTGAAAACGCCCGAATTGGATACCTTTGAAGAGTGTGCGGCGGCAGGCTATTACGTAAACGATGGCAGCCCGCGCATATGTCAGACACCGGATGGTAAAGTGTATGAGGAAGACACGATGACCGATGCGGCATTGGAGGCACAGGATCTTGTTCTATATATTCAGAACCCGGTTGAAGGCGAAGCAATTGCAAATCCCTTTACCCTTACCGGCCGGGCACGAATTTACGATAATCCTGTACGGGTGCGTATTCTGGATGCCGATGGTACGGAACTGGCGTTGCAGGATTTCTTTGTGCCGCTTCCCAAAAAAGGAAACTACGGAACCATTTCATTGCCCATACCTTATACGGCAGCCAAGGGGAAACAGGGCACGGTAGAAATTTTTGAATATCTGGCACCGGGCAAACGCGGGCAGGAGCGCCATATTCCTATCCGTTTCAAGACCTGATTACTGACAATTAATACAGTAGCCAGCATGGTCTTGTGGCTGATCCGGATGAGCTTTGCAATTTCCCTGTACACAGAAATAGACGCTGCTGTAATAATCGAAGTTGGCGGCCCAGGGTTCATCCGGGAAATGGCAGTCGGCTGGTTTTCCCAGCGGACAGAAACGAATGGAAACCTGATAATTTGGTCCGCTTATCCGATCCGGATATACATCCCAGTCATATACGCTTCCTTCCCACGGTCCGTTCGGCCATATTCCCGGTCCGAGATAGGATTCAATACCCGGTGGTACGGAACGGTCGGCATCAGGCGGAAGAGCGCCTTTATTTTCTATAATATATTGATTCAAAGCCTGAGATATTTGGGCTAACTCTGCTTTTGCCCGCACAAATTTAGTTTTTTTGATATTGCCACCTACGCTAAAGAAGACAATAGCGGCCAATACGGCAATAATAGCAACGACAATCAGCAGTTCTATGAGTGTGAACGCCCTGCGTCGAAAGAACCTTTTGCCGGTCTTTGTGGTGCTATAAAAATATGGCAGATGAGACACTGCTTTACGATAGAGCAATAAATGCCCGCAAATCGAATGACGCAGGCCGCCTTTGAAGTATGATGTGTCTTGTGCGTGCAGAAAAATAGCCAAATGATTATCATAAATAAATACAGATATTCGTCAATTTGACTCTTGACGGCTCAAATAATTAGAAATAGCCTTATTCCCTATGCAAAAACCTTTTTTTCTATTTTTCGGGCTGGTGGCAGCAGTTTTGCTGCTTATTCCGGCAGCAGAAGCTATTCAGGTCTGTTCCTGCAATTTTTACCAGAACGGCATGTGCTATGACACGGTATGCCGTAATACGACGTCCGGTTCAAATTCGTCCAGTAGCCGCATATCCTCTTCCAGCTATCAGGATATTACTACTACGGTTACCAGCGATTACAGCAATGTCCGTGCGGGAGATACGGTAAATTTTACCATCAAGCTACGAAACCGGGGAAATTCTGACATCACAACAAATGTGAACGCCTTATTGGATCCAAACATGACCTTTGTCTCCGCTTCCAGCAACGGGGACGACAGTAGTGACCAGGTGGACTGGCGCAGTTTTTATGTCTACCAGGGTACAACGCAGACAATTACTTTGCGTGTCCGCATTAGCTCCGGTGTCCGCAGCGGCGACACGTTGCGCTTGCGAGTGCAGACCGATAGCGACAGTGCGGCGAAGACGATCAAGGTAATCAGTGGCAGCAGTAACTGTAGCAACTGCAGTATCGATAACAACGTCACATTGTCTATTAACGATGACCGTGACCCTGTCCGTTCCGATGACGCACTTACCTATACAATCGATGTCCGGAATAACTCGTCGTACACTACGACGGTAAATGTGCGCGGCTACCTGGACAGCAACACGACATTTGTATCGGCTACCGAAAATGGCACCCGTCTGAGTTCCAATAACGTCGAGTGGACCAATCTTCGGTTGTATCCGAATGATATCCATACACTCACACTCCGTGTCCGTACCCGCACTAACTTAAGCAGTAACTCCAGTCTTGTATTCCGTGCCGAAACAGATAATACATCTGATACGGAAACAACGCGCGTGGACTACTACGGCAATAGCAGCAGCTCATCGGATTCCACATGTACGTATTACAATAGCTATACCCGTCAGAACTATCTTGATTACTGTGACAACAGACACGAATCTGCACGTAATCGATAATACGTTATGACAAAAAAACCGGAGCATTATGCTCCGGTTTTTTTTATAAAGCGTCATGTACTGCCGGATTTTATTCCGGAACTTCCATATTCAAAGGACGGGTGCGGCTGCGTGACCAGACGGTCTGGAGAATGTAGCCGATGGCAACGGCGTCTACGAACATGGCGTAGGGAAGGAGCTGATAGAAAGACATTGGTATGTATGTGAAAAAATAAATCCTATTAGTATAGCAAAAAAAGCTGTCCGGCGCCAGTCTCATATATTCGAGAGGCCGTGAATACGGAATAATTTTTTTGAGGTAGAAACCCCCGTGCCTCTGCCTGTCGTATGCAGAAAGTTTAAAATTTACAATCCAGTCCTATTGGCTTATATATGGCTAATAGTTGTTTTTAGCAACCGGGTCAGATTTTTTTGGAGTAATTATCTGGGCGGCTGATGGCACGAAACGGGGATTTTTGACCGGTATCATAGTACCGATTTGAGAGTCCGTCCGCAGTTTTTCCAGCGCCTGCGCTTCGGCAATCTGCATATTTAAGACCTCCTGCTCCAGGAAATAGGCCGAGCGGTCGGATTCCAATTTGCGCAAGTCGTAGCCCTTAGTGGCATTGGCATTCTCGTGAAAAAGAATAAGAAGCGCCAGAATAAGAATAAGTGAACCGATGCTGACCATAAGAAGCACGGTACTTTGGTTTACCATGCGGCCGAGTGACAGCCGCCGGGGCACAGCCGATGATTCTTTCAAAAATGAAAACACAGCGGATGCATTGTAGCAGATTGCTCGCATCTCACGATTGACTCATGCCGTCTGTTCTGTGCGGATAATGGCGCGGAAGTGTGCGCTTCTGGCGCGCGGGTTTAGGCTGATTTCTCCGGCAGTTGGCGTGAGTGGCTTTCTTGTCAGCAAATCAAATGGTGCAGCCGTACGAATTTGTCCGGTTATTTCATCTATTTCAGGCTGCGCCAGATTTTTAAAAGTACGCTTAACCAGCCGGTCCTCCAGAGAATGAAAAGTGATAATGCCGAATCTGCCGCCGGGCTTGAGCATATACGGAGCGGTAGCCAGGAGCTTTTCCAGCGCACCCAGCTCATCATTCACCTGCATGCGTAAAGCCTGAAAAATCTGCGGCAACAGCGCAGGAGCCCTGTAACCGAATGTTTCATCGCATACCCGCACAAGATCCGTCGTAGTACGTAATACTTCATGTCGCGCGGCGGCAAAAAGCGCATGAGCAATTCGGTTGGCTTCTTTCAGCTCGCCAAAACGCCGGAACATATATTTCAGGTCACTTTCATTGGTTTGGGCAATGTATTCCGCCGCTGTTATGCCAGTGGAACGGTCAAACCGTAAATCTAGCGGGCCTTCTGTCCGGAAGCTGAATCCCCTTTCCGGGTCATCCACATGCGCGGAGCTAAGACCGAGATCCGCAAAGATAATATTTGCCGGTGGCAAATGCAGTTCGGGCAGATGGCGAAAATTGGAATGAATCAGTGTACATCTGCTTTGAAAGTCCGATAGATTTTCGTTGGCGAGAGCAATGTTATCGGCATCGGCATCCAGGCCGTACAGGTGCCCTGCCGGAGCAGTTTTTTCCAGAAAAGCTTTGGCGTGGCCGGCCAGACCCAGGGTGCAATCAATGACGATATCATCGTTTTTTGGGGCCAAAAGTTGCATCATCAGGCTATCTTCACCTTGCCGGTGCCCAAACGCATGAAAAACCGGAACATGACGAAGTGTCGACATACGGACAGTAAAGCATGAGACGGCGGCCGAGTCGTGGGATTTTACAGATATCGCTTATAGTGCAGATACGTGAAAATATCTGCCAGCCGAAGCTATTTGTCTGATACGGCTGAATGTAAGCCGCTATTATAGCTGGCCTGCCGGCCGCAGTCCGCCACGGCGGACGAAGACGGATGGCGGAGAGGGGGGGATTCGAACCCCCGATACGGGTTTAATCCCGTATACCGCATTAGCAGTGCGGCCCTTTCGGCCACTCAGGCACCTCTCCGTGGTGCAGGCAGTATATGCAGAAATAACACTTTGGCCAGACCCGTTTTGCGGAAATTTGCCGGAGAACCCTTAGGATAAGAATTATGACGATATCCTCTTAAATTCCAAACTCCATTTTGCAAACATATGTTGGTTTGGAATTTAGAGCTTGGAATTTGGAACTTCAATGGTGGCTGCTTCTTTTCTGTACGCACACCACTCACAATTGGCGGCTGCCTGGGGCAATGTCTCTTTGAACAGGCAGATTTTTGCTTCCGCCAGGGCATCATCCACCCAGTCGTCATTACCTTTATAGGGCAAAATGCGCGTGGTAAATTCCAGTCTTCCATCAAATGATTCGCGGCCTTTATCGGCATTTACATAGACAAAATAGGCCATATCGGAGACGACAAAGCCATTATGACGGAAGAGCCACTGATACATTTCTATTTGGCGCTTATAGCTGTCTTTCCAGGCATGGCGCAGCGATACCTCCTCCTGCGAGCTGGTTGCCTTGTAATCCACAATCAGTAATTCGCCATCGGTATTCACCCAAACGTCGTCCACTGCACCGAAAAATATAAATTGAGTCGGTTCATGCAATGCCGTAATGCCTTTCCACGGGTCGCGCCAGTCTGCCAAATCCGGATGCTCCAGAGGAACGGCGTCAATACTGTACTGCTGCATGAGAATAGTTGCCTTTTGTTCGCGGCGCGCAATATCAAACTCTCGTTTCATCAGCAGGTCCACCGTATTATTGAGCGTAAACGGAGGTCCTTCCGGCCGCTCAATCCCCAGCCGTCTATCCATATAAAAGCAACGCGGACATGACAGAAAATATTCCAATTTACTTCTGCTGAGCCGATACGGCAGTGTAGCAGACGGGTTAAACAAATTTCGTTGCCGGCGGTTTTTTGTATCAGTACCTATAACGCGAGCATAGCAGACTGCCGGTTGCTGTCTCTATTTCCTTGCAGAATTTTCAGAGTGGCGTGCATCAGAAGTAAGAGCTGGTATACTTACTATTACTTTATTTTTTCCTTCCTTCATTCTATGGACCAGCTCGTGAAGCCTGTCACCTGGCTCTTTGGTGTCGTTTTTATTGCCATCGGTATTCTGGGTTTTATTAATAATCCTATTTTGGGTCTTTTCAGTGTTAATGCCGTACACAATATTGTTCATCTTTTAAGCGGCGCTGTCGCCCTTGGTGCCGCATCCAGCGGGTATAAAAACTCCCGTCTGTATCTTATAATCTTCGGGTTGGTCTATGCCCTTGTGACGGTACTCGGTTTTGTAACGCCTGATTTGCTGGGTAGTCTTTTGAATGCAAATCTGGCTGATAATTATCTGCATCTGGTTATTGCTGCTGTCACTTTACTCATCGGTTTCCTAAGTGCCAAGAACCCGGTGCACGCTACGGCATAGTTTTGGTTTGTACTCTGCAGTTTCCTTATTACCCCTTCTTATCTTCAGGAGGGGTTTTATCAATAGGCGGAACAGGCTCCTTTGGATTGAACACTCTGTCCGGCGCAACGGGCAAAACATTCATTGGAATACGTATTGTTATTGGTGCCGCATACCGGATCGTACACGTTACTGCAGACGCAATTCGCCTGATTGTCATAGCCCGGCAGGCTGGCAGGCGCACAGGCTGAGTTATACAGAACGATTGTGCCGTTACTTTTGGCATCGCATTCGTTGGCATATGTCTTGGTATCAGAACCACATACCGGACCGGATAATGCGTCGCAATCAGTATGAATGCTGTTCCATAACAATGAGGATGACGCATTATACTGTGCCGGGTTTGGGTTGATGTTTAGGGGCGGAAGAAGCGGAACGCCTGGGATGGGACCAAGCGGGCTACAGGCCGGCGAGTAACACATGTAATCCGGAAAACCGGAACAGGCAGTTCCCGCAGGGCACGCCAGGCCGTTCCGACAGGAACCATGTACTGATGATGAGCAGCTGGTTGGCGCAGACGAATAATTGAATGACGAATATGAATAGAACGAACTGTACGAATAGGAGGAAGACTTGAAATACGCAGAACAGGCACCCCATTTTGCAATTTGCACGCCGCGCGAGATGAGTTCGCACACACTGGCATAGGTCTTATTATCCACGCCACAGACAACGCCTTGCACAGGGCAACTCGTTTGAATTGTCGAGCAATATTTATTTTGCCACAGACAGGCGGAGCCGGCTTGTATGGTATCGGTAATACCGTAACGCACAGCCAGCGACTGTAGCGATGCAGTTGTGGATTTTTCCGTCTGGCATAAAGACTGGAGACTACTGCAAAGAGCGATGCGGTCGGATGAAGTGGAATTTCCAGGCAGGTAGAATGAAGAGCTGTATCGTTGTCCGTTTGTTACATACAAAGGAAAATCAGTATTCATTTGAGCCAGACTTCGCAGCGGCGCGCTGGCTGCTATGCCCAGTGCGCCCAGAAATATAATGACAGCCGTGACATAGAACAACCGGCCATTGCGCATAAGTGTTTCCCGTTGCTTTTTCATAAAATTTTTAAGCCGATGCTGATTGTCAGTATCAGGCATTATTGAAAAAATAGTTATGTTTTACGGCGGCGAAATAAAAATTGTTCCAGAAAAAATATAGCCGCCATGGACATGGCGGCCGAGACAGAAAAACTTCGTCGGGAGCCGCGTCGCCATAACCTGCCTATAATTGGTAAAGCCATTGGCAGAAATGGCAATATATTTTTCATGTCCATCTTTGCCATGGGATTTTTGCTCCATTGATATGCCGTCGGTCTGGCGGAGCGGCTAATGCGAGATGTAGTCATGGTTCGGGAGGGAAAGGCGGACGAAATCTGTAAAACGCGAACAGGATTGAATGACGGTAACCGTTTCTGCCTGTCTTTCGGCCGGGTAGAAGTTGTCACGGTACCGAAAACTTGTCTGGATATCTTTCTCCGTCTGATACGGATATAACCTCATAAAATCCCGAATGCGATCAAAAATAACTGCCCGTTCTTCTTTGTTGAGCGTAAAAAGACTTGCCGCTGTCATGCCATCAAATACAGAGAATGTGTTCATGTTTTCTATGACGCACTAGAACCCGGAGCATTACAAGCAGCCTGGAGCAAAGTTGCCGTGTACGCGCTTAATGTCAGGCTGAGGGTATGTGCGTGCTGCCCGTGTCGCCTTTATTCAAGTGTGAACGCAGTTGCTTTAGCCCTCTGTGCAGACGAACGGAAATCGTATTGGCGGACTCACCAAGTACCTGGGCAATTTCGGCCGGTGACAATCCGTCGATGTATCGCATAACCAATGCCTCGCGGTAATCCTTTTCCAGGTATACCAGATTGGCCATAATGGATGACTCATCCACGCGACGCTGCATTTCGGCCGTGGCGTCGTAGCCGGGGTCAATTCCTTTCATCTGTAAATCATCCAGCGAAATTTCTTTCTTTTTTCTGACGTAATCGATGATAAGGTTATTAGCGATGCGATATAAAAACGCCCGCATGTTATCCACGGTTTTTCCGTCGGCTAAATATGTCCAGGCACGCATGAACGCTTCCTGCATAAGTTCCTTACCTTGCTCACGGTCAAACACGCGGAAGTAGCAATGTCGGAAGATTGCATCAGAATATTTTTCATATGCTTCTTCAAACTGCTTTTCGATGCTTTCCTGATACTCCTGGGATGTGCTCATGACGTGGTGAGAAGTAATTCTGGTCAAGGCCCCATATTCTACACCTCTTTATATAGTGTTCCAACACGGACGGCAAGTTGGATCTTCATATTTTTCCCGGGCGTGCTACGCTGTGGGTGGAAATACATTATTTTATCCCCAGCCTATTATGACACCCGGCTCTGTTATTGGATTCGATCTCGGCGGAACGAAAAGCGCCATTGGACGTTTTGACAATCAGACGTTTGAGCAGCAAGCCTACGAGCGCTTCTTTACCAATGCCGAACAGGGCTTTGAAAAAGTGATACAGGATATGGTGGAGCGTATAAGTCAAATCCGCACGCCCGAGACGAAAGCCGTTGGCATTGGTATTCCCGGCCTCCTTAAGCAGCCGGAAGGATACCTCATGAACGCACCCAACCTGCCCGGTTCCCATAATTTTGAAATCAAGAAAATTCTGGAAGAAGCCCTAAAGCTCCCTGTGGCAGTGGATAATGACGCCAACGCTTTTGCCTTGTCCGAAGCAATGCTGGGTAGCGGCAAAGGGCACAAAGTTATTGTGGGAATCACGCTTGGCACGGGTGTGGGTGGCGGCATTATTATTGACCAGAAAATCTTTCATGGCGCCATGGGCAGTGCTGCCGAAATCGGACATATGTTATTAATACCCGGCAAACCACCGTATCTTACTGCTGATGCCAGAGGCGAAGTGGAACAATTCATTTCCGGTACCGCACTCGGCCGCCGCTGCCGTGAGGCAAAGCGACCGGAAGATTACCTGGACGGCGAGGTTTGCTCCTTTATGCACCCGGACTTTTTCCGCGAGGTTGCGTGGTTATGCCTCAACTTGACGTATCTTCTAAACCCATCGATTATTATTTTTGGCGGCAGCACCGGAAAAGCACTGGAGCCGCATTTGCCATCAGTGAGAAAAGATATGCAGGAATGGGCGATTCCCAATGCTCCTCTGCCGGAGCTGGCCATGCAGACACTGGAGCACCCCGGAACTCTGGGGGCGGCTTTGCTGACTACGCTATAAGAACGTGCTGTTAAAGTGATATGTAATTTGGGCGCTTCGCTCACTTGCTCGTTTGTTGTTAGTTTCCCATCCAGCGAGAGCCTGTAATTTTTTATCACTGATTCAAAAAATACGTCTGGCAACGACTGGAAATCAGAGCGGACTATGACCCGCTCTCGCTGGATAGAATGATGAAAAAACGCTGAAAACGAAGCGATAGCGCCACATCTATTGCCACTCGGCATGGAAGCTTCCCTCTTTATCCGTTCGCTCAAAGCTATGAGCGCCAAAAAAATCGCGCTGGGCCTGAATCAGATTTGTCGGAAGATCTTCGGCGCACAGTGAGTCGAAGTAGGAAAGGCTGGCTGCCATGGCCGGGACAGGAATGCCGTTGTGCATGGCTTCGGCCACTACCTGGCGCCAGCCGGGTTGCCCTTCCATGAGGTATTCGTTTATTTTCTCCTTCGCTGCTTCCTGCGCTTTAGGGTCTGGCCCATACAGTGCCTGATACTCTTTCAAAAGATTCGAGCGGATAATGCAGCCGCCCTTCCATATGCGCGCAATTTCGCTGAGGCTCACATTCCATTGCTCCGCACGGCTGGCCTTTTCTATTAAAAGAAAACCCTGCGTGTAGCAGTTCATACTGCCCAGCAACAACGCCTGCTTTATATCATCGGCATTGTATTCCGGTTCATCCGCTCTTAGCATTACCTGTGGCAATGTGCCGCGTACCGCCGACCGCAACTCCGTATCTGCCGAAAAAATACGCGCATCTACAGCTGCATTAATGGTGGGAATGGCTACGCCATACTGCATGGCAGCTTCGGTAGTCCAGCGGCCGGTTCCTTTTTGGCCGGCAGCATCTTTGATAACATCAATTAAATCCTCCCCGGTCTCTTCATCTTTTACCGTAAAGATCTTCGCGGTAATTTCCACAAGAAACGAATGAAGTTCTTCGCTGGCATTCCACTTGGCGTAGATTTCCGCCAACTCGGCATTGGAGTGGCCGCCCAGCTTGCGCAGCATGTCATAACTTTCGGCGATGAGTTGCATAATGCCATATTCGATGCCGTTATGAACCATCTTTACGAAATGACCGGCACCGCCGGGGCCGACATGCGTAACGCACTTTCCGCCATCGCCGTCATCGGCGGCCATTTCTTTTAACAGCGGTTCCAGTGCTTTATAAGATTCTTTTGACCCGCCCGGCATCATGCTGGGGCCGTGCAAGGCGCCTTCTTCGCCGCCGCTCACGCCCATGCCTACAAAATGAATCCCCTTCTCCGCCAGATACTGTTCGCGACGGCTGGTGTCTTTGTAGTGGCTGTTTCCACCATCAATAAGCATGTCTCCTTTGGAAAGAAGCGGCAACAAATCTTCGATCACCGTATCTACCGGCGGCCCGGCTTTTACCATAAGCAAAATCGCTCTTGGCTGAGGTAAAGCTTGTACCAATTCTTCATAGGTATGGCAGCCGATAAACGCTCCTTCGGATGCGTACGCATGTATAAACTCATCCGTCCTTGCCGTTGTCCGGTTATAGACGGCGACAGTTGCATCGTTCCGTGCAGCATTACGAGCTAAATTTGCACCCATTGTTCCGAGCCCGATTAATCCAAGATGTTTCATGCTCACCATCTTAACGAACAAAATACAAATGTACATTCCAAGGCTTCATATGAAATGCACAGAGGCACTGTCATGCAGTTTTTCAATTTACTGACACCGGCCATTGGTGCACTGCAATCCAACCAGGCCAATCGGGCTGCAGTCCGATACATTGGTACAGGACAAACCTTTGAAAGACAGAAAATACACATACGCACCAATGCCAGCCAGACAAAAGATGAGCAGGAAACCCCTTAAGAGTGCTACGTCACTCATGCGGCTTTTGGCTGAACCTTCTCCCAGTCTTCCTGGAATTTCTTAAGTCCGCTATCCGTTAACGGATGCAATGGCAGCTTTTTGAAAAGGTCATACGGCATGGTGGCGATGTGGGCTCCCAGCCGCGCCGCATCCACAATATGCCGCGGATGACGGGTGGATGCGACAAGTACCTCCGTCTCAAAATCATAATTCATCCAGACGTCCATGATTTCTTCAATAAGAGCCATGCCGTCCTCGCCCGCATCATCCAGGCGACCGATGAACGGGCTGATGATGGATGCACCGGCCTTGGCAGCCAGAATGGCCTGAGGAACGGAGAAAATGAGCGTCGTATTCGTGCGGATATTTTTTGACTTAAAATAAGTGAGTGCCTTAAGGCCTTCTACGGTCATTGGAACTTTGACGACAATATTTTTATGCCAGCCGGCATATTCATCGCCTTGTTTTTTCATGCCTTCGAAATCAGTGGCAGTCACCTGAGCGCTTACATTCGGCACATGCTTGCACATTTCCAGTACTGTCTGCTGGAAATCTTTCCCTTCTTTCGCGACCAGGCTTGGATTGGTGGTAACGCCGTCCAATATACCCCAGCCAGCCACTTCGGCTACCTGTGCTACGTTGGCGGTATCCATAAATAATTTCATAAAGCGAAGGGAAGAAAAGTAAATGCCGTGCTATTTGATAGTGATTGTACCACGATCCGCCGGAATAAAGTGATTATGAAAACCAAATGTGCCTTTTTTAGTAAGTGTCAGCAAAACACTTTCCCCGGCTTTTATGGAATTTTGTGCATTTAATTCCAGGTCGTCGGTATGGACGGGGTGCGGGTCTGAAGCGACGAGAAGCGCCTTGGTGCTATTATTCTGGAATGTGACGCTGCTGCCGGCTGTTACTTCTATCGTGCCGGGAGAAAATCCCTTATCGGTGTATGCCACAGTGGCGCCCGTAGCGGCCCTGGAGGAGGCGTCTGCCGAACTATTGGAAGATGAAGAAATGACACTCTGTGAAGAAGAGGAAGCAGCAGCTGGCGTCGCTATTCCCATGTATTTCTCCCGCGCTTTCATCATCATTTTTACCACTTCGGCGCGAACAATGGAATCGCCGGGGCGGAAATGTCCGGTAGCCTGGCCGGAGGCGTTGGTATCACCGGAAACAACTGCGTCACGCGACAGGGCTTCGATAGCTGCAATAAACTCGGTTTTGGCAGTGACATCGCTATATATATTCGTGAGTGCATTTTTTTCATCTGCCTTAAAAGCATCAGCAACAATAGATGCTACCTGCGCGCGCGTGGCCGGCCGGTTCTCGTCCAGCCTGCCGGATACGTTTACAACCGCAAAATTATTAGTGTGGGCATAGTTAAGAAAAGGCAGCGACCAATAATTGCCGCTTCCCTGTTTAATACTCTTGCCCGAGCCGTTAATGGCGATCTTTAATGCCTGCGCGATGGTTACTTTGTCACCGGGTCCGAACCTGCCGGTTGCATGACCTTTGGAATCGGTATAACCCGCAACAATACCTATGTTCGCCGCCGCCTCAATATAGCTGGCATACCATGCATCTCCGGGAACATCGGTAAAACCCGGGCGCGTTTGTTCGCTGCCTGGCAAGCTTGGCATGGCAGCACTTGTTGCCAGTGGAACGATGAACACAAGCGCTCCTGCCATGAATGATGTTCGCATAAGAAATGGAGGAAGAAATACCAGTGGCAAGTATACTCAATAATTCACTTAATTCTATTCTTTTCATGTTTTTCCGATTGATTGCCTGCATAAGTACGCCCACAATTATCAGCCTCTTAGCACTATAATGACAATGCATCGTACAATAAAAATCCGGCCGTTCGTTTTTGGCTTCATTGTTCTTGCAGGCATTGGCATCGGCATTTTTTTCAGGCTTCATCCATACGTACAGAAAGTGTTGTATGATTATCCGCTTGTCCAACAGACAACCAGGGCCGTGCAGAATATAACCAATACCGGAACCGGTTCAGCTACAACGGTTGATGAATTTTTGCAGACGCCCGCGGGTTCATCTGCTTCCTCCATAGCCGCACTGCCTTCTTCTATCCGTATTCAGGTTCCTTTTGCCACGCAAGCGCCCACGGGCAGATGGAGCATGCCCTATGCGGAAGCCTGCGAAGAAGCATCGCTTGTCTTGGTACATCATTTCCTTGCCCACAAATCCATTTCGCCAGCCGAGATGGATAAGGAAATTTTGGATCTGATAAAAATAGAGAATGATGATTTCGGCTACAGTGCCGACATACAAATAGAGCAACTGAGTGACGTGGCTAAAAAGAAATATGGCTATGACACCGAACTGTTTTATGAATTTACGATTGATGATATGAAACAGCTATTGGCAGAAGGCCATCCGATTATTGTTCCGCTGGCCGGACGCAGGATTGGCAACCCGTACTATAGCGGCCAGGGCCCGTGGTACCACATGCTGGTCATTACCGGGTACGATAAAAAGAATTTTATAACCAACGATGTCGGCACCAGACACGGTGAAGGATATGCATACCCGTACGCAAAATTATTTAATAACATTCACGACTGGAATATGCAGAATGAAAATATAGAGCAAGGAAAAAAGGTTATGATGATCGTGAAACAAAAATAGAAAATCAGCTTCATTCATACGCCGGTATTCAGTGATTGTCAGATGTATCCTTTGAATCAAAAATAAAGAAACTTGCCAGTTTGCGCTGGATGAAAAAATGACAAAACGATAAAAAGAAAGTGACAGCGCCATATACACTGAAATGAATTGCCTAAAAATTCAGCACGTACTGATCAAAATACAGCCGATGCTTGTCTTTACCCCGCATTCATTCGGCTTTACACTCTTTTTACTATGCCAACAACCCGCCCGTCCAAAGAGTCTCTCATCGGTAAAGACCTGTCCATAGTTCCGAAGTCCGTCCAGCGTATTTTTGCCGCTGAATCCAAAGTGGACAGCGTATGGATTGGGCCTGATGATGCCTTGAAGCTGCGCCAGGAAGATCTGCATGCCTATGAACTGGCACATAATATTATGAAACACTTGTGCATTCAGGCGCCATTAAAGCACGCATCCGGTCACCCGGGCGGGCCGCTCTCGGCATTTACGTTCTGCTACGGAATTCTCCGCAAGCGTGATTCCAAAAAGGATGCCGCATTGCGCATGAGCGCCGGTCACCTTTCATTATTGGGTTATGGTCTGCAGTGGCTTGGCGGCAGAGGTTTGGATGACAAGCGTCTGGCATCTCCGCAGGCAATTATTGATTCATTCCGCGTGGCGGACGGCTTGCCGGGGCATGTGGAATCCGGCGTGGGCGATATTCCCTTTGGCTTCGGGCCGCTTGGAAAAGGCCTAAGTAACGCCGTTGGTTTTGCACTCGGCTGGAAGATGCAGAATAAAAACGGCATCGTGGACGTGATGATGGGCGACGGTGATTCGCAGGAAGGACAGGTTATGGAAGCGGCCCGCGTTGCTTCCAAACTGGGCCTTGATCACCTCATGCTGCATGCCGATGTGAATGACATTCAATTGAGTGATCTGCCGTCTAAAGTGGCAGCAGCTGATTTGGCGTCTATTTTCCAGGCTATGGGCTGGGCCGTAATTGAAGTGCAGAATGGGAATGACCCCGGCCAGGTGGAAGCGGCACTGGAATATGCCCAGGGGCTTATTGGCAAAGGAAAGCCGATTTTCCTGTGTTATTACACCACTATGGGCTACGGCGTGAAGACAATGGAAGACGCCGCCAATGCCGGCTCGGCCGAGTACCACGGTGCACCCATGAAGAAAGAACTGGCCGAAACGGAATTGCAAAAAATTCCATCGCTGGACCTACTGGTAAAAGAGTACGAACCATACCGGCAGTTATTTATTGCCAGCCATGTACCTATGGATCGCACGCCGTTGGCGCCGCTCCTGACATGTCCGCGAAGCATTACGGCGGAGAAAGGCGCTGCTCGTAAGGATTTCGGAGCGACCCATATTTTGAACCTCATGAAAACGGATGAGCGCATTATTGTGCTGCACGGCGACCTTGCTTCCTCCGGCGGTTTCGACAAAGTGGAGAAGACATTTCCGAACCGGATTATAAACTGCGGCGCTGCCGAGGCGAATATGTACATGATGGCTGCCGGCCTAAGACAAGCCGGTCTGCTGCCTGTTACGTATACATTTGCCGCTTTTGGTACCAATGAAGCCCGCGCCAATGCCCGTTTGATTGATATTAACGCACGACATACGCCGTGCGCCGTGCTGCACGACTGCACGCATAGCGGACTGAGCGTCGGTGAAGATGGCGAGACGCATCAGGAACGTAATTACCTGAATATTCCATTTGATAATACCCAGGTCTGGATGCCGGCAGACAGCAACCAGGCGGCGGCCATGGCCGAGCGCGGCCTGGAGCATGTAGCGGAGGGACGCCAGAGCGTGTATGTATTCTCGGCTCGTTCCGGGCATGAACAGCTAAAAGACCCGGCTGGCGAGCTTATATACCAGGCGGACTATATATTTGACGGCAAAGCCGATATCGTCCGCGGCGCGGGTGATTTTACAGATCATGCAACCATTATTGCGACCGGCATTTCTGTTCATGATGCTGTGAAAGCGGCAGATCGCCTGTGGGAGGAAGAAAAAATTCGTGCCCGTGTTTTGAATGTCGGCTGTATTCGTCCGCTGGATGCATCGGCAGTTATTCAGGCCGCCATGGAAACCATGCATCTTATTGTCGTGGAAGATCACCACAGCGAAGGCGGTCTGGCAACCCAGGTGGCCGACGTGATTGCGGATTTTCAACTGCCGTGCAGCTTGCGGCGCATGGGAGTAAACCACTATTTCCCATCCGCATCAGCTGAGGATTTAAAATTTCTGGCAGGCCTGGATGATGAAAGTATTCTTAATACTGTTTTGGATGAAGTGCGCAAAGAAGTAACGGGCGGCGAAGATGCCTTTGTGACATCTGTCTATGCATTGCTCGGCAATGCCAGAGAGAGCCGTTTCCACGAGACAGCCATGCCGTACATTGAGCGCCTGGGAGATGAAAAAGACTATCTGGAAAAATTGCGCGGCGTCTGGGAACAGCGAACCGCCGATGCCGATTCTCTTCCTACCAACCAGAAGCTACGCGAAATGCTGGGCGATGTGACATTTGATATGCCACTCTAAAGAAATTCCAAATTCTCACTAAGCGATCCCTTTGGGACAACCTCTAAATTCCAAATGCAGCCGTATTTGGAATTTGGAATTTCGTGCTTAGTGCTTCAGTTTCTCTGGATCATTACTGGAAATATGCAACAATGTCGGTACTGGAGAGATGGCCGAGTGGTCGATGGCGACAGTCTTGAAAACTGTTAGACCTGCAAGGGTCTCAAGGGTTCGAATCCCTTTCTCTCCGCCAGCCTTCGTTCGCAGTGGCGAACTACGGCCGGCAGGCCAGCTTTTAGTATCTGTGACTGTGATGCGGACTCTTTAAGGTGTCCGGCAATCAGCAGCAAACTAAAAATATTTTTTATACCAGTATGTTATGACACATAACTCGTGATGCGATACGTACTACGACAATATCTAGTATTTCATCTCTATTTATAATTCTGTTGTTCAAATATCTAACTCTCAATTTGATATAAAATACTTGACTTATGAATCAATTTAAAGAAAATAGGGGCGTTACTTTCCCCCTTTTATTGTATGGCACTCACCGTTCCGGAGGCAGAGGATCTTAAGAACAGCTTAATCGATCCAAGGATAGTTGAAGCAAATATTTCCGCCGCAAGAATAACATTGGCGATTCAGCGGACAGCTGAAGATACCGGTAATAAAGTATCAGACGTCACATGTTCGGAAGCAGCCGCTTAATATTATTACTCTTTCTTTTTATGCGACAATCTATTCCCGTATTGTATAACACAGTTGATATTTCTGATCTGAAAGACAAGCCACCCGAACAATTGCGAAGGGAATATTTATCACTCGAAATGACAGGCATGCTTACCAGTGAATCACATCAAAAATATGTAATGGCTTTCAACAGGGTCTTACCTCAGAACTATCAGCCATATAAACGCACGCGCCAGTAATGTATAAACAGGCGGGTAACCCCCGCCTGTTTTGTATGTTTTTTGCGGTGTATGCTACACTGTAAGCCTCTCAAAATGGCTTCTTTTCCGCATCCTCCTTCTATGCAACGCATTACGGCGCTCACGCTGATTTCGGCAATAGCGGTTTCTCTTTCGCCGGCGGCTGCACTGGCCCAACAGAGCAGGGCATTTACAGACGTTAAGCCCGGTGACTTCGGGTTTGAGGCGGTGGAATACTTAAAGGACAAGAATATTCTTGTCGGTTACGAAGACGGAACGTTCCGGCCGAATGTACCGGTGAACAGGGCGGAAGCCGTAAAAATTATCGCCGCACCGCTTATGACTGATACGGAACGGATGAAAATCGGTAAAACCGTATACGAAGATATTCCTGCAAACGCCTGGTACATCCCGTATGTGGAATGGTCACGCCAGCAACTGCGTTTTTTGGACGGTCCGCCAAAGACACTAAAATTTTATCCCACGCGCGGCGTGACAAAGGCTGAGTTTCTGAAAATGATGATTGTCTCTCGTGACATTGATCCCAATTCCTACAGCGAAGTGAAGCTTTCATTATCGCCGGACACGAATCCGCAGGAATGGTACTACCCGTACCTTCGCTACAGCGTGTCTGCTTCGGTTGCGCTGCCGAATACGAACGGCGGGTTCGGGTTGGAGCGCCCTTTAAGTCGTATAGATGTCGCCGTTTTGCTGTACCGCTTACTGCAGTATAAAGAAGGCAAACGGACACAGTTCCTGCTGGATCAGGCTCAACAGAACCTTATTATTACACTGAATGGCCTGGAGAAAAGTGACGTGAAGGCCGCAGAACAGGCATCGGCCAGAGCGCTGCTTTCCTCCCGCGGAGCCCATGCCAGTGCGCCGGAGCAGCAGCTGGTTCGTGCCGTCGTAAAACTTACCGAAGGATTCCGGTCGCTGGTGCGGGGCTATCAGGCTGGTATAGACAGTAAATATGATGAAGTCATCCGGCTTTCCGGCGATGCCTGGTTCCTTGGCGGTGAAGCCAAGAAGATTTCCGGCGATATTTCGTCCGTGGCTACCCAGCTGCAGGGCTACGCCAAAACTCTGGCGAACAGTGCCCGGACCAGAAGCAAGTAACTTTCTTTTGCCTGTTATATGACCGCTTCGTATTTACCTCTTAGCTTTACCGGCTCCAGTATTACCGGTGCCGGCCATGGCAAAGAGCTCGGCACGCCTACGGTGAATATTGATCTGCACGCGGTGCCACCCGTACTGGAGCAGGGAGTCTATGCAAGTTTTGTGACGATTGATGGTAAAAAGTGGGTAGGTGCGCTGCATTACGGACCGCGCCACAGCTACGACGGATCTGTGGCATGTGAAGTGCACTTGCTGGATACCATTCTGGAAAAGCGGCCGGACGTAGTGGATATAAGGGTTGTCCAGCGCATACGCGACGTGCAGGCATTTTCATCACTGGAAGAACTAAAAGCGCAGATCGCCGAGGATATCCGCAGCATCAGGAGTATACTGGCTTCTCCGTTCTGAATTCCTACCCGAATTCTTAATTTCTATGCTCAATGCACTTAAAGGCCTTATCGGCCAGCGCAGTCCTATTCGTCTGGAATGGCACAGGGCGAAAGCTCTGGTTGCCGCCGCACGCTACGGGTTTCCCGCCAGAAAATTAAAGATTATCGGCGTGACTGGAACAGATGGAAAAACAACAACCATTGGAATGACTGCACATATATTGCACGAGGCCGGTGTGCAGGTTGGTGCGCTGTCCACAGCTTTTTTCCAGGTGCGAAATACCATAGAATGGAATGCCACACAAAAAACTTTGCCGTCGCCATTTTTAATTCAGAAGTTTTTACGCCGCCTGGTAACGGAAAAATGCACGCACGCCGTGCTGGAATATTCTTCTCACGGTCTGGTACAAGGCCGTGGTATTTTTACCTGGCCTGTGGTGACAGCTATTACCAACACTTCCGCCGAACACCTGGACTACCATGGAACCATGGAGCAATACAGAAAAGATAAACGGATACTGTTTGAAATGCTGGGCGGCAAAGGCACTAAAGTTCTGAATATGGATGATGAAACATTTGCATTGTATCTGCCCGTTAAATCAGCCAAGACCATTGGCTATTCCGTGGAAGGACAGCGGGAAAGCCGCGTAAAAGGCTTGTCCAAGGAACTATTTGTCACCGCTATCCGTGCTTCTACCGCTGGAACAGCGGCCACACTTCATCAGATTGAAGAAGTTGTGAGCGATACTATGCCAATTACGCTCGCCATTCCGGGTGAATTTAATATGGAAAATGCTTTGGCTGCCCTGTCCATTGCCAAGGCATGCGGCCTGGACATGCAAAAAGCCACAACAGCGCTTGCCAGCTTTCCCGGCGTACCAGGCCGAATGGAGCGGATACCCGGCAACAAACCGTATTCTGTTTTTGTTGATTTTACAGTCACGCCGGTTTCTTATCAGAAGACGCTTAGCTCTCTAAAAGCACTGTTGGCTCCCAATGCACGCCTTTTGGTTCTTACCGGCAGTTGCGGCGAACGCATGAAGGAAAAGCGTCCGTTCATCGGGCGTGTCTGCAGCGAATTGGCTGATCTTGTCGTGGTGACAAATGAGGATCCGTATAACGAAGATCCGCAGGCTATTATAGATGAAGTATGGGCGGGCATAGACCAGGCTCAAACCGAGGCACATAAGATTAGTGACCGTCTGGAGGCAATTAAATTTCTTCTGTCCCAGGCACGCGAGCACGATGTCGTCATTTTTTGCGGTAAAGGCAGCGATACCACCATGTGGACCAAAGATGGCCAGATTCCCTGGAATGAGCGGCAAATTGTAAAGGATCTGCTGGCTGCGGCCTGATGGCTATCATAATGAATGTTCAATCCATTACGGTGAATCCGAGCAAATAAGAAGTGCAAAAGATGGCGCAGTGGATTCTGAGCAGTAAATGACCAGCTGTTTGGCCGTCCCGCACACAGCGGGGCGGCTGTCTTTTTCATGGATGGAAAATGTGGAATACTTCTTGGGTGACACAGCTGATGATTGCCGGCATTGATGAGGTCGGCCGCGGGGCGCTTGCCGGGCCGGTGGTTGCCGGTGCGGTTATTCTACATCAGCCGTTATTCCGAAGGCGGAGAAAATTGCCGCACTGGTCCCCTTTCCGTCGCCCGAAAGCGAATGATTATCTTATCGCTGACAGTAAAATTCTAAGTCCCGGTCAACGGTCATTCACGTATGAGTGGATTATCGCCTATTGCTCCTATGGCATCGGCATTGTAGAAGCAGAGCTTATCGACAGTATGGGTATTGTCCGAGCCAATGAATTAGCCATGCGCCGGGCACTGGATATGCTGACGGAAAAAACATGCCCCGATCACCTGCTTGTCGACGGACGTGACCCGTATTCATTCTCTGTTCCGCATACATCGCTTATTGGTGGCGACAGAAAAGAGCCGTGCATTGCAGCAGCCTCTATTCTTGCTAAAGTCACACGCGATAGGATGATGGTTGTGTATCATCAGCAGTATCCGTTGTATGAGTTCCATACTCACAAAGGATACGGATCAACTGTGCACAGGCAGAATATTGCCGCACACGGCCCGTGTAGTTTGCACCGACGAACATTTTTGAAAAATATTTTTGCAGCCTCATCGCATACTTATGAAATGGCTTCCTAGCATAGCTGGTTATTATGCTTCCTCTTTCTCGTTATAAATAACCCACAATAATGCACCGATAAGAAATATCGGAATAGTCAGTAACTGTTCGCGGCTTAATGGAAAGCCTAGAATCGGGATGAGAGGGTAATCCTGGACCATCAGATATTCTTTAAAGAACCGGAGAACACCATAGAGCATGAGGAACAAGGCAGCCGTCCGGCCGCGGTAAAATGGCTGGGTGTAACGTAAATGAAAATAACAGACGAGTGCAATGAACAGGTCTTTTATGATGGCGTATATCTGTGTCGGGTGCCGTAAGCCCTCTACGCCTGGTATATGAATGCCCCACGGCAGAGTGGTCACCGTACCGTATAATTCCTGGTTGATAAAATTCCCGAATCTGCCGAACGCCAAACCAACAGCCACTGCAATAACGGCAACATCGGCTACCTTGCGAATATCCAGTTTCATTTTCCAGCAAATGTATGCCAGCGCGATAGCGACACCTATAAATCCGCCATGCGATGCCATGCCGCCGTTCCAGACGGCGAGTATTTCCAGCGGATGCTGGGCAAAGTACTGCGGCTCATAGAAGAGCACATAACCAAGTCTGCCACCGACAATGACGCCAATAACCGACGCCGAGATAACGGACGCCCATTCATCACGCGTAAGGTACAATTTTCTGTAATGCTGAATATTCGGCAGAATGATAAACGCGCATACGAAGGCAAGCAGATACATAATGCCATACCAATGCACAGGGAAGCCGCCGATAATGAATGCCACCGTCCGTGACGGAAACAGGGAAATCACGGCTTTAGTGTACTGAAAAATGAACAGCATGACCAGCGATGGGAACTGCCGTGATATGTCATCTTATTGGGATTTTCTGCATCTTATTCTACACTTCCTCCATGCATATTCTGGGCATTGAAACATCGTGTGACGAAACGGCTGTGGCTATTGTAAAAGACGGAACAGAAGTATATGCCAATAGTATCTCCAGCTCTGTCCTGCAGTTCGAAAAGTTAGCCGGCGTGATTCCGGAGGAAGCTGCGCGCCTGCAGCTGGAATACATGATTCCTGTCATACAAGACGCGCTTAAGGCAGCGGGCATGCAACCGGCGGATATAGATGCCATCGCCGTTACCAGAGGGCCGGGCCTGCTTGGTTCGCTTCTGGTTGGGACCACTACGGCACGTATGCTGGCTGCCATCTGGCAGAAGCCGCTCATAGGCGTACACCACACACTGGGGCACCTTTCGTCTACATGGCTGGGTACCGGACCGGCTAATGCTCCGGTATTCCCTGTTCTCACGCTCTCGGCTTCCGGAGGGCATACGGATATCTGGTACAGAACATCGCACATGCATGGTTCTCTTATCGGCAGAACCAGGGATGATGCCGCCGGTGAAGCATTCGACAAAGGCGCCAGCATGCTGGGACTCCCCTACCCCGGCGGTCCGCATATCGCCCGCATGGCGGCAGAAGGAAACGAGAAGGCTTACCCTTTTCCGCTACCCCTCCACGGTGATTCATCCTGTGATTTTAGCTTTTCGGGCCTTAAGACGTCTCTCAAATATTTGTTGCGCGACCTGCCTGAGCCTTTTGCCGTTTCCGATATAGCAGCATCGTATGAGCATGCACTCTGCCGGCACCTGGTTGACCGGCTGAGGAAAGCAGTAGAGTTGCACCCGGATACCCGTGAAGTACATTTAGTCGGCGGCGTTTCGGCAAACAATCATCTGCGCCTGCTTACAAGCTCGCTCTGCCATGAGTATGCCGTAACACTCAGGTACCCATTATTAAATATGTATTGCACCGATAATGCAGCCATGATTGCATCCGCAGGATACTTTCAACTGATGGAGGAACCCGAAACTGTCACGGCAAACTTTGAAACTGAGGCATCACTGTCCTTACAAAAAACACTGGCAGAATGATGCGTTGCTACGCGTCTGCCAGCTGCATCTACAGGTTCATGAGCGTTGGCAGAATAGCACCGAGCAGAATGGCGAGTGCTCCGCAGATGGCGAATACGCGAACGACAGTTTTTTGCTTCATGGTGTAACGGTAATGGATAAAGAATCTTTGCTCTGTCCCCAGGCATCTTTAAGGGTGAGCGAAACAGTGTATGTGCCGGGAGTATCAAACACATGAATATATTCATTTTCCTGGCTTTGGGCCAGAACAACGGTCGGGTCGGCATCAGACCGTACATCCCAGAGGAAGCTGGTTGGTACCCCCGTGCTGCAGTCGGTGGCACTAAACCGAATGCCGCCTCCCGCCTGCACACGCACGCGGCTGGCTGCAATACACGCGCTCAGGCTTGGTTTGCGTACTACTACGGTACGCTTTGTAGTGACATCGGTACCATTGGCCATGACAATACGTAATGTCACCGTGTACTCGCCCGGCTGGCTATATAAGTGTGTGCTGTGCGCCACGCCCAGGACAGATTTACTATCCGCCTGTTTTTCATCACCGTAGATCCACTCATAACCAATAACGTGCTGGCCCGGGGGAATGTAGGAATTTGAAGCGTCAAAATTCACAGGCAACGGAGCATCACCGGTATCCGGACGTACCATAATATCTGCAACCGGTACGGGGGGTTCCGCTTGTATCTGGAACGGCATACGCAATGCCCGGCCTTCGGGATCCTGGGCAATAAGAGTTACAACATAGCTTCCCTCGTTTCGGTATCTGGCTTCCAGTGTGGCGCCTGTATTGGTCCTGGTAGTGGCACCCGGCGTTTCCCAGGAAAACTCAATCAGCGGAACGCTGGTAACCGGTGTTATGTGAATGGTAAGCGGCACTTCGCCGGACAGAGTCTGGGACTGTAATTCCGGCTTGCTGGTAAAATGCAGATCAGACAATTGCAATGTCTGCGTTACGCGTACAATGGCTGAAAGCTCAGCCTGTGGCCGTGAGCCGCTCGCTGAGCGCACTTTTGCCGTGACCGAATACACACCCGGCTTATCAAATGAATGGAGAACTTTAAGTAACTGCGCACCGTGCTCCTCTTTGCCATCACCAAACGACCACTGTACTTCTTTAATGGATTCGGCTGTTTCCAGCTTAAAGCCGGCGCCGAACGGAGCAGGGCCAACCAGTGTGGAAGGATCTGTCGTAAGGGTAATCGGGAACGGCAACGGCGGCGGGTTTTCTACATCCACTTTTCGTATGAGTGTCCGCTGCGACTGGTTAGCCAAAGTGAGAACGGCCGTAACGGCAAATCTGCCGGTTGTGTAAAAAGTATGCACAGTATCGGTTTCCTTTGTAGTCTGATCCACCGTACCGTCACCATCAAAATCCCAGGTCACTTCTTTTAAAAGCGATGGATCCGTTAAGAGCTGACCGACACTCAGGCGGACCGGTTGTTCCACGATAGGCTTTGCCGGTGAAACGGAGAACACTGCTTCCGGAATGGTAAGCCTGCGACTAATGGTGCGGCTGGCACCGCCGCCTGTATCTATTTTTACCGTCACCGTAAAAACGCCACGCTGATCGTACAGTCCTGTGGTTACGGGCAGTACGGTTTCATCATTCGGCTTCCCGTCGCCATCAAAATCCCATGTATAGCGGATGGCTTTTATATTCTGCTCCCGCAGCGTCGCCGTCGCCTTTTCCACGCTGAATGTTACCGCCAACGGTGCCACAAAATCTTCGGTCTGGGTTGGGTAGACAATATCTATCCAAAGCGGCGGCTGGCCCGTAATTTTAAGCGGCACAAGCGCGCTTAACAGAATACCCGGAACAGTGACAATGAGTATCTTCATCAGACTTATTTTACGTCTGCTTATAGCCACATCCGCTTTGGCAATCCGCTGCATGGCAATTAGTACAAGCATGAGTAATATGCCGGCGGCAACAAGACAACTTACCAAACCTGCGGACACCAGATTTTTACTGCCGGCATTGGCGCTGGGCAGTGTTGCCAGCAAGAAGGCGCACCAGCCTCCATACAAAATATAGGCGAGCGCCCCTATGGCTATGAGCATTTTTTCGGTCTTCTTCGCTTTCGCCATTAACTCCGGTGGCACGGTTTCGGCTGTTACGGGTGCAGGCGCGTTTATCTCAGCCGTTGGCTGCTCACCGGAGGCGATACCGTCTAACGGAACACCGGTATCGGATACGGATACAGTAGCCGGAATCATTTCCGGTGTGGCACCGGCGCCGGGAAGTGGCACATTATCATCCATGTTCTTTACCGGGAGGAAACGGGGGTTTGCAATGGTATGTTCGGCGACATAATATTGAATTTGGCTGGCGGAGAAATAGCGGCGGCGGCATTATGGCCGGTAAAATTAAGTTCCAGTGTAAACGCATACGAATCTGTCGCCGGTGAAACGGGCGCCACGCTCCACATAATTTTGTGCAGAAAAAACGTAGACGCATCAACCCACACCGAACCCTTTGCGTCAAAACCACCTATCATCTGCCTGGCTTTTTCGGTTTCAAATAATTCGCCTTTCTCCTGAGCTGTCTTCTGCAAAAACGCCAGCAACTTGTCTTTATCAATCAGAACATCGTAATGGTAGGCATCTGTACCGTCGATTTTTTCGATACCATAATTCTTGGATACTTTCACAACTTCCGATTGCGCGCGCAACAGGCTTGGGTCCGGCGAAATGGAGGCGGACTTTTTAGTACCGGCCGGCAGCTTCCACCACTGGCCCCCTAAGTTTTTAATCATCTGTTGATTCAAAAGCGGATGTGCGGGCGTCGTCTCCAGTGAGTGAACATTCAGATATATTTCATCGGGCCCGGCAACAATAATCTCCGCATTGCCATGTACGGCATAGTCTTGTTTTTTATCAGTAAACGTTCCGCCCAGCGTAACCAGCAATTGGGTCTGCTTCCCTTCATCCTGCAATGAACCCTGCGCCTGTATTTGTATATCAGCCTTCTGATTTTCCTTCCCGATTTGCAGTGTTCCGTTGCCGTTAAAATTAACAGATTGAAGATTTCTGCTGGCTGTAGCGGCTTTGCCGAGTACGTCACCGGGTGCCAGGCCTGTTTGCGAGACACAAGAAACAAGAACTAAAACACAAAAACCGGAAGTTACAAGAGAACAACGCATGGCATAAGGGAGAAGCGGGAACTATTGTGCCGCATCATGCATACATTCGCCACTCTATGTCGCTCGTGAAAAAAGGATTCCAGGTTCCAATCAGTGCAATAGAGGAGCACTCAACTTATACAAAAACAGTTCTCCAAAAAGTCTTACCACTTTCCTCTGGCGCCACCGCCACCGAATGAGCCGCCGCCAAAACCACCAAAGCCGCCGCCTCCGCGCGTGCCGCCACCGAATCCCCCGCCTCCCCATGGTCCGCCCCGTCCGCCTCTGTAGCCGCCACGCGGTGCGCGGGACACAATAAAATCAAAGAGTAAACCGAGTGCAATAAGCAGTGGAATGGAAACCCACCATGAAAACAAAAATGTCAGAATAATGCCGAAGACAGCGCCCAGCACTCCTCCAAACCACCACGAACGTGTCCGGCCCAAAAAAGACCCGAGAAAATTCAGGAAAATAAAAACGAAAAAGAGCAGGTAGCCGGGAAAGCCGGGACCATTACCCGTGTCATAACGGGCCGCTGTGTATTCACCGCCGATATGTTTTTGCAGTGCACTTATGCCGGCCAGAAGACCGGCATAATAATGTCCCTGCTTTGTCTCCGGCGCTATATCTTTATCAATAATACCTTTGGCGACAATGTCGGGTACGGCGCCTTCCAGCCCGTAACCGGTTGCAATCACCATGTCGCGCTTGTCGTAATCCATTAACATCAGAATGCCGTTATTCTGCTTGGAACCGATTCCCCACTTGCGGCCGATATCCACTGCCGCATCCTCAATAGGCTGGCCGTTCAGACTGGGAACAATAAGTATGGCAATTTCATTGCTGGTTTCTTTTTGGTACGCATCCAGTCGTTTTTCCAGATCCTGTTCTTCCTGTGGCGTAAGAATATGTGCCGCATCGGTGACAAAACCGTCATTCGCCGGCGGATCAAATGCCGCACATGCAGAGACAAAAGGAAAAGCCAGCCCAATCAGACCCAGGCTCATGCCGGTAAGAAAACGGGAGGCGTGCATTAGGAGCTCTTCTGATCAAAGTTAACAGCCGGAGCCTGGCTTGCGCCCTGGCTGCTCTCGAATAATTTCTCCGGGCCGAAGCCGAAAATAGAGGCAAAAATGACAGCCGGGAAACTGCGCACTTTCACATTATATGTCGTCACTGCGTCATTATAATCCTTGCGGGCAACGGCAATGCGGTTTTCTGTTCCTTCCAACTGCGCCATAAGATCACTGAATGCCTGTGTCGCCTTAAGCTGCGGGTAAGCCTCCACCGTTACAAGTAACCGCGACAAAGCGGACTCAAACTGACCGGCAGCCGCTATCTGGTCACTCCTGGAGCCGCCACTCAAAAATTTGGTTCGCGCCTCCGTTACCTGCGTAAGTGTCTGCTGCTCAAAATTTGCGGCGCCTTTTACCGTGCTCACAAGGTTCGGCACCAGGTCAAACCGACGCTGATACTGCGTCTGCACCTGCGCCCAGGAATTATCCACTGCCGCTTTGGATCTGATCAGTCCGTTATAACTGCCAAATGACCATAGAAGAAGTACAATAACGACACCAAGAATTCCAAATAACCAACCGAATTTCCTGCGCTGAGGCGTTGCGTCCATACAAGATAAAGGTAAAAGAATGAGTGTATAAAACTATAGAGGACAACAGCGTGCAAACGAACAAATCTGCTTAAATTTTAAAATGGACACTATTCATAGTAATACGCTCTGCGAATTACTTCGGCAACACTCCGTCAGGCTTTCCATTCACACTGATGACGACGGTTTTGACGGATGGAAATTGCTTCAGCGTCTGTTCAATTTGTGCGCGGATTGCCCTGGTGCGGCAGATGCCTGCGACATCTTTTATGAGTGCATCAGTAAAATCCGCCTTTGCCACTCCCTTTACCAGAGAAAAAGAATGCAGGCTGACGCCACTCGGAATGGACGTCTGCGCCTTTTTTCGTATATCACTTTCCACCGGTCCTTTTAACAACTCCTCCAGAGCCGTACGTTCTATGGAGCCACTCTGGGACACTCTGCGCGTAAACGGCGTTACATTTTTACAGTCTTTTCGCTCCGGGTCTTGTGCCAGATTCATAAAGTACACACCCACCGGTTGAGCCTGAACTGCGGCAAACAGAACCGGAATATGAATACGTGTTGGCTCAATACCAGAGGCCGGCAGTGACTCAAACACCTCCAGCGTTCCCTTTTTTCCAAATGGTTCAGCATAGACCATGCTTACTTGAAAGGTACCGTCAGTTTGTACATCGGTCGTATTTTCCACCAGTACGGTGCCATCTTCATCGTGTAATATATAATGCACCTGCCCTTCAAACACACTTGCCTTTCCCCGAAGCGCAACAGGCAGGCCGATACTCGCATTGGCTGCGGGTTCCGTAACCGTAATAACGGAGTCACTCTTTTTTATGTTGTCTACCGGCGGCGCGGTGACGGCTACTGTTTTTTCTTCGGTCACAATCGTGCCATCGGGCAACTGACAACGTCTGGGCAAAGATTCCAGCACGGGGTAACCGGCTGATGCACACTCGGTAAACGTCATAAGTGAAGGAGGCTTGGCTACGGTTCCGCAACCGTTTTTATCGCACTGCGTAAAATAAAAGATCACGCCAAAGAGCACCAGGTACCCGGCAGAGATGATCGTAAATTCTTGTTTGGACATGAAAATAATGTTACCCGCAGTTATATCTTCTTCACAAGAACAGGAGGCAACGACCCGATGAACTTGCAACACAATTCTCACCCGAGAGAATCCAAATGAAACAGAACGATTCATACATAAAACAGCACCGTTTATTTGGGCAAGTGATGCATGCGTGTTTGCAGACCGTGAAAGCCCGGAGTCATAACTGCAGCCTGTGAACGTCTTCTATGGTATTAGAGTATTAATTCCCATCTTTATTATGGCAGACAAGAAGAAGACAGGTTTTGGCGGCCATTTGCTGGACATGGGCGATAGAAAACCCGAAGGCATGGATAACAAGCCGGAAGATAATCAGGATAAATTCGGTGGCACATTTACCGATATGGGCAGTAAAGATGCCGTAGGCGTGGGCGAGGGAAAATAGTTGCGTAGGGCTCAGGCAGGCACTGCTTCCGCAGATTTCCTGTACAAAAACCATTTCAGCAACACGGCAAATAGGCTTGGGAGTGGGCTATTGTATTGAATCAAACGCCTTAAATGCTGGTACATAGGCATAAATATTGTTATATAGTAATTTTTGTAAACATCAATAAATCATCTATTGTTCAGCCTTTTTGCTTATTGAGTATGAATAAACTCTGATCACATAATGTAGTCAAGTAACAATGGACAATAAAACTCCTGTCATTACAATGCTTCTCCCCCGTCAAAAGGGGTATTATGAAACCAGTGAAGCACTTATCCCGTCGTGTTTCGCTCCCTCTCGTGCTTATGCACGTGCTCATGATTACATTCCTCGCAGGAATGATGATCGGCCTTCCAGCCGTTGGATAGGAAGAGTGGAGTGAATCCCCGGTCCCGCTCGCACAGGAAGATCAGTAGAAAGTGAGAGCGGTATACAAATTCAAGCATCCTCGCCCTGCGAGGGTGGCATTTTTGTTCATAACGAAGAATGATATGGCCATGGTACGACTGCCTTCAATCAGCTGAGAAGATATGTATACACATGATATATAGTTTTTTGACTAGAATTAGTAATTGTTTTGTATTCTGAATACGGAAACGAGCTTTAAAAATCAGTTACGATAAACATCAATTTTATGGCTTACAGAAGCCATTTGTATAGAGTTTGTGTATTAGCCGATTCGATACGTTTTATGGCATCTTATTTTTTCTGCCCTCTTGAGCACTCACCACAGAAGTCCCGGCTTATGTGCCGAAAGCTGCGAACGCGCTTCGCGGGCTTTATTCCTCACATCATCTATTTCACTCACAAGTGCCAGCGACGCATCCGGGTATACATCCGCCACATAGGTTGCCAGGTCAATAAATGCCTCCACATTTGGCGATAGTGAAATGTAATGCGCATTGTTCTGAATGGCAGTGTGGTACGTAGACAGCAGTTTTTCCAATTCGTCCTGGGTAAACGCCGGTTTGCCCAGGGCAATAGAGCTTTGCAGCAGCGGCTTTACAATGCTTATGTCATTATATTTGCCGGCTGCGTACGCTTGCGTGAGCAACTCCCGAGCCCGGGCATTGTCGCCATTTTCGTACGCAAGCAAACCTGCCAGCTTGGCCCAACGGTAGTCCCACGCATTGACCAAATGGTATGCCCGTAATGCTTTTTGCGCTGCAGTCATGTCACCGATTTCGGCATATAATTCAGCCTGGCTCAACAATAAATCGCGGGAGAATAACTCATGCGAAGCGGCTGTGTACCATGTGAGCGCCGCTTGCGTATTGCCCACCGATTCCGCATGGCGCCCGAGTGACGAAAGAAAGAGATATCTACCTTCTGAAATTGTGACAATGAGCAATACGCATGCCATGACTATTTCCACGACACGCACAACTTTCTTCTGCGGAAATACGTACGCCCTGTCTGATGCCGCCAGAATACCGAGAAGAAATGTAAGCGGCAGACTCACGCCTACAAACTGCAAATTGTAATCAATAAGATTATGTGCCAGCACGCCAAGTACGGCTATGAATGACAGTGTATGAGTATCCAACAGAGTACCTCTGCGAATTATACGGCGACCGGCCGGAATTAAAATACCGCCCAGGAATAACAGGTACAAAAGCAGCGCCGGGTAGCCGCGCTCCATGGCGATCTTTAGAAATACATTATGCGGATGATCGGCTGTTTCCAGAATTCCTTCCTGCTTATACGGCTGCAGGAAACGGAAACTGTACGGGCCCCAGCCAAAGAGCGGTTTTTCCAGCGACAAATGTGCCGCCTGCCGCCAGAACTGCGAACGTTCTGTTTTGGATGACGCTCCTTCGGCGGCGGTAAATGTAATTTTCTGGCCGACATCCTGCACGGCAAAAAATTGGGATCTGAGACCATTGACAATAAGAAAAATACTCACGGCCAGTACGGGAATGAGCAGGTAGACATAGCCCTTAATAGGCGCGCTTTTTTTAAACCAATGACGCAGCTGGGCAACAAACGAATGTTCCTCTTTTTGCTTCGCCATAAGCGCAAAAGCGCCAAAAATAAACAACTGGCCAAACAAGGCCAGGAGCGCGCCACGCGAATAGCTTAGAAGCATGCAGCCAAAGACAAAGCCCAATCCCAAAAACCAGCCAATACGTGCAAACCGTATTTTTGCATAATTGAAGCGCCATAAGACAGCCGGCCATGCGAGCAGCAGGAATTCCGCCCAGGCATTTGGCCAATAATCAGTGGTAAAGCGATAATCAAAAAACGTACCCACAAAACGGTTTACCGGCTGAAATACATACACCGCCACGCCTATCTCACACGCCAGTACCGAAAGTATGGCAATCAGCCAGACTATATGACGGCCCGTTATATGATTCCGGGAGGCGTCATCAGGCTTGCGACGCGCTATAATATATAGCAGAAGAATAAGCGCCGTATCACGGATCACTTCGTCGAAGCCGTAGTTTCGGGTTGTGGAAAAATAAAAGCTGCATACCGTCCAGACAATAAACAGCACACCGCTCCACCACACCAGCGGCGAAACGCCCAGCGTATAATTATCTTTTTTCCGGCGATGATGTTCCCAGTAACTCAAAACGCAAAACCCTGCAACGAACACCAATAGCCAGGTGGATTCCAGACTCTTGCCGCCCTTCCAAAGAATGGTGAATGTCAGTAAAAAAAGTAAAAGCGCATCGGCAACAGACAGGCGGGAGAGATGTTTCATGCTAAAAGTATGCCCCACGCACGCCTGCGGGCCTATCCAATTCGGTTGCATGTCATTATGTGTATTTTAGGATAATGCAGAACGGTGCAGAGACTATGTATCTGCCCGAATGAATAAGTAGCAGCTTTAGAAGTTGCTATGTATCCAAGAGAGCAAGCTTCAGTCTCATACACCGGCCAAATTTCTCTACAGCCTCATAAGCTCCTAGCTCTTTGCGACTGGCTCCTGTTCTATGGCTTTATTCTGTACGGCAGGATCTTTTATAATTTTCTTCCGTGGCGAACGCACTTTGGCAGTTGCCGCAATAAACTTGGCTTTTGGCAGAGCCCACTCCGGCAATTGCGGTGCATTCCAGCGGAAGCGATACTCTTTACCGGATAATTTATCTTTCCCCTGCGCGTAGTACTGTCCATCGGATTGAATAATGGCAAAACCTTCGGTTAGATCATACAGGTAGCGGCCAATGCCCCATTGTACGCCGGCCCGTTTCATGGAATCGGAGATGCCACCTTTAACAGGTTCAATATCCGTATTCTCGGCTGCATCCCACTTAGTCACCCATTCATTGTTAATACGAATGGAAAGACCGCAGAGTACGCCGTGTCTGCTTCCCACATGCCATTCGCGGAATTCGTTACGCCAGTTTTCCGGTCCGCACACCTGGTCCAGGCGATTCATAATGGCGCGGTTTGTTATATATGCCAGCGCCGTAGCATACAACTTTCCATTGAATGTATAGCCCGCCCGGCCAATGCGCCACTCAACATCCTCGGCTGAAAATTGTTCTTTGAGCTTATCGAAGTTCATAAGATGTGTGATTAAAGGATAGAAGTGTTCTTAGCATAGTGTACTTTCGTACACCTTTCAAATAAAATGTGCACATAATCACAGCACCCGGAAACGAGATTACATCTGCATATATCTTCGGAAAATACTACAATATTTCCGGGAATGCATTAGAATAAAATTTATGACTATTGCAGATTCCATCATCCTTATTACCGGCGCATCACATGGCATTGGCAAAGCTGCCGCACAGGCACTAACGCACAAAGGAGCGAAAGTCGCCCTCGTTGCCAGGTCAAAAGATACGCTTGAAGAATTGTCCAAAGAGTTACCGGACTCACTGGTAATTGCGGCAGACATGACCAGACAGGAGGACAGAGAACGCATGATTCAGGAAACAATGGACCATTACGGCCGCATTGATATTCTTATTAATAACGCAGGACAGGGACTATATGCGACCATAGAAACCACTAACCTGGACGAATACAGGCACTTACTGGAATTGAATGTCATCGCCCCGCTTCACAATATGCAACTGGTCATTCCGCATATGCGGGCAGCCGGTAAGGGCATGATTGTAAATATCAGTTCCATGGTTTCCAAAATGCATATCCCCGGCCTTGGTGCGTATGCATCCACCAAATATGCCTTAAATGCACTGAGCCATACGGCCCGTGCCGAATTGGAAAAGGACAATATTATCGTAAGCGCCGTTATGCCTACCCGCACGGCAACGAACTTTGGCAAAAATTCGCTGGGCGGAGGAATGGCGGCTCAGCCGGCGCTTACCATGCCGAACATGCCACCGGCGGACAGCGTAGAAAAAGTAGCCGAAAAAGTAGTGGAAGCCATAGAAACCGGACAGGCCGAAACGCTACTTGTGCAAATACCTTCGTGATTATTTGAGTTTAATATACGACTAATCAGAAATATCTGATTTTATTTATTTGACATATATTTGAGTTATCAAGTATTATGGATGCATATGATTAACATCAGTTCCAACGTACAATTTCTTCTGAGCCTGACAAAAGCCGAATCCATTGTCACGCGTCGTTTCGATAGCGGCCTCGGCGGTCTTAGCCTGAGTGATTTTATGATTCTGTTTGAGCTAAGCCAGGCCCGCGAGGAAAAAATGCGTCGCATAGACCTGGCCGAAACGGTCGGCCTTACGGCATCCGGCATTACCCGTCTGCTGGCGCCCATGGAAAAAGTCGGTCTCATCAAAAGAGAAGCACATGAACAGGATGCCCGGGTAAGCTTTGTCAAACTCGCCCCGGGCGGAAAGGCAAAGCTAACGGACGCCCTGGAAGATGCTGAAGATCTTGCCAAAAGGTTAATCCCCTCCTCCGGCGCAAAGAATATTCAGGCATTCGCGGAAGTGCTCAAAGAAATCGGCAGGAATGCGCTCTAGTTTTTAGTCTGAATGTATTCTCCTTCTCTTTTAGATTACGGCAATACCTTGGACAGGTTCGTGTCATCCGTCATCATAATGCGCGGGAGTTTGAGCAGATCATCTTTTTCTGTGGCTGGCCGCGGATCCATAATGGTCGCCGTTACATAACCCGCAAGTTTGGCACGTTCGCGGACAGCAGCATTCTGGGCTGTACCGGGGTATGCCAAATGCAGAACCAACTTGCCCGTCAGCGCTTCCAGCGTTTTCTTGCTCTGCGTCAATTCATCATCAATTTGCTGTGTGGATAGCGCGCTCAGCACACGATGCGTGACCGTATGCGACTCTATATCCATTCCCTGCGCCACCAGATCTTTTATCCGGTCTTCATCAATAGTAGCATGATTTTTAAGCCTGTCGGTAATAATATAGAAGACGGCGACCTGGCCGTACTTCTTTAGAATTGGCAGTCCGTTTTCATAGGCGTTCAGATTATTGTCATCGAAAGTAATAACCACGGGTTTTGTCGGACCCTGCATTTCACCGTGAATGATTTTGACGAACGTGTTCAAATCCACCGCCGTATAGTCATGATCATTCAACCACTGCATTTGCTTATCAAAAGTTGCCGGCGACACCGTCATCTTCCAGCTCCACGTAGCCTTGGGCCACCCTTCCTGCTTGCGAATATGATGATAGACAAGAATGGGAATCTTATAGGATGACAGCGGAACCGGCTTGGCAGAGCTGACAGATGCAGCCGATGAAGAGCCGGCAACGGCAGGCCGCGCGCGCCGTAATATGCTGGCTTCCGTTTTTGCGGAGCAACCGGCAATAAAAAAGAGACAACCGATGAATAATAATGATTTGCGCATGAGGCGCAGTATACAGAAAGTGGAAATTTTGTTTACCCTATTATTCTCTCAGCCTTTTTTCCGCTAGTATCCTTATCTATGCTCAAATCTCTTCGCATCCCTTACGCGCCTTCTGTCCCTCAGGAATGTAAAAATTTAGTAATAGGAATCATCAATGGTGGACTTACGCTCGGAATTGCCACTGTCGTCCGGCCGATAAACATATCGCCGCATTCACTCCATGCGTATGCTGCGATTTTTACCTGGACCAGCATTCTTTTCCCCTTTGCCATTGCTCTAGTCTGGTCTGTATTTACCTCGCTCAAACGATGGGGTTCCGGATTCCCGCTTTTTGAAATTTTAGCCTCACTGTTAACTTTAATACTACTAATCGGTTTTTCTGAACATTCAGACAGTGGCATGTACCTTGCATTCATATTTATAGTCCTATCTTCAATTCTGACTTTGAGCCTGCAAAAAGCAATCGCCGGTTTTCGCGCCCGGCAGCCGCTTCTTGGTTTATCAAATCTATTCTTTAGTATCGCCAGTGGATACTTTTTAATTGTTTTTACGGGGCTTGTCGCCACTTTTGAATAAGAAATTTTTATTTTCTCAATGCTGCAATCAGGCGCTCCGGCTTTAGAAATGAATCAAGCGCATACATAATTGATGGAACCATACTATGCGCTACTGGCAGAGTTTCCGGATGTGCACCTTGCTTTAATTTGTTATAAACTAATAAATATGTTATAATATACAGTAATTTCCGCACAAACACCCATGCAAAACCAGTTCACAGAGGTTCAGACCATTGGTTATGGATCCCGTATCGTCAGTTCCATTAAAGGAATCTTCTTCGGTCTCATTCTCTTTGGAGCTTCTTTCCTTGTCTTGTATTGGAATGAGGGGCGGGTGGATTTGTCGCAGATCGCCAAGAATGCGGTGGAGATTAATGCGACGACGCCTGATACGGTGAATGAAGGGAAGCTTGTGTCAATAACCGGTCCTGTTAGGACTGATGAAGATGTGAGCGACGGGCTGTATCTGAAGGCGGATAAATATATCGCCGTGAACAGGAAGGCAGAGATGTATGCGTGGGTGGAACATAAGCAGGAGAACTCTCACAAAAATGTTGGCGGCTCCGAGACGGTCACGACGACCTATACGTATTCACAGGGTTGGACAAATTCGCCAAAGAGCGATTTTCAGCATCCAGAAGACCATGTGAATCCTTCCATGTCGGTCAACAGCACAAGTACTACCGCGCAGTCTGCAAAAGTAGGTGTCTACAAGTTGGATGTCGCTTCTATTAGCCTTCCCTCCAGCACAACTATTGCCCTAAGCAGCGATAATGTAAAATTGCAGAATGGCGTAAAGCTCGATGGCAGTTATATTTTCCAAGGCAAAGGTTCACTGTCGCAGCCTCAGATCGGAGACGTGCGTATTAGCTACAGCGGTATTCCAAGCGGCGTGACCGGCACGGTTATGGGCAAGCTAGCCGGGAGCACCGTTACGGCATTCATTGATCCCAGTGGAAATCGTATCTACCGAATTTTCCAGGGTGGTTCAAAAGATGAGGCTGTCCATACTTTGAATACGGAATACAAGATGTGGCTATGGATCGTTCGCGCCATTGGTTTCCTTATGATGTGGATCGGATTGTGTGCATTCTTTGGCCTGATCAGTGTCTTACTCGATGTTCTGCCTATCTTCGGCTCGCTCTCCCGGACATTCATTAATTTCGCGATGCTCATGGTCGCCGTTCTGCTTACCGGCATTACAATTATTGTTTCCGATATCATCCATTCGCCGGTAGCTATCGCCGTAGCACTGGTCATTGGCGTTGTAATCAGTGGCGTTGCATTCAAGATGCTTCATCGCAAACGTGATACGCAGACTATTCCTGTACAGCCAGTCAGATCTGTTGCTATGCCTCAACCATTGACGCCAGCTGCCGTAGAAAAAATCCCGACACGGATTACTCCGGCTTAATGCAGAAAAATATCTGATTCAGGCGGGTAGGTTCCTTGCATTGGCCGCTGGTATCGCCGATTCTCATTGATCTGTTTGCAGATCGCGCAGAGATGACTCGCACTGAAATTTTTTCTGATGTGAATCGGCCTAATCAAGACATTACAGCTAAAGTCATTTTCGATCTATGTCTGACAAGTTCACTACGATAAAAAGGAAGGGCAGAACCAAAAAGCGCTAACCGAAGAAAATTAGCTTTCCTCCTTTTCTCATGTCCAGCCTTTGAGATGTTATTTCTGATCATCATGAATTTGCAAACGCTGTTTCCAAAATTCATGTCCTGATCCAAGCCAAAGAACTTCTCATGAGATGCAGCCTGCTTTCTATATTGGAATGCAGAAATTAATCAATGATAAAGAAATGGCTCGCCAGCCGGAGCGCAGTCCATTTTATAAGTAGTGCCCACCTTCACTTCGTTCCGGCGGGCAGCCTCCGCTGCGCGAAGGCTGGTGCCCGGAAGAGGACTTGAACCTCCACAACCTTACGGATACACGCTCCTGAAGCGTGCGCGTCTACCAATTCCGCCATCCGGGCAATAATAAAGATTGAGCTGCGTGACTGTAACAGAGCTTTTGGTGGTTGTGAACGGATATTATGCAAGATTGGTCAATAATTTTGACAAATCATGAATTTTATTTATTGTGTACTTAGCCAATGTCCTACCGTGCATCAGTCTGATCCTTTACTTGTCAGGAGGCACCGCATGCTGCAGTCGAATACGTATTTGAATGTTGAGCGCGTGAATAACATCACGGTCGCAACATTCATCAATTCCAGCATTTTCACGAAAGATGCCACTGGAGAACTGGCTCGCAACATTCATCAATTGGTCGACGAACGACCGATGGGAATGGTGCTGGTTTTCACCAGTGTCCTGTATCTGAGTACGACCGGAGTTCATTCTCTGTTTATGACTTGCGAAGCGGCAAAAAGAGTTGCCGTCCAAATGAAGCTCTGCGGCATCCAGCCATCGGTTCTTAAGACATTCAAGCTCACAGGGCTCACTGAGGCATTCGACATTCACGAGGATCGAGAGACTGCGCTTGCGAGTTTCCCTGTATAAGCCCAGATCGATTGCGGTCATGGCCCCTTGCCCATAGCGGGTAAGGGGCTTTTTTAGATGTAACAATTATTCAGCCACAAACCGCATGGACAGTGAATTCACACAATGACGTGTATTTTTTTCGGTGAGCTGCTCACCTTCAAATACATGTCCCAGATGAGCGTGGCAATTGGCACACTGAATTTCTATACGGCTGCCATCAGCATCCGGAATGCGCTGGACGGCTCCGGGAATTTCCTGATCAAAACTGGGCCAGCCGCAGCCGGAGTGGAATTTATCGTCGGATCTGTAAAGCTCGGCATTACAGCGCCGGCAGATATACGTACCTTTCTCAAACGTATTATCGTACTCGCCGGTGAACGGCATTTCCGTTCCCTTGTCTTCTATTATGCGCTTCTCTTCGGGCGTGAGCGTGTTGAAATCCATATGGCTATCATCCACTTTTTTCTTTCAGGCATCAAGATATTTGCTGATTTTCGAAATGGAAGATACCCGCGTAGTATAGTTCCATGATGACGCAGATACAGAGCAGTATCAGAAACCATCCGTCGGCCTTGGCAGGGACGATAATTCTTGTACTGATTACGGCGCAGGCGCTCATACTGCATTTTATGGGTCGCATTGCCATGTGCGCGTGCGGCTTCGGCCTCTGGACAGGTAACGCCTGGAGCAATGCCACATCACAGCACTTCGCGGATCCGTATTCTTTATCACACATTCTGCATGGCTTTATTTTTTACGCTCTTCTTACAATTTTTTCCAAGAAACTGACAGTACGGCAGCGCCTTGTTATTGCTACGGTTATAGAAATCGGCTGGGAACTACTGGAAAATTCGCCCGTTATTATCAACCGGTACCGGGCAGCCACTGCTTCGCTGGACTACATGGGCGACAGCATTCTTAACTCTGTCGGTGATGTGGTGTCCTGCATACTCGGGTTTTATCTGGCAGCCAGACTGCCGGTTAAATGGACCCTCGTCATCAGTCTTCTTATTGAACTTGGCATGCTGTTTTTCATCCGCGATAATCTTACGCTCAATGTCATTATGCTGATCTATCCCATTCGGGCAGTAAAGATCTGGCAAATGCACGGCGCCTAGCTAGTAGTACGCAGTATGTATTACGCACCACTAATAATGAAACCGCTGCGGGAACGCCCACTGCCGCCCACTGCTAAACAGAATCTGGTATAACTGGAGCCGGCCGTAGCGAAAACCGGCGTCGCAGGCCTGCAGATAGTAGTCCCACATGCGGAAAAAACGTGTATCAAAATGCGCATCCAGCTTTTCTATATTCTGGCGGTTGGCATCCACATTCCGTTTCCAGAGACGCAGTGTTTCGGCGTAGTGCGGCTTGAAGTTTTCTATGTGACCGATAAGAAATTCCGCTTTCTGCATTTCCGCCGTTATGCGGTCCAGGCTTGGCAAGTGCCCGCCCGGGAAAATATACGTGGACATCCAGGCGTCCTGCACGCTTGCCCAGGTTCGCTTCTGCCAACCGATGGTATGCAGCAGGCCTTTACCGTCGGGCTTGAGCAATGCGGCAACCTTTTGCATGAATGTACCGTACTGCGCATCACCCACGTGTTCGAACATTCCTATGCTGGCAACGGCATCGTACGTACCTTCTGCTTCCCGGTAATCTTTTTCTTCCACACGTACAAGCCGTGACCATTTTTGGTTCTGTATCCGCGCACGAATCCATTCCGCCTGGTTGGAACTCAGCGTTATACCCGTGGCCTGTACGCCGTAATATCTGGCGGCATGAAACAGCAAGCCGCCCCAGCCGCAACCGATATCCAGCAGGCGGTCACCGGGCTGAAGCTGCAACTTTCTGCACACAAGATCATATTTCCTGGCCTGAATGGCTTCCAGCGTATTCTGCATGGCGTTCGTCGTTTGCTCCAGTACACCGCATGAGTATGTCATGGACGGCCCCAGCATCAGCCGGAAAAACTGATTACTTAAATCGTAATGATGATGCACATTGCTCTTGCTCCGGAAACTGTTAATAGGTTTTGTTGCGATATAATGGTACAGCATTCTGCTTATGAGCAGCGGATTTTTCCATAATGCTTTTTCAACGTCATTCTTTAAAAAGATACCGATGCATTCACACAGCCTGTCATCTTCCACGGCCCACCAGCCGTCCATATAACTTTCTCCCAGCCCCAGCGAGCCATATGTAAGAACGCGGGCGTAAAATTGCCAGTTACGAATAACCATCGTTGCATGCGGCTCGGTTTGTGCGGTTCCGAATTCATGCGTCACGCCATCGGGGTCACGGACGATAAGGTGCCCAAAGCTGATTCCGCTGAGCACATCATACGTAAGCTCGGCATGCTTCCGGTGTGTCTGATCTGCCTGCGCCGGTGCCGGTGATACAAGAGTGCGTGCCATAAATATATATTTTCTATGCGTATATGACGTGACATGTCGGTACTTCTTTCATGTCCTGCCAGAAATGCATGTGCTGATTACCGTACATACCAAAAGAGGAATACTATAAGCCGGGACCGCAAAAAGGCCTCTGTTCCAGGAAGCCTTTTCGCACATTTCTGATTAATGGATTACCGTCATATTGACGGTTTGCCGGGCTATTTCCGTACCGTTATTCGAACGGGCAATGTAGGTGACAGCATACGTTCCATTATTGCCGCGCCAGGTCCATGGATTCAAATCGACCATAAATTCCTTGTGCGGATAATCCTGATTGGTGTTATACATTTTCACCTCAGGGCCGCCGTCCACCGTCCAGTACATTTCATACTGATCCACATTTCCCTGTGTAAGAAGAGCCTTAAACGGCTGCTGGCCGGATACTGTCTGCCCGTTACCCACCCACCATACTTCAATAGAGCCGGATGGCCCGGGAGCGGGTGTCGGCGCCGGTGAGGGATTGGGAGTTGTGTTTGGAGGAGGATTTAATGCGCCTACCGTAAACTTTGCCGCTTCATTATTCCAGACAAAATTGGTAGACCAGCTGCTGTCAAAAACGCCTATTTTCACGACATATGTTCCCTGCTTACCCGTGGACCAATCAAAGGGATATTGTTTGGACTGATTTGCCGTAAACGACTCTCCCATAAATACTTTCTGGAACATGGGCGACCCGGCACTGTCATAAATTTCAATATCCACATTAATACCACCGGCCGGCTGCGCTACTGCGTTTTGTATGGTCACCGATCCGTTAATTACCTGGCCGGCAGCCGGGTTACCGGGAACCGTTGCCGTTGTTGTGAAGGATGTGGACTGCGGGCCGGGGTTGGAATTACCGCCCGCAGGTGATGAACCGGCGTTACCGCCGAAACAATTACGGAGCACATCCTCGCTCGGCTTATTTTGGACTGTATAATCTTTATTACCCGGTCCGCCGGCATTGGGGTCGCTCTTCCAGTCCCAAATATGGGCACCTATAAGACCGGGATTATCCCGCACGAATTCACACATGCCCTGCGTAAGCGCGCTCTGTTCCTGCGGGTTATAATTACCGTCCCGCCAGTACGATGACGGTTCATAGTTGGCGCCGTCTACACTCCGGTACCCGATTTCCGAAAAAAGAATCGGCTTGCCGTACTGTTGCGAAATGGGTTTTAGTTCGGTGTCATACCATTGCTGCAGTGAACTTTTTACATCTTGTGACGTCGGATTACCCGTCCAGGTTGCCACCGGGTGGTACGCGGAAATGCCGATGGAATTCAAATCTTTCCAGAAAGTTATATTGGATTTCTCATTTGTGTTATCCGGCGCCGCATCGTGCTGCGCGCTGTAGGTAAGTTGCCCGGAATATGTATTTTTCATTTCCCGGATCATTCCGCGCCAGTTAGTGGAATTTGTCGGGTTCACGCTATCACTGGCCATTTTTGCCAACTCGGTCCCAATAATTATTTCTTCCACACCATGAGACTGGCCAAGGGAGGCCAGCGGAAGGAGAACGGAATTTTTATAATTCCTGAACCACGAATCACGGTCGCCCGGGTTTATTTGTGCCCGCCAATTTCCATCGGTAGGGTCTAAGTGCGGCTTTAGTGTCACCTGCAGACCAATCGAATGAATGTAATCAATCGCCTGGCCTAACACGTCATCACTTGGCGCGTTGGCCGCCTTCCAGATATCGGTCGACCATGGGTTTGCCTGCTGGAAAGGCAGCACCAGGGTAATCATATTAACATTTACGTCTTTGGCATCGCGAACAGACTGCTTGAACGAATCACTAATGAAATCCCCATTCCAGTTGGGACTGATTGTGACGGACTTCTGGCTCAATGCCGCATGCACCTGCGAAAGTGGCAGACATACCAAACTAACAATCATTCCCGCACTAAGTGCCCGTACTCTTTTTTTCATACAATGGTTGGGAATATAAATGAAAATATTGCACAGGATCATTGACGCCTTGTTTCTACTTTTCTTACGCGAATACTCCATATTCCATTCGGGCCTGTTGAAAATCTTACGTATCACTGTTCGTCTACTCATCGTATCTGTTTCATATCTTTCTATTTACAATCCAATTACGTCTCTGAATAATCTATTGAACACTATTCGTCGTCAGCAAGACTCTTGACTTCACCGGTTAGCACTCTAAAATGTAGACTGCTAATGCAGTAGATTCACGGCACCGGCACCAGACACGCAGCTTATTTCTTTCATTTATTTCTTCAATTTACCTATGGCAACCGCTTCCCCCAAAACTCCGAAGTTGGCCGTCAACATCCGTCCCATTGGGGACAGGGTTGTAGTACGTCCGCTGGAAAAGGAGTCTGTTACGGCTTCCGGCCTCATTATTCCCGACACGGCTTCCGGTGAAAAACCACAGGAAGGCGAAGTGATTGCCCTTGGTAAAGGCGGTCTTGGCAAAGAGTCCGTAAACCCGACGGAGTTTTTAAAGCTGGGTGACAAAGTGCTCTTCGGCAAGTACGCCGGCGACGACGTCAAACTCAAGACCACCGATGGTAAAGATCTGGAAGTAAAAATCCTCCACCTCGATTCCATCCTGGGTATCGTGGAATAATCAGAAAATATCTTTCATTTTACATTCTACATTTTACTTATCTCGGCGCAGTCAGCCACGGCTGACGAAGCCGGATCCCCCTTATTCCTATGGCAAAACAACTTCTCTTCGGCAACGAAGCCCGCGATAAGCTTTTAAAAGGCGTCTCCAAACTTGTCCAGGCAGTGTCCGCCACCATGGGACCCCTTGGCCGCAACGTGGCTATGGACAAAAAGTACGGCGGACCGGTCGTCACCAAAGACGGTGTATCGGTTGCCAAAGAAATCGAACTGCCGGATCCATTTGAAAACATGGGTGTGGAACTGGTGAAGCAGGCAGCAACCAAGACCAACGACGCTGCCGGTGACGGAACCACAACCGCAACCGTTATGGCGTACGCTATTATGCAGGAAGGTCTCAAGCACCTTGGTTCCGGCAAGAATGCCATCAGCATTAAGAACGGAATTATGAAAGCCGTGGAAGCGGTGAGTGCACATTTGGAAACACAGAAGAAGACGATTTCCAAGAAAGAAGAGTACGCCGCCGTCGCCACTATTTCCGCTCAGGATGCAGAGATTGGCGCCGTGATCGCCGAGGTGATTGATGAAGTGGGCAAAGACGGAGTGGTAACGGTGGAAGCCGGCCAGACACTCGGCATTGAAAAAGAATATGTAGAAGGCATGCAGTTTGATCAGGGATATATTTCTCCGTACTTTGTGACGGATTCCGCCAGTATGAAGGCCATTTATGACCGTCCCTATATTTTGTTGACCGATAAAAAGATCGCTTCCGTTCAGGAAATTCTGCCTCTTCTGGAAAGTCTGGCTCAGAAAGGCCGTAAAGAACTGGTGATTATTTCGGAAAACATAGAAGGCGAAGCGCTTACTACCCTGGTATTAAACAAGCTGCGCGGAACATTCTCCACTTTGGCCGTAAAGGCACCGGCATTCGGTGACCGCCGCAAAGATATTTTAAAGGACATTGCCGTTCTTACCGGTGGCCGCGTTATTTCCGAAGAAGTAGGTTTGAAGCTGGAAAACGCAACCATTGAAGACCTGGGTACGGCACGCCGTGTTATTGCCAGCAAGGAAGACTGTGTCATTATTGAAGGCGGCGGCAACAAAAAAGCCATTGCCGAGCGCGTAGCGGAAATAAAGTCGCTTATGGAAGCAACGAAGTCCGACTTCGACCGCGAGAAGCTCCAGGAACGTCTGGCAAAACTGTCCGGTGGTGTAGCCGTGGTAAAAGTAGGCGCCGCAACCGAGATTGAACAGAAAGAGAAGCAGCACCGCGTGGAGGATGCACTGTCCGCAACCCGCGCCGCAGCCGAAGAAGGTATTGTCCCGGGAGGTGGAACGGCGTACATCCGTGCCATTGAATCTCTGAATAAGATTAAGACCAAGAATGAAGACGAACTCATTGGTATCGACATTGTTCGCAATGCCCTCACCTACCCGGCCCGCCAGATTGCCGACAACGCCGGCGCAGAAGGAAAGGTAGTGGTAAACAACGTGATGAATAATTACAAAGGCAATGTTGGTTACAACGCCCTTACCGGCGAGTACGAGGACTTGGTAAAAGCCATGATCATCGACCCGAAGAAAGTAACGCGCTCCGCACTGGAGAATGCTGCATCCGTAGCCGCTATGTTCCTTACGCTGGAAGTAGCCGTTACCGATATTCCTGAGCCAAAGGGTGGCCCCGGTGGCATGCCGGAAGGAGGAATGGGTGGCATGGGAGGTATGGGCGGGATGGATTACTAAAGGGGTACAGGAGAAACAGGTGACTCAAGGGAAACAAGAGAAAGACCGGAGCGCTCCGGTCTTTTCTTTTTATAAAATAATACTATAGTCATCTTGTTGATCTCTTCAAACACCGCAGAATAAGGAGAGTTGCCATGAGCGACCGCACGAAGAGCTTTCTGCCTGGTTTCTGGGACACCGCTGCACTATGTGCATTGATGTTCGCAAGTACCTTGAATCTCGTGAGCAGGGAAAATACTTCTTTGCTCGCAATTCTGTACGCTACTATGATTCCTTTTTCATTTGGCAGATGCAAATTCGCATGGGCATGCGGGGCGTCAACGGCAGGCCTTATCGGGTTTTTCTGTTACTTCTTGCACTCCTGACCAGCACTCACTTCTCATTGCATTCATCTGCTTGGCACTGGAGTGTTACTTTGGCTGGCGTGAAACGAAAGCTAGCATTGTCGTAGTGCATTGATCAACTACCGGGAGTTCGCTCCCGGTTTTTTTTGTCCATCCGCGGACCTTTATCAAAATAGCCGTGGATTTACCATTCATTTTTTATTGTCCCCCGCGTCAAGCACGGTGCTCTGCGTGTTGAATTATTTCCACCAACAGAGCAGCCTTCCACGGCTGCGGTACCTGGGTACCGGGTGCGGTGCCGATCAAAATATGACAAACAAATGCGCCAATCCTATTTTTTGTAACCATTCGTATTTGACTCTTTAGTCCAAACGCCTATCGTGGAAATCTTTCATTACTTCCCAGCCCAAGCCCATGGCTTTGCTTTTTCTGCTCCTTATCGGTCTGTTTGTATTCGCTATAGCGCAGGTGTTTACCAGGGACAAAGAGCCGCCCGACATCCATGTGCCGCGCTATACATTGTGGGCACTGGGTTTGGCACTGCTTGGGTATAACATTTTCGCTTATAAGATGGGCTTTGGTATTGGCTGGGGATTGTTTGGCATCAGCATTATTGCCGCTATATTCCTTACCTTTGAACCGGAGAAACGAACATGGTTTGCCTGGTACATTGCCGCAGTGGGTGTGGTTGCCGGGCTTTTGTCTGGCTTCCGCAATAATGAGTTTGTGCAGGAGGTGAATGTGGTGGTTATACTGGCGAGTATTGTCAGCCTGTTTATTATGCGGAGCATAGATGCAGTGCAATGGCACGGGCTCTGGAAAGTGAAGACCGGGTTTCAATTTATAGGCAAAAGCCTGATGCAGATTCCCCTGCTGTTCCGCTCCGCATCGGCTGTCCGGTCGGACAAGCACCCTGGAATGGCGACGGTTATAAAAACTGTCATTTTCACGGTTGTTCTGCTGCTGTTCTTTGCCGTTCTGCTTTCCCAGGCGGACCCCGTCTTTGAACTGATGATCCGCCAGGTACGCGAGCAGGCGCTTGGCCGGACTGTCATTTCCATCATTCTAGCTCTGGCGCTTCTGGTAAACCTCACTGTCCGCTTTCACGCTGATACGACAAAAAATATCCCGACGCTCCGCTTCTTCGGTTATCTGGAGTTATTCATCCCCACACTGGCGCTCAGTTTGCTATTCGGGCTTTTTCTCTTTGTACAAGCCAGGTACCTGTTTGCCTCCGATGCCGCGTTTAAGGTGCTGGACATTACCTATGCGGACTACGTACGGAACGGTTTTCTGGAACTTCTCATTTCTACATTCTTCGGCTGTCTTGTGACATATGTCGTTATTCTAAAGCAGCGCGAAGTGAAAGCTTTGAAAGAACGTGTCAGCCTGCAGATAGTCGGAACCGTGTTAACTGTTGAGTTATTTGCCCTGCTCGGTTCAGCATTGCGCCGAAACTGGATGTACATGGATATGTACGGTTTTACCCGTGTCCGTATTATCGGCCTGGTATTTCTTGCATGACTGGCAGGCATTCTGTTGCTGCTTCTTCTCTTTACACTGTGGCAGAACATGCGTGAGAAATATCTTATTATCGGTGCTCTTGGCTTATCCACACTTGTGTTTGGCTACCTGAATGCCACGAATATGGATGCCGCCATTGCCGATTCCATTCCTCCGCGGAGCCAGCCGAAAGACGACGTCTACATTGCCAATCTGTCTGCCGATGCCATTGGCGGCTGGCTGGACATTACGACCAGGCTGCAGCAGACGGTGGAAACTTTGCGCATACCGGGCACAGTGGTAAACACGAAACAACTGGCTCACAAAAAATCCGCCGCCCAGTATTTGCAAAGTAAATTAGATACACTCCATATTCATTATGGAGATACGGAAAAATGGCAGGAATATAATAATAGCGGCAATGCAGCGGAGAAAATTGCCACTCAAAACCATTTACAGGCTACCGTTAACTGCGTGGTGCAGGAAATTGCTGATTACCAGGTGCTGAATAATGTGGATCTCGCTTCGGACCAGCATGAATATGAGGCCTCGTATGAGTCGCCGTTTATCCAAAGAGGAAATGTCCATTATGATGATTTGAACACCTTACAGTCACAACACCCATTATCCGGTTCGGGCGCTGTTACTGTCGATAGCTGTAAATAAAAACTACAGAGATGTGAACAACAGAGCGGATGCAGAGTCATCCGCTCTTTTAGTTTGACGTTCCGGCCAATCCATTCCTTTTGCGTGTAACCTTTTGGCATACTGGTCGTTATCCCTGTTAGAATTCTTTCCCTCCCTCCTTCTATGAAACGGAATCTTCTTACCAGAACCGGCAGCGCTATTGCGGTTGCTTCGCTCTGTGCAACGCTTATACCTATGAGCGCACTTGCGTCTTTTTCCGATGTCTCAACATCAACACCCTATAAAACGGCTATCGAAGCTTTGCAGGCAAAAGGTATTCTGGAAGGCTATGCCGACAAATCATTCAAGCCGGGCAGTACTATTAACCGTGCGGAGTTCGTACAAATTATCATGCGTGCGACAAATAACCTTGGTGAAAGAAAAGATTCCGCCAATTGTGCACCTGATATAAAAAATGAATGGTTTGCCAATGCCGTATGCCGGGCCTACGCCCAGGGATTTGTTTCCGGCTATCCGAGTGACGGGACTTTCCATCCGAGCCAGAACATCAGTTTTGTGGAGGCGACAAAGATTTTGTCTCTTGCATATAAGCAGAAGAAAGTTCAGGAGAATTATGGTGACTGGTACACACCTTTCACGTCTGCATTCGAATCATCCAAAGCTATTCCGCCGACCATCAACAAACTTGATAAACCTATTACGCGCGGCGAAATGGCGGAGATGATGTGGCGGATTTCCGAGAAGAAAACGGATCAGCCGGCTATTGGCGTGCTGAATATTATGAACCCGAATGCCAAAGTGAACTTTGCATCCGATAAAGTACAGGTTGCAACTTCGTGTGAGGACATTAAGGCCTTCTCGCAATCTGCCGGCCCTTCATTTATGTCTAACCGTGGAGGAATAATGAACGAGGCAATGCCGATGATAGACGCCATGGGAGCAGCTCAAAAATCTGTCACGGCTCCTGCCGCTGCCGGTACATCAAATACCGATTACTCCAAAACAAACGTGCAGGTGGATGGTGTGGACGAAGCGGACATCGTAAAAACAGACGGCACCTATTTGTACATTGTCCGTAACGGCAAAGTGGTTATCGTTCAGGCTGATCCGGCCAGCGCCATGAAAGAAATGGCAACCATCAATGTATCGACAGATAATTACTACGCCCAGGACTTATATGTGGATGGAAATATTCTGACGGTCATTGGCAGCGCCTCCAGCCCAGGCCCTATTTATTCGCCTATGACGGACAGGAAAATGGCGCCCGGCTTTATGCCCATCTACCGCGCAGCCAGAACAGAGGTGCACATCTACGATGTAACCGATAAAACCAAGCCGAAGATTACGCGCACAGTCAGCTTGGAAGGAAATAAAGTCTCCACGCGCAAAATCGGCGACAAGTTATACCTGGTGCTAAACCAGGGCATGTACTGGGGCGGACCTGTGCCGCTTTTAAAAGCCACCGAAGCGGACATTGTGCCGAAGTTCAGTGATAGTGCCGTAAAGGTAACGGACAAGCCGGTGGTGAGCTGCAACCGCATTTCCATTCTGCCGCATGAGCCATCGCCTCAGTATCTTATTACCGCCGTCGTCCCAACGAATGACTTACAGAAAGAAGTGCAGCGCGATGTTATTCTTGGCAACGCCGACAATGTGTACTCATCATTGAATAATCTGTACGTGGCTGGTACGCAGTGGAATTACAATTGGGATTCGGCTAACCCGACCAGCAATGAAACAACAAATATTTTCCGCTTCGGTATTTCTGATACGGGCCTCAAGATGCAAGCGCAGGGCTCGGTGAACGGTCATATTTTGAATCAGTTTTCCATGGATGAAAATAACAACACGTTCCGTATTGCCACAACAACCGAACAAATAAGCGGCGAGCATTCCGTGTCCCAGAATAACGTGTATATCCTGAATACGGATATGCAGACAGTCGGAAAGCTGGAGAATCTGGCGCCGGGTGAAACTATCTACTCGGTCCGCTTTATGGGCAACCGCGCCTATCTGGTGACATTCAAAACGGTTGATCCATTGTTTGTCATTGATACCACCGACCCGCGCAACCCGAAGGTTTTGGGCAAGCTTAAAATTCCCGGCTACAGCAATTACCTGCACCCGTACGATGAAACGCATCTCATCGGTTTTGGAAAAGACGTGGATGAAACCATAGACGCCGACAAGGTGCACAGTAATAACGCCGTCTATTATACGGCTGTACTTGGCATGAAAATAGGTCTGTTCGATGTGTCTGATGTGAATAATCCGAAGGAAATTGCCAAAGAAGTTATTGGGGACCGTGGTACCGACAGTCCCCTGCTATACGACCACCATGCATTGTTGTTTGATAAAGATACTGGTCTTCTCTCTTTCCCTGTCCGTGTCATGACATACCGGCCGGAAGACGTGAACAAAAAGCCGGAGGAAAAATACGCCGTTACCACTTTCCAAGGTGCGTATGTCTACAATCTGAGCCTTAAAAACGGCTTCGACCTGCAAGGCAAAATTACTCACTACACCAATGATGACATTGTGAAATCGGGCGAGAACTTGTACGGCAAAGATGTGGAACGCATTATCCGTATCAAGGATTCTCTGCTTACCATCGGCCAGGATGGCGTACAAAGCCACGCCAAGGGCAATATATCGTTCCAAAACAAAATTGATCTGCCCGTTGAGCAGGGCGGAGGAATACGAATGTATTAAATTTTTTACATATAAATTGCCCGGCTACCGAAGTGGTAGCCGGGCTGTTGACTGTAACTCAAGAAAAAATTCTCTGCCGGACGTCAGCTCCCATGTTCCGCACGTGAGTGAGAAGCTGGAGCAAATCAGTCTTCCCACGAGGATTGATCCGGCTGATGAATTCGGCCAGACCTTCATACGACCACGCCTTACCGGCGAGTCCTGTGTCCTCGGCCAGAGCCGGGTCATATTCACCTGCTCCATGCTTCCATCCCATAAGGAATGCAGCAGCAAGAATTCCTGAGCCGCCCGGATTATTTTCCGCCAGGCTGTCCGAGGCAAATAGTGCGTATGCCGTTTTACCCATGCGAGATTTCAAAGGCGGCAACGACATGAAGACGTTATAACCCCTGCCTTCCTGCTGCTGTCGCGTCAAAAATGCAATGTGCGGCAACTGCATCGAGTTGTGAGAAATACCCAGGCAGATGTGGGGCTGCTGACGAGGAGACTTGACGCTGTCAGTCGCAGTCATGAGAAACTCCTGTAAAGGAACAAGAGATACAAAGAATCAACATTAATAGTTTAGACATAAATTATTAATATGTCAAATTAATCATATTGGTCAAACTATCGTACATTATAATTTACCATATACTTACACTCATGACTGACCGCTTTATTGTCTTCGAAGGCCCGGACGGTGCCGGTACTACATTCCAGGCAAAGGCCTTTGCCGAACGCCTTGAACGCGAAGGTACGCCCGTGCTTTTAACAGCCGAGCCATCACAAGGGCCAATTGGCCTCTGGATACGACGGATACTAAACGGCGAGGAAAAACTTCCGCCATCCGCACTACAACTGCTTTTTTGCGCTGATAGAGCCTGGCACGTGGAAAATGTAATTCAGCCGGCATTACAGGAAGGAAAAACCGTCGTAAGCGACCGCTATGCCCCCTCCACTCTTATCTACGGTGAAGCACTTGGCATGGATTTTGCATGGCTGGCAGGCATAAACCGATTCTTTCCCAAGCCGGCTGTTACTGTTTTTACTCTACCGCCCTTCGAGGTATGCCAGGAGCGGCTTGCCCGGCGGAATGATCATGATTTGTTTGAAAAATCAGAATTTCAGAAAAAAATATATGACGGCTATCTGTCCTACGCAGCAGCAGACAAGTCCGTTCACTGCGTAGATACTTCCGGCGCCAAAGAGGAAGTAGCCGAAACTATTTTTCAACTCATTCAGCATCCATCCCTGTAACTTTCATGACTGCACGCATTCTCTCCGGTACCGAAGTGGCAACTGCCATTCTTGAGACACTCAAGAAAAAGGTGAAACAGCTCGATCCAAAACTTGTCGTTGTCCAGGCAGGCGACAATGCCGCCAGTAATAGTTATATAAAGCAAAAACTGAAGAGCTGCGAAGCCATCGGCATGCGTCATGAACATATTCAACTGGCGGAAGAAACCGGTTTGCCGGAACTCATGATGCTCATTGAGAATTTAAACCGCGAACCGGACGTGAGCGGTTTTATTATCCAGCTGCCGCTGCCAAAACAATTGGAAAAACACACGCCGCAAATTCTGCGTGCCATTACGCCGACAAAAGACGTGGATGGTTTTGGGGCATATAACCTCGGCAAAACATTTCTCTCCAAAGAGTTTGAGGATTTACCCCCGGCAACGCCCGCCGGCGTCATTGAATTATTACATTACTATAAGGTGCCGATAGAAGGACAACACGCCGTCGTGGTAGGCCGCAGCAACATTGTGGGCAAACCATTGGCTATCATGCTACTCAACCGTGGCGCAACGGTTACCGTGTGTCACAGCAAAACTGCCGGCCTCTCGCTCATTACAAAACAAGCGGACATTCTTTTCTGTGCCGTCGGCAAGCCTGGAATGATTACAGCCGATATGGTTAAACCCGGTGCAGTTGTCATAGATATCGGCGTGAGCCGTGATGAAGAAGGGCTCAAAGGCGATACGGATTTTATTTCTGTCTCAGAAGTGGCATCAGCCATTACGCCAACTCCAGGGGGTGTCGGACCTATGACAGTTGCCAGCCTGCTCCGCAATGTGGTCCGGGCAAAGCAGCGACAGGTGGAAATGATAAATAAGACAAGGAATCTGGATGAATCAATGTTATGAAAAACTGTTTTTAGTATCTTCTCTCTCCTCTGCGGACAAGAGCTGGTACACCTACGGGTACTGACTGCGTTTTGGAATATGTATTATTTGAATGCTCATCTTCCAATAGTTTCACTGCTTCTTCTATAACAATAAGCTGCTCTTCCGTACCGAAAGCGCTTTTGCCTGAACCGTTTCCCCCAGCCTCACAACCTCCCCACATGCCTGTTACCGGGTTATTTCTGCTACGTGACGATATATAAATCTTCATTGTTTCTCTCACTGTCTCCAGAGATATATTTGGATTTTGCTGCTTCATTATTTCGGCAATATTTAACAATGAATAGAAAGCCGACATAGCAAATGTATTTTTCTCTCTCCAATTCATCACAGAATATGTCCCTGCTTTGTCATCGGTTCCCTGCTTAAGAAAAACGCAAAAATCCAAGCCATCTCTTCGCATTTTTACTCTTGCTTCTGGATCAGCTTTATTCACATACGCAAAACCGTTTCTTTTTTCAGCCTCATAGCCATCCTGTAAAGTAAGCGGCTCCAGAGAACCGTTCATATACTCCTCAAAGTTCGCGTCGAACCCAAGCAGTATCTGCTGCACAGTACGAGTATCAAACTCATAAGATGTGCGGCAGGTTTCA
>JAQBQQ010000003.1 GCA_028286915.1 Candidatus Peribacteria bacterium | reverse complement strand
TATAGTGGATGATTACATTAATATTGTCGGAATTGACGAGCAGAAAATCCGCGAAATGAGTCCAACCATGAAGCTGTTTTTTGCGCTGGGTATTCTGGCAATCACAGCGGGAATCGTGTTTATATTCAGTTCGCCGCTCAGTATTTACAGCGATATTGTTCTATATTTGGGGGTTCCCGGCTTTCTTATTATTGCCGCCATCGTGTTAGTGCCATTGTTTTTGCTGTTCTTCGGCGGCCGGCCCGTCAATGACATATTTTTGCGTTTCTTTATGAACCAGGGCGCGCGTAAGGGGCTGGCAGTGTTGCCAAAAATCAGTTCATTGCTGCTTATCGGTCTGCTTGGTGCGCTGTGGTTTTATTTTAAACTGGAACGTGATTCCATTCATATTCCGTATTTTGGATTTTTATACATTGGCTGGCTGTATATTCCGCTCTTTGTGTTCATTATTGTGGCAACCGCTAACGCCGTAAACGTGACTGACGGCCTGGACGGCCTGGCGGGCGGATTGCTCGTAATCGCCTTCGCATCATTCGGCTTATTGGCGTACTTGAAAGGCCTGTATATTCTGTCCGGCTTTTGCGCCGTCACAGCTGGCGCCATTGCCGCGTTTCTATGGCATAATGTACCACCGGCACTGTTTTACATGGGTGATACCGGCGCACTTGCACTCGGCGGCGCGTTGGGAGTAATTGCGCTTCTCATGGATCAATTACTTGTCCTGCCCCTGGTCGGTTTTGTGTTTGTCGTGGAAATGCTGTCCGTCATTATTCAGCTGACCAGCAAGAAATTTCGTGGCGGCAAGAAAGTATTTAAGGCGGCACCCATTCACCATCATTTTGAGGCGCTGGAGTGGGGCGAAAGCAAGGTAACCATGCGGCTTTGGATCATCGGCGTGTTCTTTGCATTTTTAGGTATTATTGTCGGCCTGGCCCATGACCCGGCCAGTGCTAATATTATGGTATTACCGTTTATCGGCAATACGACTCATGCGGCATCTCCTCTCCTTTAATACGTATGTCTATGCCTGTCTCACGTCCATCACTGAGTGTGCATCTACAGGAAACCGGTGCGCCGGATACGCTGCGTCATCTTATTTTAGAAGTCGCGCGTGCCTGTAAATATATTCATTATGCCCTGCGCACGACGGAAGCGGGCCTGGCCGGAACGTTTAATCAGTATGGTGACGCTCAGGTGAAACTGGATGTTATCAGCAATGATATTATTGCCCGGCACCTGCATGAGAGCCGGCTGGTAGCCAGTTTTATTTCCGAAGAAGAGCAGAGCGTCATAGAGCTTCGTGATGATGCGCCGTATTCGGTTGTCTTTGATCCGCTCGATGGTTCGTCGGTAGTGGATACTAATTTTACGGTCGGGACGATTGTGGGAATCTACGCAGGCAAAGAGCTGATAGGCAGGACGCCGCGCGAGCAGGTGGGCGCACTGTATGTTTTATACGGACCACGGACACTGCTTGTCTACAGTACCGGGAACGGAGTGCATGAATTTATTCTGGATGAAATGGGTGAATTTATATTACTTCATGGCTTTCTGGGAATCGGTGATAATCCAAAATCGTACAGCGTGGGTAATCTGGTTGCTACGAAAGAGAATGCTGCGTACCGGACGCTGGTGGAAGGCTGGATGCAGAGCGGTCTTACGCTCCGTTACACCGGCTGTATGGTAACGGACATTCACCATGTTCTTAGCAAGGGAAACGGTATTTTTGTGAATATCGGCGGTGGCAAGTACCCCCATGGAAAGCTCCGGCTGGTATTTGAATGCGGCCCCTTTGCGTATTTAGTGGAACAGGCCGGTGGCATGGCAAGTACCGGTAAGGCTCCTATTTTAGATGTGAAGATCGAATCCATTGATCAGCGGACCAATATTATTGTCGGTTCCATGAAAGAGGTGGAACGGGTGTGCGGGCTTTTGAATTAATTCTATAATCAGAGCGATGTCTTATGCGGTTTGATAGAGAGAAGTGTAAGGATATTTTTTATCAGCGGTACAGCGCTTATCTCGGTCAGTCTTGCGATTGAATATGTGCGTACATTCATTTTATTAACTCGCACTGCGGCCGGGAGCGGTCACCCTGATTTTTGAAATTTCACTACAAAACTGTCAAACTGAGCAGAGTCGTACAGTGGTTTTAGTTTCTATCCTCTACCAAAACGGCTGCTCCAACGCCTTTTCAATTACGTCATCCAGTGTGACATTCGGTTCATATTTTGGCGGCTTGCCTTCCAGCTTGTACACTTTCTTCATGGATTTGTAGGTCCCCCACGGGTAATACCGCTTGGTGAGCGAGCGCTTGCGGGGCTTGCCGTCTTTGCCCATGCTCTCCACAATTGGCATTTCAAATTTTTTCGGGTTACCGTTTTTATTAAATTCCACTTTGCCAACCACCGTGCGTAACTCCGGGTCTACGTAGACCATATCTTCATCGGTGTACGTTACTGCCACAGGAGCCGAAACTGCCTGTTCGGGAGTGGTTGCAGCATCTGCGTTTATTGCCGGTGTAGGTGCAGGGGTTTCTTCGGTGGTCATGGGTAGCGGCGGTGATCTTCGGGTTCGGACGGTGCGGGAGGCGGCGGTGGCGGCGGAACGTAGCGCAGCGGTTCTTTGTGTTCCATATGTTCCATGCGTTCTCTATCAATTGTTTCTTCCGGATGATGGAACACTTCCTGTAATTCCATCTTTCGGTGGCCGAGGTAATGCACAGTGATCTCGAATAGTGTAATAAGACTGGTGATAAGCGCAATGTAAATACCGTAGCGCACCTCCATTTTAGCAAAATCAAACGTAATATGCGTAAGAACCGTAAGGGTGGCCAATAGCAGGATAGTTGCCTGTATAGAGAGTAAAAGCCGGATACTGTCTTTGTGGCGCCGTTTTACCAGTAACGGGCCGCCAAGGAGTGGTACAACGGTAATGACCACAATGCCGAGCTGCAGGAGAAAAATGGCAAAACCCAGAAAGGACGTATAGAAACTAAAACCACTGAAGGACACCACGTTATCACTTCCCAGCCATTCACCGGACAGCCATGGCATAAATACAGATGCTGCAGCCAGTATGGCACTTCCGTTCAGGATTTTTTCTTCCAAATCCAATCGTATGATCTGTTTCAGGGTTCCAGAAGGCATGATCTTCATGATACCATCCAACTCTCTTTGTCACTAGGGTATACTCGGAACTTGAGTGGCTTTTCTCCCTCTTTTCATGCACGTAGCCATCGATGTCCGTGAGGCGTGCAAGGCCGAGCGAACCGGCAAGGGACAGTGGGTCTATGGGCTGATGACGGAACTTCTGGCGCGTAATTTTCCGGTGACCTGTTTTACGGATACTCCCCTCCCCTTTGGCTGGCAGGAGGCCGGCGCAGTGCAGGTGCTTATTCCTTTTTCCGGCTGGAAATGGCACATGCGCGTGGCATCGCTTTTGCGGAATCAGTCCCATAGTACGGTGTATGTAAGTCCGACGAGTTACTTGGTGCCGTACTTGCTGCGCCGTCGGTTTCCGTATGTGCCGGTGGTGCACGATCTTATCGCGTTTCGCAAAGAGCCGCATAACCGCAAAGCGCGGTTCATTGAGCGTTTGACGTTGTCGCGCACGCTGCAGAATGCCCGTCATATTTTTACGGTCAGTGCATCGACAAAAAAAGATCTGTTGGCTCAGTATCCATCATTATCGTCGCATCATGTTACTCCTGTCTTTGCCGGGCCCATGCATGCGTCGTCGGAGCCGTCAAAACCGGGTGGCAACACTATTGTGTGCGTGGCTACGTTATGCCCGCGCAAGAATCAGGTGCGGCTTATCCAAGCATATGCGCTGTTGCCCGAATACCTTCGCGCCCGGTATCGTCTGGTTCTGGCTGGCAGCCGCGGCTGGCAGGATGACGATATTCTGCAGTTAATAGACAGCACGCCGGGCGTGGAATGGAAAAAATATATTACTGATGCCGAATACGGCCAGCTCCTGGGCAGTGCGACAGTCTTTGCGCTTCCTTCTTTATATGAGGGGTTCGGGTTGCCGGTATTGGACGCGCTCGCCTGCGGCGTGCCGGTTCTTACATCGGACCGCGGTAGTCTGCGCGAGGTAGCCGGTGACGCGGCATATATGGTAAACCCGGAAAGTGTTGAATCCATTGCACATGGTCTGGAGCGGTTACTGGTAGAACAAACACTCCGCGAGCGGCTGTCGGCAGCCGGGCCCGCGCAGGCAGCGCACTTTACCTGGCAGCGTACGGCTGATACGGTTATATCCGTTTTGGAGCAGATTCATGCAGTTACTATCGCCCGACCCTAATTACTTCTTCTCTTATGCTTGCCTACAAAAAAGTCGGTATTACGGTAAAGTCCGGCCTTAGCCGGCGCGATGAAGCCGTGCGTATGTTAATTGATAGTTTGGAAAAGGCCGGCGCGGAGGTATTGCTGGACCGCAGGCGTTGTAACGACATGGAAGAAGCGGCCAATCATGAGTTATTCGACATAGAGAAAGGTTTGGACTTGCTGATAGTCGTCGGTGGTGACGGCACGATTCTGCGGGCCGTGCGCGAGTTGGCAGATCCGTCTATTCCTATTCTGAGCGTGAACTTAGGGATGCTTGGTTTTTTAGCCGAGATGATGATTACGGACATTCCAGAGTCTCTGCCAAAATTTTTGCGTGGCGAGGGTACCATTGATGAGCGTGCCTTATTGGATGTTGATGCTTTTCGTGACGGAAAAAAAATTCACAGCGGCTGCGTGTTGAACGAAGCGGTATTGTCGCAGGGATCCATTGCCCGTCTGGTGGATTTGCGGACCTCTATTAACGGCGAAGAGCTTACAATTTATCGCGCTGATGGTCTTATTATCGCAACGCCTACCGGTTCTTCCGCTTATTCGCTGGCAGCCGGCGGACCGGTGGTGCACCCTAAAATGTCGGCCACTATTTTAACGCCTATTAATCCGCAGAGTTTTAGCCAGAAGCCCATTGTCATTCCGGGTGACCATGAAGTGGAAGTGGAAATACTGACCAAGCCGAATAAATTTCATACGATAGAAGTAAGCCTCACATTAGATGGCCAGACACATCTGTCTCTACAGGGGCATGACATCATTCGAACCAAGCGGAGCGCGCGGACGGTAAAATTTCTGCGCCTTAAGACAGACGGTTTTTACGCAACACTTCGAAATAAGTTGAAGTGGGGTGACCGGCTGGATTAATGAACGTCAGGCACTGTGCAAAGTATGTGCGGCTGCTACCTGCGGGTCATTGAACGGGAATTGTCATGCTTTGAAACATGGAGCTTGAAAAACACATTTTTTGCAGCAGTGAAGCCGTGGAAAGCTTGTTCCATACTTACTTCTTTGCCCATTTTTCTCCCGCTCTTTAGCCTTCTTCTTATCCCTTCGTATCGTTTGATACGTGTGGGTTCGGACATCGATTTTTTACACCACAGGAGAGATTCGGATGATCACTTCTTTGTTCTGCGTCATGATGGCCGCATGCCAGGGGCAAGTGTCTGAATCAGTTTCGGCACTTTCCAGGCCATGGACTGTTGTCTCCCGCGGTATTTCCGAGGGCCGGGCAAACGGCAGATTCTGGCAGGTGTCGTACGTTCTTCGGAACGACAGCCAGCTGCCCATTATCATTGGTCCCAAGAACACCGTGGCCAACATTCATGCCATGGTTTCAAATTCCCGTGTGCCTGCGCACGCCGCGCCGCGCGCATCGGTTATAACCGTTACCGGTTCCGGCGGCCTGTCTGCCACGGCCGATGTCATTCCCTCCGCCGATGATGAAAAGCGGTGCCGGGAACGGGCTGTTTTGCAGGTCTGGCCGCACGATCCGAACCATGAAGATCCGCCCGATCCCATTGCGAAAGCCGTGGTAAGGCTCGTCGCCACGTCCGAGCAGTCCACCTGGATTATTGGTCCGGGTGCCTGCGTCCAGGTGCGTCTTCATCTGGAACATGATCATTTTTTATACGGACTGTACGATGCATTGCTCGGTTCGCGTACCTTGCTGCTCACATTGGGCGCGACACAATTTGCCGACAGGCTTGTGCTGGATCAGCCGGCAAACCTGCCTGTTTCCATGCCGTCTTTTATGAGTCCGGAATCTATTCCGGACGATAGACGGGACAGCAGAATATTCCTGTCGGCGCCGGACAGCCTTCATGTGGAGGCGCAAATTCCGGGTAACCAGTCGTACCGCTTTAAGGAAGTGCCGGTTCCCTACGGTGCCAGAATGAAACTTCAGTTCTGGTATCTTGTGGCACTCGGGTCGGAAGATGCGGGCAAGGTACGAATCGTTCAGTACAAAGACGCGCCAAGCTCATGGAAAATTCTGTCCGATGGCGACCTGGAACAACAGCTCACCACTGTCGGCCGCTGGGTGAAAGTGGAGCGGTTCTTTTTCATTGAACCGACGGCCACATCCCTTACCATGGAATTCCGGATTGTCGGTGAGATTGGCGAAATGTGGATTGACGATATCAGCATGGAGCCAGTCGGTCAGACAAAAAATCATCCGTAGTTTCTCTGGTGTCCCGATGTCCCCTACCCCTCTGTGGCGCAAGCTGCAGGGGGATTTTTAGTTTATGATTGCGCCTGTTCTTTCCGGCATTCAAACACGTATCCTCTGCAAAACGGATGCGCTAATGCCCCTTCTGCCAGCGGTTTCAGGACATCGGTCCCTTCTTTCCCGGCAAATAGCGCGCTTTCGGGTTCATATTTTTGTACGTCCGGCATCAGTTCCGTATCAGCCGGAATATAGGGCGGATTCGAGACGATTAAAAAGGATTCGCGAAGATGTTTGATGGGTTCCAGTAAAGAGCCCTGCAAAAAACTGATGCGGTGTGCGACGCCGTGGAGTTTGGCGTTCTGCTTTGCCACCTGGAGTGCGCTTTCGGAGATATCGGTGGCGATTATTTTCATGGCTGGAAATTCAAGCGCCAGTGTAATGGCTATGCAGCCGCTGCCGGTTCCTATGTCCACGATTGTCTGAATGTCGCCATCGCGGATATTTTTTGCCGTTGCCACAATGTCCGTATCAATAGCATGAATACTATTTTTCCGGTCTTCCATAAATTCTTTGATGACAGAAATCAGCCCTTCGGTTGCCGGACGCGGAATGAGCGTGTGGCGATTGACGTTGAATACGCGGCCGTAAAATTCTTTCTCGCCAATAATGTACGCCACCGGTTCATGGTTCCGGCGTCGCTCAAGAATGGAGTGCCATCGTGACAGGTACTGCGTGGGAATCGTGAGGTCCGCATGTGTTATAAGCCAGGCGCGGTTCTGCTTCATAAGCCAGGCCAGCAGTACTTCCAGGTCCAGTTTCGGGAGTGTGCCCGGGGCAAGAGCTTCTGCTATAGTCATGCCTCTATCATGACACATATGAAACGAATTGGTATTGATTGTCGTTTTGCAGCTACGTCTACCGGTCTTGGGCGGTATTCGCGTGAATTGGTAACGCACCTTTTGCAGCGGAATGATGCGGTTCAGTACGTATTATTTGTCCAATCAAAACATGAAGAATGGCTCAGACCGCTTGCAGCACATGCCGTTGTTCGGGAGGTGAAAAGCGGTCATTACTCCGCGGCCGAGCAATGGGAGCTGCCGCGTCTCATCCGCAAGGCACAACTGGACTTGTATGTTGCCTTACATTTTAATGTGCCGTTTTTTTGCCCGGTGCCGTTTGTTGTTACTATCCATGATCTCATTTTGCATCGTTATCCCAACCAGGCATCTGCGGTAAAACAGATGGCGTATAAAATTCTGATGTACCGGGCAGTAAGGCGGGCCAGGCATATTATTGCCGTGAGCGAGTTCACCAAACAAGAACTTGCCTATTTTTACGGCAAGTATGCAGCGCAGCGAACAACGGTTATATACGAAGGCGTGGCGGATATGTTTCATCGGCCTGCCGCATCGGTTATGGAGGCAGTCAGACAAAAATACAGTCTGTTCAAGCCATTCTTCCTGTACGTTGGAAATGCCAAGCAACACAAGAATGTACCCATGTTATTGGAGGCGTTTAAGAAAGCGGAGACACGCGGGCGCGAACTTATTCTTGTGACCGGAGGAAAAGAAGCGGCATCGTTGCACCTGCCGCCAGGCGCTCGTTTTCTATCTTCTATTTCCGATGTGGACCTGCCGGCGCTGTACGCACTGGCTGATGCCTGCGTGACTGCTTCCCTGTATGAAGGGTTTGGCTTGCCGGTAGTGGAAGCGGAAGCGGTCGGCTGCCCGGTTATTGCCTCTGCACGGGCGTCCATTCCGGAAGTGGCATCGGATACGGCCTTACTCGTGGAACCGACTACAGAGGCGTTTATTGCGGCGCTCAGTAAAAAATCGTTTAGTGCCCCTGCCCCGCGGCCATGGAAATGGGACGAAACAGCAGCGAAAACCGCGGAAATAGTGGGTGCATAGCAACTGTCGGACAATCTCGATTTATCATTTGATGCTTAGTGCTTAGGATTTCCAGGGGTACACTTCCGTCATATCGGTAATTTGTATTCGTCATACCATTAAAGATTCATGGATCGTATCAGCAGTCTTCTCCCCAAAGTGCTTCAAAAGCGCGGACTCCAGGCGCAGGCGACAGCATCACACATTGTGCATATTGCCCAAGAGTGGCTGCGGCAGGCATTGCCACAGTTCTCAGCTGATCTTCACGTGGAGCGCTACAGCGATGCAACTCTTTATATTTCCGCTGCCCACAGTATTGCCGCCCAGGAATGCCAGCAGGTATTGCCTCTTTTAAAAATATATCTGCAGAAAGAAGGCGGCGTGAAGAATCTTGAAGGAATCCAACTGACGAGGGCGAGGTGAGTAGTGAGTAAATTTTGATGTATATTTGGCTCTATAAATCAAATATTTACAGCCAATCATCATTTCCGGCTCCTCATTACAAGCTATCAACTACTTGCCGGCCATAGCTCTTAGAGAGCGACGGCTGGCCAATTGCATAAATTATCTTGCATAACCTTCTTTCCCTCTCTAGAGTACGGGTCCACTTTATGTTGGTTATCCGTTTACAGCGCACCGGCCGTGAAAACCTTCCAAGCTACCGCCTCGTGGTGGCAGAGAAGCGTAAGCCGGTAAAAGGCAAATTCATGGAGATTTTGGGCCACTATCTGCCAGCCCGGAACCCTGCCATTTTTGAGCACAATCCAGAGAATATTACCAAGTGGATTGAGAAGGGCGCTATTCCAAGCAATACTGTTGCCCGCCTTCTTCGTAAAAATGGCATGAAAGACATGGATAAATTTATTGCCACGTATACCAAGCGTAAGTCAAAGAAAGATGTTCCAGCCGCAGTGTAAAGAGCTTTTCCTGACAAAATTTCACAACACCATTACAATTCCACGGATATGACGACTGCTACGACCGATATCCCAGGGTACGCCTTTCTGCGCTTTGTTCTCGATTCTCTTATCGAGGACCATGATTTGCTTGTCATTGAGCCAAGTATCGATGATCTCGGTATTTTGCTGACGGTACAAGTGAGTGAGCGTGATATGGGTAAGCTCATTGGCAAAAGCGGCCAGACAGTCCAGGCTCTCCGTACCCTTCTTCGCATTATCGGTGGCAACACATCCCAGAGAATCAATATGAAGATTCTGGAGCCGCAGAAAGCCGCGTAGTTTCTTCTCTCCCTCTTATGCTCCGCGATTTATTGGAAAACGGCAACATCATTGAAATTATTGCCACTTTTATTGCTTTGGCGCTTATTGTCGCCTCTCTCTTGTGTCTAGTATTCATTATTTTCGGAGGTATTACGTTCATTCTTTCCGCCGGCAATGAAGACCGCATCAAGAAGGCAGTGAACACAATCCGTTACGCTATTATTGGTTTGTTTGTCACATTTATCGCTTTCTTCTTCGTTTCCTGGATCAGCCGCCTGTTGAATATTCCTTTTGAACTGCGTTTTTCCACTATCGTACAGCTCATGCAGGAAATCTTTGCTGCACTACAGGGGTAATACGACTTCGTTGTTACATTTATCTGGTTTGCACTGATTTGTAAATCATGGGCTTTATAACTTCGCGGATATTCATATTTGTCTGTTTGCAGATGAAAAGAATGTGATAGTATAGGGCGCCCACCTTCGTCTCTGGGCTACGGCGGGCAAGCCATGTATTTCATGAAAAGCATTTTCACATCATTGGGCGTCGAGCCTCAGTTGGCCAGTCCCGGACGGGACGGCAGAAAACAACCGAGTCGCGGCGGTACGGAGAAAGAAGTATTTTCACATCATTGGGCGCCTAGCTCAGTTGGTTAGAGCGACTCGCTTACACCGAGTAGGTCACGGGTTCGAATCCCTTGGCGCCCACCATTCGACTCGCAGTCCGCAAGCGGACATTGCTCGCTCGTGGTCCAATAATAGTGTGCAAAGCTTCAGTGGAGTCGAACCGCCTTTTCTACCATCCAAAGGCAGAATGCCTACTTCTTGTCTATTATTTGGAGCATACCAACTTGGGAGCGGCCTTTCTGGTCGCGGTCGAGAATAGAAAGAGCTATTACAAAGCTAGTAACAAGTCGTCTTAATATTAATCATCCTGCTATCCATATGACTAGCTTTAATAATCATGCAGATAGTCATTATGTAGCCGATTATCTGCTCAATATTTTTTATGCCATTTTGTGCAGTGGCCTTTCGTTTATTGTGTTTATTTCTACTATTTGGTGGCTTGATTGCCTGGAGGCTTATAAAAGCGGTCCACCATGTCCGGAAATGAAGCCTGTTACGTTTGATCTTTTGATGAATCCCTTCAATTGGCTGTTTGGCATCATTCTTCTTACTCTCATTATACGGTCCTGTAAAAAGACCGGAAGTCGTGAGCGTCAGATTTTGTTTTTATGGGGCCTCTTTGTGGGTAGTTTTATTATAGTCCAGCTTATTTACTCTCTTGTTCTTTAGCTTGAGTTCAAGATGTATATAAATGCTCAGGGGCAAATACTATGACAATACAGCCATATTTACCGTTGCGCTAAATCCCCTTCCCTATTACCATTCTGCCATGAATATTGTTATTGCCATTCAGATTGTCGTCGCTCTACTGCTTTCGCTGTGCATTCTGCTGCAGCATCGTATGTCCGGCCTTTCCGCTACATTTGGTGGTAGTGGTGCTACGTACGTGCAGCGCCGCGGGGCGGAGAAAGTGATTTATCAGGCAACGATTGTCCTTAGTATCGTCTTTTTTGTACTCTCCATTGTTGAGTGGTGGTTCTAATAAGCTATGAGCTTTAAGATATCAGCTGTAAGTTTTTTTAGTGCTTATCATTCAAGTCCCGGACATCAAACCTGTTAGAGAAAATACCTGCATCATTTTTACTTATCCGCTACCATGGTGCCGATGATTTCGCGATTTCGCGCACTTGTGTCTGCCATGGGCAAATGGGAGCGGTACAGCTTGATTGTCCTGCTGGGACTGTTCGTACTCAGTTTTGCGTCTTTGGTGCACAAGTTTTACACTGATAACACCATACTGGCAGCCAAAAACGGCGGGACGTACATTGAAGGATCTGTAGGCAAGCTCGCGCCGCTCAACCCCTGGTTCGCAGTCACGAACGATGTGAACCGTGACATTGTGTCGCTGGTGTTTGCCGGCCTCTTAAAATACAACCCTAAAACCAAGAATATCGAACCCGACCTGGCCACACTGAATATTTCCGAAGACACGAAGACCTATACGCTTACATTGAAGGAAAATTTATTCTGGCACGATTCCACGGAACGGGACCCGCATCCGGTTACGGCTGATGACGTCCTGTTCACGTTTCAGACGATTCAGGATCCGGATTTCCCGAATACTATTTTGCAACAGAACTTTCGTGGCGTGCATATAGAAAAAATTGATGATCGGACGGCCCGTTTTACACTGGACCAGCCGTATAGTTTTTTCCCCAGTAATTTGACCATGGGATTACTACCCAAGCGGTCTTTTGAGGGCATCCCGCCCGGCAAATTGGATCAGGCGTTGGATTTCGCTTTTGCGCCCATTGGTGCCGGGCCATATAAAATTAAGAGCGTGGTGGAGACGGATTTGTCCACGGAAGTGACGCTGGAAAAATTTTCACGTTCTATTCAGCCGTATTATCAGCTGGACAGAGTTGTGTTCCGTATTTTCCCGGATTACTCCACATTGCTTTCGGATATGCATAATCTGGGTGGCGTGCGTACGGTACCGCGAAGTGCGGATGGCCGCCTGCTTGTCCCCAAGCATTTTATTGCTGAGACCTATACATTGCCGCAGTACGTGGCGCTTTTCTTTAACCTGGATCATGCCGTTCTTAAGGATGATAAGTTGCGGCTGGGTTTACAGCTGGGAACCAATAAGCAGGAAATCATTGATACGATTCATGAACAGAAAATTGTCGATACACCTTTGCTGGAAATTGATACATCGGACTGGCGCTATCATTTTGATGCAGAGGCTGCCCAGGGCTCGCTCTATTCTTCGCGCTGGTTTGTGCCCGAGCGTTTGCGCCTGCAGGCACTGCTGGAAAAGAGAGACACCAATGCAGTGGGCGTGTTGCATATTCCGCCTGTCTTATACCTGGAAAGCGGCGCAACATTTACGTTGACAGGCTCGTATACCAATCTTGAGCAGGGTTCGCACATCAATACCGCGCCACTTCAAACGGTTGCCACCAATACCGGGACCTGGATATTGCCGCTTTCAATGGCCGCCGCCGGAGTCCTGAAAAGCGGTGATAATCTTCTGCGGCTCACAGATGCCGGTGGCAAGATTGTCGATTCGCACTATGTGTATGTTGCTCCGGATAGAGAGACGTATGGCCGGGCGCTGGTAGAGCAGCAACTTTTGCAGTTGTTTTTGGATTCCAAAGATGGAAAAGTTCCGAAGAATAATCAGATTCTTATGCAAAATTTGTATCTGGATCATGGCTTTCTGCGACGACGTCAATCTGGCGACCAGGTAAGTATTCGTCGTAATGAAAAGGGTGATTTATTGAAGCTGACACTCCTCACCAGCCCTGCGCCGGAAGCATATAAACAGGTGGCATCTGCCATTCAAAAACAATGGCTGGAACTCGGTGTCCAGGTACAGGTGATTGTACCTGCCACGTCTGAAGAGTTTGAGCAGCGGCTTCTGACACGCGATTATGATGTTCTTCTTTTTGGCCAGTCTTTGCTGGATAACCTGGACAGCTACCCGTACTGGCATTCCAGTGGCGTACAGAAAGTAACAGGGAAAGACAAAGACCTGCGTCGCGACGCGTATAATTTATCTCAGTACACGTCTTTCAGGGCAGACTCGCTTCTGGAGACTATCCGCCGCACGGCCAGTGATACAGATCGGACGAAGGCGTTGAAGGATTTGCAGGAAATGCTTAAGAAAGATGTTCCGGCTATTTTCCTCTATTCTCCCCAGTATACCTACGCACATCATGAGCAAATACAGGGAGTGCATATTGATGCCATCGCGCTTCATTCGGATAGGTTTTTGACACTGCATCAGTGGTATGTAAAGCAGCAGCGGGCCTTTAAGACCGGTGAAAACTGGCTGTCATTCTTTGGCTGGCTAAGAACTCTCCTCTAGGAGATTAGTCGATATGTTTATATATAAGCTGATTTTCAAAGAATAGAGTTATATTACACCATAGCCGGTCAACCTATAAACCATTGACGTTGAATAGGGTATCACGTACACTACTTGGGCTTTTTAGTATCTATGGGCAAAAAGACTACGTATTGCTCACCTTTCAACGCAATTATCATGGAAGTTCTCCTCCTCGAAGACGTCAACGGCATAGGCAAAAAGAACGATCTTTTGATTGTCGGAGACGGCTTTGCGCTAAATTGTTTGCTCCCACAGCGTAAGGCTTTGGTAGCTACGCCAACAGTGCGTCGCCGTTATGCGGATCAAATCCGCAAGCGTGCAGAGGAAAAAGAGAAAGATCGCGCCCGCCAGACTGCAGTTGCATCGGCTATTGCCGGTAAAACGGTGGAATTCACCCGCAAAGTAACCAAGACCGGCAAGTTATACGCCGCTATTACAGAAGAGAACGTGGCAGAAGCCATGCGCGACCAGCACAATGTGGATGTTGCCATTGAAGATATTGATATTCCTGAGCCTATTAAGGCCGCCGGTAGCTTTAACATTAAGGTAAAGATCGGCACTGTCGCCCAGACGGTATCGGTAGCCGTAAAGGCCGAGAAGTAATAGTAAACCTTGATTCATACATCTTGAATCTTCATTTTTTTCGGCGTGTCATTTGGAATTGAGTATAAAGATGCTATCGAATGTATTTATCGAAGTCCCCTAGCCTAGCCGGGTTTTTTAAACGTATACTGAATATAGTAGTAACCGATCAGTGTTCATTTACTTTATTTGTAACAAGGGCCAGTAGCTCAGGTGGTTAGAGCACAGGACTTATAAACCTGGGGTCGGTGGTTCAAGTCCACCCTGGCCTACCAAACTTATCATTTTTTCCGAACACTTCTTCAATATTGGCTTTGGTTAGACCCTTTGTGGTTCTACCCTTGACCACAGGCTCGGTGAACTTACTAGGGTTGAACCTGAAATAGGTTTCGGCTTGTACCTGCCATACTCCTTCTACTTTCTTTCGTCGCATTTCAACGCGTTCCAAAAACAGTCCGCATAGAACTTTTTTATGCCTTGGTTCAAGATTGTCTAAACGATATTTAACCTGTTCAGAGGCCTCCTTTAATTTCTGAACTTCGATATCAACGGAACTAATAATTCTCATTTCATCTTCAATTTGCTGAATGCGCCCTTGGGCATTGGTAATTTGTACAGTTCGCTCGGAGGCCTTTTTGGCCATTTTTTCTTCTGAATATGTGCCATCTTCATACGATTTCTCAATTCTCTGTATAGCCATTTCGTCTTCTATAATTTGCGCTCGCAGATTTATTAGCTCTGTCTGCATTTTGCTTAATCTGTCTGGATTCGCATATTCCTTGCTCAAGTACTTTTGTATAAATATTTCTGGATCTTTCAGCGCTTCCATAATCTTGCCCCATACATATTCTTCGATTTGCCGTCCGGTAACTTCAAACACAGAATAATGGATCCCTTCGCGTTCGAATGGCTTACGGCGATAACTGAAGCCGCCCTTGGTTCTTTTGGCGCCAACGAATTTTTTGGGAAAGGCCAAGTCCATATCTACAAGCTTTCCGGATAGCAAGTAATCATTCTTGGCAGCTCCACCTGGCTTGTTTAGGCGTGTATATTGGGCTTGCTGATATGTAAGCTCTGAGACAACCGCTGGTATGGCTACGGTAGTCCATTGCTCAGGCGGTAATTCAGAGCCTGAATCATCTTTAGTATTAGCTACAAATTCACCACGGTAAATGGTATCTGTCAGAATGTATGTCACCATTTTGTGAGTCCATTTTGCTTTAGAATTGTGTTTTACCCATGAATCTCCTTCCTTCTCCCATGACGCCCGTGGAATCTTAAGGCCATTAAGTTTTTTAGCTATGGCTACATCTCCCATATGATCATAGATGTACCAGTCGTAAATATTTTCGACCGTTTCTTTTTCATCCATATCCACTTCCAACTTCTTTCCCTTTTTACCCTTTTCTATTTTTGGTTTTAGTCCGTATGGAATGTGTGTTCCCGTGTAATTCCCCGCTTCTGCAGACGCTATTTTGCCCATCTGGGTACGTCCCTTTATAAGTTCCCTCTCGAACTGGGCTATTGCACCAAATATTTGAAAAATGAGTTTTCCAATCGGGCCTTTGAAGTCTATGTTTTCCTGCAATGAAATAAAGCTAACATTGTTCTTTTCCAGTTCTTCAAAAATTATTAATAGATGCTTGAGGTTCCGGGATAGTCGATCAATTTTCCATACTAATACTGCGTCATACTTACCTTGTTTTACGTCTTCTAATAATTGGGTAAGGCTTGGTCTGTTTAAGTCACTTCCCGTATGAACATCCGTATATATCCATCCGGGTTTGGTAATCAAATTTAAGGCAGGATTGTTATTCACATAAGCTGATAGGCGGCTGTTTTGCGCCTCTAAGCTATAGCCATCGATTCGTTGTTCAGACGTAGAAACACGTATGTAAATAGCCACTCTGCGTTTAACAGTATTGGTGTCTAAGAAATCGGATGAGCGCTGCATGCTGTCATGCTAACCTAGTTTTATATAATGTAAATACTAGGTATGAACTGTGCCTTTATCCAAATATTCCGATTTTTGTTAAGCAGTGCGCAATTAATTCAACTGCATCAGCCGGATTTTCTTCCGGGTAATGTGCAGTCATTTCAACCACTGATTTACCGGTACTAAAACGCTTAGGCTTCTCATGACAAATATACGAGATAGGCTTAGTGTCGTCTTTGAGCCGCTGATTAATCTTATGAGCCACGAATAACGAGCAAATGAGAAATAAATCCTCATCATTTCGTAATTCGTACGACCCAGTGCGCCGGGAAGCCGCGTGTGAATTACTTTTACTGCTCCACCTGTATCGGTTTAACGTCCCGCGACGAAGGGGTGAGCAATAGAATGATAAACTGAATGAATCATAAGTATGTTTTTGTGATGGTCAAATATTTCATAGCGGCATCCCTATAGAATTGGTGGACTATTGGAGGGTTGTTGGTGGTGCTAGATGCAGAATTTTACTTTCGTTGTTTGCGCAATCGCTCCTTCTTAAATGCATCAATATCGCTGGCGAGAAATACTTTGCCGGTCGAAATACGCTGGCAACGCAGACGACCTGTTTCTACAAGATAATCAATATACTGGCGCGTAACACCTAGTGCTTTGGTTACGTCCCCCATGCCCATTAGTTTTGGAAAGTGATCAGCCATAACGTTATCGTCCAATAACGCTATCGCTTTAGTGGCTTTGTAGCAGTTGCTATATAGCAATACAATCGCTATTATTGGGTTGCTTCCCCGCTTTACTATGCGTCTGACATCACGACGGAAAACTTTTTTTGTATATTTATCAGCATGTATTTTACTTAATGCCTGTAGTTCAGCGACACCAGAAAACAATGTCAAAGTTGATAAAACTTCGGTAACAGTAGAAAAAAATTTGGATGGGCTAATGGCTCACTTTACACAGTCAGATCTGCAGGTGGGCGAAAAGACTGAAAAGTATTATGGCATACTTGCCGCAGAGAATGGATTTGGTGTTAGTATCAATGGAATTGATGTTGAGGTTTATCAATTCAATACTTCCATAGGTTCTGGCCAAAAAGCATTAGATGCAATAATAAAAGAGGGTCTTATGGGCAGTCCTGTATATAAAAATGGCGATTTGATTCTGGTAGAAAATAAAAGTCACCCTAAATGGAATGAAATTCTAAGTAGTTTTCAATCCTATTAAAAATTTTATTGCCATAGCATTACATAATCCTCTTCTCCTTTTCTATTATGTATAACCGTCGCCTGAGCATTATTTCTGCCTCCCTCGCATTAATAACTGTCGTGCCCCTTGCCATTGCTGCTGACAACGTGAAGGTTACGAAGGTTGTGGATGGCGACACGCTGCACGTACTTCTTAATGGTGAAGATGAGACGATTCGTATTATCGGTATCGATACGCCGGAAACCGTTGATCCACGGAAAGACGTTCAATGTTTTGGTAAGGAAGCGAGCGCACGTATGACGAAACTTGTGAAGAATAAGAAGGTAACTTTGGTGGAAAATCCTGCCGATAACCGGGACAAGTATGATCGTCTGCTTCGTTATGTTGAATTAAAAGGGAAAGACATCGGTGCACAGTTGATCAGCGAAGGGTACGCCTACAGCTATAAACAATACCCGCATCCACGCCTTGAGGATTACAACGCGTTGGAAGTGACGGCACGCGAGGGCAATAAAGGCCTCTGGGAGAGTTGCGGCGCAGCTTCCTCGTCTCTTCGTCGTCATCGAGTAAGAAAACCGCTGTAAAGGCCACTGCAAAGGCGAGTTCTAGTTCCAGTGTTTCTACGGTCTGTAACATCAAAGGAAACATCTCCAGCAAGAAGGAAAAGATCTACCACGCTCCGGGTTGCCGTGACTACGACAAGACGCAGATTGATGCCAGTAAAGGCGAGCAGATGTTCTGCACTGAAGCCGAGGCGAAGAAGGCTGGCTGGAGGAAGGCGGGAAATTGCTAACTTTCAAGGGGTTTAAAACGCGAATCAATTACTACTTTCCGAGGTTGCACTTTTTCTAGGTCTTCTCTTTGTTTAAGGTAAATATTTATTTCAGGATTTTCTGAGCTAGAGTATACAAATCTTTGCGCCTGCCACACAATGAGTTCATTTATAAATTGAACTGAGTCTGATTGGGTAATCCTTCCTCTTTTGGCGAAGAAACAAATTTGGGGGCTAATTGGGAAAAATATTTGTGTTTCTTCATGGCCAATTCCATGCCGCCATCCTTCTGTGTCGTTTGGGCTCCATCTGATAACGGGGTCATCACATGTGCAATACTCATACCCCTCTGGTGCAAGTAAATAGTACCATCCCATATCTTCATAAATCTTTTTTGCGTGTGTATTTGCAAGGCTTTCCATCGATATTAAATGCATGTAAGTGTGCATTTTATCTTGTTTTAACCAATCTTTAATAGCTTCTTTTGAGCGATTTTTTAAGAATTCTTCAGCTGTCCCCATTTTTGCTGCTGCAGCAAGCTTGGCGAGTTGTTCCGTATCCCCATTTAGGGCTTTTGTTAGTGCATCATTATATATCGCGGTCATACGCTTTATTTCAGTAAAAAACTGTGGAGTCCTAACAAGCATCAGTCCTATAAAAAATGCAAAGTTTAATCTTTCACTTTGTGACATATTTTGGCCACCCTTATCTTTGATTATCTTTTTGATAATGGATGCAGCTATCCCTTCTTTTTCCACTAACGCAAACTCTAGACTTCGGTCTTCAGTCCCGTCCTTTGTTAGTATCGTATGTAAATTTCTTTCATATCCCTCTTTTTTGGGTGTTGATAATCGAGGAGGTTTTCCTACTTGCTGAACCCAAAGGTTTAATGGTTCAGAATTTGGTATGGAAAAATTTTCTAAATAAAACTTTGGAACGAAATGATGCTTTATTGGAATTTCCGACTTATTAGGTGTGCTCATTCTTTTTAATGACGAACGATTTTAACTAAGCATATATAATATTAGAATCTATCCATACTTGCAATGTTTTATGTCACTTTGAAAGTATTAACAACTTAATTGTCCCATTAATAAACACCGGTTCCCGGTCATGATATGTCATTACTTGATAGTAATGGCTCGCCCCTCCTTATAGCGCGCTCACATCGTCAATACTCTTTAAAATATGATGTTCTGTATCGTTCACTTTTAGCCAACCACCGCCCGAATTGAAAAGTTTTTTAATCCCATCTTTTCTTTCTGAAATGCCTAAGCTTTCATACTGTTTCATAAGGAAGAGAAGATCGATGGTTCGAATAATTAAGATATTGTCACTTACGGCTTTTTTAATTTGGTCATTTACAACTTTCGTGCTTTGCCGTTTTTCAATACTTTCTATCTTTTTTTCATTATTAATCATCAAAATTGCAGGAATGGTAATAGTAAGATTATTCCTTTCCCTAAAAGAATCTGTTTGATTAATATATTCTCGTGTAACGCCACTGTTAGTACCTTTACATTCCATCAGAAACTGTATTTGCCCATGACCATCTATAATTTTTATATCTTCAACATTTTCATTCATAGGCACGGCATTTAGGCCAAAAAAATCTTTAAGTATAGACGCAACTTCATTCCGCAAAGTGTCAGACTGTGTTACTAAAATTGTCTTATATTCATCGAAAACCTGAGCCATCTGCCGTTGCTCAAGAAGAGCAGACTCTAGTTTTAGAATTTCGGCCGCAATCGAGTGTTCGCTGTTAAATTTAAGATCTTTTATCCATAACGGTACAAATGTTGCACGATCTTTTCGATACTTAATAATCGCTCCTGTCACTGCTTCTGCAATCTTCTTTGCATCAGACGCTCGTGTGTAATGAATAGGAAGAAAGAAAAGATTCCCATTAATGGTTAAACCAACTGGACTGCCTGCGACTTCAGCCAGAACTGTTGGAGTACCTTTCGCTTCACGTAAAATAAATGAGTTTTTTGCAATACCGAATTCGCGCATTAGTGGAATAAATTCATCTCTCTTAGCTGAAACCTGAGTGTTTACATCGATAGACTTTCGGCTTATACCGTAAATATTTAGTAGTCGTTTACAAAGGTCAGTATCATTACAACTTTTTATGGCTGAATTATGCCCATAAGCATAAGTAATAGTATAGGAATCGATTATTGTGTCTGTTACTAAGAAGCAAATCCAGCCGCCATCTTTCAAGTGGTTCAGAAGCTGTTTTTCTTTCTCGTATACCATATCATAGTCTTTACACGTAATTGTTGAGTAAACATGTCCATAGCCATCACCACGCTGCTCAATTTTGTCGAAAATTCCTGATGGAATAATTACCCCATTAGCGTTTTTGTAGTAATCGGCAGAGTCAAAGAAATTAATAAAATGAATGTTGGCATCTTTGGTCTCACATTCCCCGCCGGAAGGTGGATTTAAATCTGCAGCTTCGAAGCCATAGGCAATAACCTGTTGTTTTTCAGATTCCACATCCTTTTTTTCGGGTTTTTTATTAGCAGAACTTGTATCGGCAGGAATACCCGGCGTTGAATCAAATAGGCCCATATAACTTATTATAGCTTATAACTTTGTCTTGGCACTCTCGTGTCATTTTTAAGAAAACTGTTGCATTCCAATATCAAAAAACTGTCTGCCGTATAAGGAAAAATGCACCTTCCAACTTTATATGCGTCTCCGATATTTCAGTTCGCACCTCATACAGTATTGTCCACCTTCACAAGTTTAAATAGGATTTGGAAAATTTATATAAATAATTTATAGTCCTTTTGCAATAAGGCCCGTGCCCCCATCCTCCATTTTGCTCCCCAACTCCCAAGACCCACACGGTCAGAGCGATTTGTTTAGTGGTAATTGGTTGTATGCCAATACGGTAAAGGAATTTATTGCTGAATCGGCTGACTCGCACGTACTTGCACAGAAAATACGTGATGGTTATCTTACTAACTTAAAAGTGGTGCCCGGCTTGAAAGAGGTAGAGGCATGGGCACATTCACTGCCGGATCTTGCTAGCCTTTTATTGGCGTCTGATCTTCAAGATCAGGTTATCATTATTGAATACTGTCTGCCGTCGCAGGACATGGCGTATCCGCAGCGCATGGATGCCCTGATATGCGGCAAAGACAACCAAGATAGGCCAAATGCAGTTATTATTGAGCTAAAGCAATGGGAACGTATTGATATGCGCGTATCCATTAAGAAAAACTACATTCAAATCCGTCGTGAAGGCGAATGGCAGAATGTTATGCATCCGGCGGAACAGGCGCGTGCTTACGAAGAGCACATCAGAAGAGTACAGCAAATCTGTCATCTTTCCGACAATGGCATTCAATTTAGTGCCTACGCCTTTCTGCATAATGCAGCGTCGCTGACTGGATATAAAAGGATGGTTCTTTTCGGTAATCGCCCGAAAGGCGAGCCGAATAGACTTTATACTCTGGAGTATTGGCAGGCGTTACGTAAGCGGCTTGTAGAGCGCGTGGGTTACGGAGACGGCTTGGCCACACTTCATGCATTGCAGGAATTAAAGTGGGAATCTTTAGCACACCTGAAAGAATTGCCGAAGCGCCCGGACTTCACGCCTCGCTTCCTTGGTATTCCGATGAATCGACAAGCCAAACAGTCGCGACTATCAATTGGCTACGCTCTTTACCTATTGTTGCGCATCGTCTTTATGCCGATACGGTTATTTCTACAAATAATCTACTGGCTATTTTTTAGCTGAATCCATTACTCTGCTCCGCTATGGTCGAAAAATTACCCTCTTACAGCTATTACCCTTCGGATGCCGCCGAAATTATTAATGCATCCAAAGACCTGCCGCATAGAAAAAAGATCGTGGAACAGTTAACTGCGGCAGTTATACAGAACGGTTTGCAGCCGTCTTCGCTTGAAGAAGAGCAGAATATGCGGGAACAGGTAAATGCCTGGGACAGCTCGATTGTGGGCTTAGGAAAGGCCTTTGAACATGCAGAGCTTACCGAAGACCAGAAAGTATTATTGGAGGTTATACTGAATGGTCGTCGCCGAATCGATGCTGTCATCTGCGGCATGAATGCAGCCGGTCAGCCGTCTGCAGTGGTAACTGAAGGCAAGGGCTGGCATAACCGGCGTAAAGGGAAGAATAAGAAGAAGTTTGCGTATCGGTATGATCAAATCCCATCGCATGACACTTCAAAGCTCCTTTTGGTATTTTCAGAGAATGCTTTGGTAGATGGCGAACTGCCATCATGGCGAGTTGTAGAAAAGCCGCATCGGCAGGTATGGAATTACACGGCTGAAGTGCGAACGAAAGTGAGAGAACTTTCCGAAGACGACTTGTTAGCAATTACACCTGCATTGTATTTTACAGAAACTGACAGAATTCCAAAGCGTTGGGATACAGTCATGAAAGCGGATCTACAAAGCGATATGCGGCGTATTCCTGTTTTTACAAAAGGATCAAAGAAGAATGAGACAATGTACAAAGACATTAGTGAATATCTGCAAATGCATGTTGGTCACGGCGCTGGTAACGAGGCGTTGCGAATTTTAGACGATGCATTGTCTTTGAGTGCCGTTGCACCGCAATCGGATCCAATAATGCGCGAGCTTTTCTATGGTGCCGAATTAAGTGAAATTGACGAGCAGCGATATAGGAATTATTGTGATCTATTAAATTTAAGAACACGATATATATTGAAAGACTAATTTTTTTGTAATTTGAATTGCGCTTGCTTTATTCAAACTGAAAAAATCTCTTGTAAAGAAGGACATCATGCTCTTTCATACCCATTATGAGAAAATTAATAACGATATTTGCATGCTTGGCATTCTTTCAGCCAATTTGTTCAATTGCAGCTGGTATTAGTAAGACTGCCATTAGTAGTACTGTATTAATAGGAATCTATGATTCGGATGGCAATTTAATAGGTAGAGCCAGTGGGTTTATTGCATCGCCTGACGGTATGGTTGTAACAAACAAGCACGTTGTAGAAAATGATGCCGGGCACCTTGTTGACAGTATTTTTATCATTCCTACGAATGCAAACGAAGAACCAGATTGGCCATGTGCATGGCAACCAACTTCTGTAATACGTCATTCAGAAAGAGATCTTGCATTGATAATCACTGAAGGAGAGGCAAACATTCCTTGTAATTTCAATTTTTTATCGCCGTCAAAAGTTATTCCTGAAACTGGCACAGATATTCAAATTCTTGGCTATCCAGCAATAGGCAAAGGTAGTCTTTCTATCACTCTTACTAATGGGCAGATTGCAGGAAAAATTATCGAAGGGGGCATGACTACAGAACTTAAAACAGATGCCAAAATTATTCCCGGCGTTTCGGGTGGCCCTGTCTTTGATGATGCAGGTAATTTATTTGGAGTTGCTACAGCATATACAATGTCAAGTTCCGAAAATATTGGTCTTATAACGCCACTTATATATTTAGATGACCTTATGAGTCTCGCACACCTAAAGCCTTCCATTTCTTCTGCACCAGCCACTCCTCCAATAAATTCATTGCCATCAACACCTAATATAATTCAACAAAAAATGCAGAAAGACATAAAGCCTGTGGCAGTAGAAAGGCTAATTTTCTCAGATGTACCAGAAAAAGGTTGTGATTATCTTAAAGGGCATGAAAAGTTCTCTGAAAGCTATCAGGTAGGATCTCAAGATTTATGCGTAAGTACCAGAGCTTATACTTTCTTAAAATCCTCTGGAATTATGACTGGGTATAGTGATGGTAATTTTATGCCGTTAAATCGAATTAACCGTGCTGAATTTTTCAAAGTGATCGTTGAGGCATTTTTTGAAACCCCTGATGAAGATCGATATAAAAATTGTTTTACTGATGTTCAAGCTCAGTGGTTCGCAAAATATGTTTGCTTTGGAAAGGAGAAGGGATGGGTTTCTGGGTACTCGGATGGCAGTTTTAAGCCTGATCAGTCTGTATCAAATATGGAAGCAATTAAAATGCTGCTGGTACCAAATTTTGATATATCAAAGCATCACAATAGTTCATATAAGCATTTAGAGGATAGTGAATGGTATGCAGATTACCTAAAGACCTCTCTTGATATTAATATCGTCAAAAATGAGGAGTGGTCATCAAAATGGTTTGATAGGAATGGCCCTATTAATCGTAGGTCAATAGCTGTGATGTTGTATAAATTCTTCCTTGTTAAGGAAAAAAATCTGGATAAGTATAAATTTGATCTAAAGGTTTCGCTTTGAATTAAGCAATTTTTAATTTAAGCCTCATTTTGCTTTATGGTGACATAAGAAGTTTTTATATTTATAGAGTGTAACCATTCCTTGTCTCTATTTACTTGGCGTACAGAATGCTTCCATAGAATGGTTGTTAAGCTCTTCCAAATACACTTCTTTCCGATACATCGATTTCTCCGGATAATGCCTTAGAAAAACTCCTTCGCGGAACACTGCGGAAAAGTGAAATAAGTAGTGACCTTCACCCCCTCGCTGACCAAATTTATTGCTTTCGAAGCAAAAATTGCTATATTTTCTGCAATGATCCATCTTTCTATCACAAACGATAATAACTCTGCTTTTGCGGGTTGTTTGTGATACTGTCCTAACCTGATTCACAAAAGCCCGCCTCAAGCGGGTTTTTTCTTACATTTTCTTTCTACAATATGCGTATCCTGTCATCTGAGCTTAAGTATCACACCGGCAAGCAAGTACAGGTTTCTGGTTGGTTGCATAAAAAGCGGCAACTTGGGAAAATTACATTTCTCATACTGCGTGATCGACATGGGCTTATACAAATTGTCGATGAAACAAATGAATCCGAAAAACTACGTGGCTTACATAATGGCACAGTACTAACAGTCACAGGTAATGTGATAGGCCTAGAAAAAGCACCAAGTGGCGCGGAGATTCATCATCCGGTTATTACGGTTGATGTTTCTGTGGAGCATGTTTCGCCGATTGAAGTAGACAAAGCCATTGATCATACACCGGAAAACCTGGAGACATTATTTGAGAACAGAGTAATAGGACTCCGAAACGTCATTGAACGTGGTATTTTCAAGGTACAGGCAAATGTGAAGCAGTCTGTGCGTGATTATTTGCGGTCACAGGATTTCACCGAATTCAATAGTCCGAAGCTTCTTGCGGGTTCCACGGAAGGCGGCGCAGAAGTATTTAAGTTGGATTACTTCGGCAAAGAGGCAACACTTGCGCAATCGGCACAATTTTATAAGCAGATTATGGTTGGTGTCTTTGAGCGCGTATATGAAATTAATCCCACGTATCGAGCGGAACTCAGTTATACAACGCGCCACATGACAGAGTTCATGCATATAGATGTGGAGATGGGTTTCATTGAAGGCTTGCAGGATGTGCTCGCAATCGCCGGTGGTATATTGCATGTTGCTTGTACTAATGCATGGAAAGATCATGAAGAAGAATTACTGGCTCTTGGAGCAGTAAAGCCTGTACTTAAACAGCAATTACCGATTGTGAGCCTGAAAGAGCTTCACAGGTTATACACAGAGTCGACCGGTCAAGACACAACGAAGGAAAAAGATCCGACGCCGGCGGAGGAACGATGGATCTGTGAATATTCTGCAAAAGAATGGAAGAGTGAAGCCGTGTTCGTTTCTGAATTTCCAGCCAAAGATATGAAGTTTTATCATTATCGAAATGAGTTGAATCCTGACGTGGCAGACCGGGCTGACCTCTTGTTTCGTGGTGTGGAAATTGCAACACTCAGCCGTCGTGAGCATCGATATGACAAGCTGGTAGAACAATTGAAAGCTGTCGGCGGCGATCCTGAGCATCTTGGTTTTAAGTATTATCTCATGGCTTTTAAGTATGGTCTTCCTGCTCATGGCGGATTCGGCATGGGTCTGGAACGTTTGACGCAGAAGATTATCGGTCTTCACAGCGTGAAAGAAGCCACGTTGTTTCCGAGAGATGTGAATCGATTACAGCCTTAATAGTACGCTATCAATTTATCAGTCGCAGTGACGTTCAATATTATAATACACCCAAAGAAACCGGCACAATTTGCAAGTATTTCCTCGGGGTATCGTCTGCAAAGGTGTAAACACTCAGTGTGTTGTATGTTTCGTTTCTATTTTATTTCCCACCTATAGTATGCAGATGTTTTCTCTTGCGCAGGGGAAGCGGTTGCTTGGCAGCTTATCGCTTCTGGCCATACTTGGTACGGCTTCCGCACTCCCCTCTTTTATGTCACCGGTAGTTGCACAGGCAGATGCCAACTACTTGGTGCTAAGTACATACGCGGCGGCCCCGCAAAGCAGCTTCACGGCTCAGGGTTTTGGCTTTGGTGCCAATGAGCAGGTAAAGGTGACGTCTGATGGTGCCAGCGTGACGGCTACGGCTGATGGTAACGGCAATTTCACCAGCCCCGGCATACAGATTCCCTTTTGGGCAGCCGGCAGTTACCCGGTAACAGCTATGGGCGTGAGTTCCGGCCGGACACAGTCGCAAAATATCTACGTCAGCGGCTTTTACCCAACCGCTGCATTTTCACCGTATTATGTACTTCCAAATGAGTCTTTTGGTTTGTCCGGTCAACATTTTGCGCCCAACGAACAGGTGCAATTAAAGCGGGGCGATCAGTTGGTTGCTACGTTTACCGCCGACGGCAACGGAGGCTTTTCGGCATCCAAAGTAGCCACTATCCCCTTCTCGGCCGCCAACAGTGCCTGGAGCTATACTCTGAACGGGCTTACGAGCGGGATGAATATTCCTTTAACACTGTCCATCGGTCAGTTCTATCCGCAGATTTCTCCGTCCAGCTATTATATTGGAAAGAATCAATCTTTTAGCGTCAGCGGCAATAATTTTGCTGCTAACGAGCCGGTAGATTTGTATGTTGCAGGTGCCAAGGTGCAGACGGCAAATGCCGATACCAGCGGGAACGTCAATTTTGGCGGCGCTGTATCGCCATCGGATGGCGGTAATTTTGAAGTGCGCGCCATGGGAACATTAAGCGGTCAATCAAGCGGACGGACCGTGACACTGGCTCAGTAAAAATAAAATGGTATATGAAAGATCCTCTCGCTCAGTACGGGAGGATTTTTTGTGTCACGATTATTTCCAGCTCCCGTCATCTATGGCATGGAAGAAGACGAAAAATTTGGTGGCATTAGTAATAAAGACTCCATGCGTGGCAGGGAGGCGGAGTACCAGTACCCGGATACGGAAGAGAATGAAGAACTGACTAAGCAAGCGGATGAAAAGAATCGTGGACTGTAAAGGCGTGCGGAAGCACTGAATTTGTTGCTTTGTATTACTTTATGAATTTGGCAATAAATTGCCTGGCCTCCTCTTTGCTTGTTACCTCTTGTTTTACCTGGGCATCATGTAATTCTTTAAGGATCTCACCTATTTTTTCGCCCGGTTTTAAGCCCAGAACATCCATAATTTCTTCCCCGTCCAGCAGTGGTTTAGGCGGACGCGGGTGAGCATCCAGGAAATGATTATAATTCCGTACAATGGCATCGAATAATGTGAAATCGGAAGGTTCGGTGCCGGCAATGTCCAGCCAGAAAAGCTGCAGCAATTCCGGGAACCACGGGTGGAAGTACCAGTGCGCCTTGCGTTCATCGGACATTTCCAAAAAAGCCGGAACCATCATATGGTGTTTTACGAGCCAGATAATTTTCTCCCGTCGCTTGGCCGGACAGTTAAGTCGTTCCAGAATATTTTTTGTAAGGTCGCCCGATACACTGGCATGTTCGTCGAACCGGATACGTTCCCGAATGGCGAATGTTTCGGCTTTGCCGATGTCATGGAACAGGGCGGCTATACGGACATCTATATGGTGCTCCTCGCGGAACGCATTGCAGCAAGCCAAAAGATGATCCCAGACATCGCCTTCATGGTGGTAATCCGCCGGTTGCGGAATGCCTTTGCAGGAATAGAGTTCCGGTAAATAGTACGGCAGAATACCCAGTTCCCATTGGTCCTCCAGGCCGCGGGCCGGGTTTGGACCTTTAAGAAGTTTTTCCAGTTCCTCAAATTTGCGCTGGCCGGAAAGCGGCTTGATCAGTTCGGCCAGTTCCCGCAGTGCCGCGTAGGTGTCCGGATGATACTGGCCGTTTATACCCGCGCGAAAACGCACGGCCCGCAATATACGCAGGGCATCATGTCGAATGCGCACGTATGGATCCAGAATAAAGCGAATCAGTTTTTCTTCCAGGTCTTTCCGGCCATTGAACGGATCGTAGATATTACTGGATATGGGATGAAAATAGATGGCGTTGATAGTGAAATCACGCCGCGTTGCATCGGTTTCGCGTTTGCCAAAACGCACCGATTCCGGATGCCGTCCGTCGGATGCCGTGTCATCCTCCCGAAAGGTAGTCACTTCAAACAGATCGTTCCCCATAGGCACGCGTACGCTTCCAAGCGCCGCCGATTGCATGTGTACATTCTTAAAGAGCTTTTCGATTTGCGCAGGCAGTGCGTCCGTTGCAATATCAATATCTGCGGGAATGTTTCCCATCAGCATATCCCTCACTCCGCCACCCACCCACCACGTATCGTACCCGGCATCGTGCAGCGTTTCGGTTATTGTATAAGCATGCGTGCCGTAGGGGGTGGTAAGCGTACGATTGAGAATGCGTTTATCAATTGCCATAGGCGAACAATAGAATTGAGTCTTGAGTCTTGAATTGTGAGCTTTGCTTCGTTCAAGACTCAAAACTCATAATTCACACGTCATTATACCAGAATCTCCCTTTCATCATACCAACTACTTTCTCTATACTGGTTTCATGCTTCACTTTGCCGTTGCCGGGAGTCCCCTTTCCACACCCAAGCCGGGTGGAACATGTGAGGGTATAAAGCGAGCTCATGAACTGGGTATTACGGCCATGGAAATGGAGTGGGTGCAGCAGGTGCCCAAAAATGTGGAACGCATGAGAGAAATCCGTGAATGCGCGGAAAAACATGCAATGTATCTAACAGTTCACGCGCCGTATTACATCAATTTAAATTCAGAGAAGCCGGAAACCATAGAGGCGTCCATTAAAAGAATTACAGACGCGTTGAGCATGGCTGAGCTGGCCGGCGCGCACTCTGTGTGTGTGCACGCGGCATTCAATTTAAAAATGCCCCCGGAGACGGTGTATGCAAACGTGAAGAACGCCATTGAACGCGTGATGGAGCATAAGAAAAAATTATTCCCGCACGTAAATCTGGGGCTGGAAACCATGGGCAAGCATGTGCAGTTCGGTACCCTGGACGAAGTGTTGCGCATAAGCAAAGAGTTTGACGTTTACCCCGTCATTGATCCGGCACATATGCATGCGCGCGCGAATGGCGGCGTAAATTCCACCGCGGAATGGAATGAAATGCTTGATACGTATGCGGAATATTTAGGCAAAAATTCGCTACAAAACATGCACCTGCATTATTCCGGCATTGCGTACAACGCAACAGGAGAACGAAACCATGTACCGTTACAGGAGAGCGATGCAAAGTGGCAGGATTTCCTCAAAGTTCTGAAAGACAGAAACATAGGCGGCACCTGCGTGTGTGAGTCCCCTCTTCTGGAAGATGATACGGTTCTGATGCGGGACACGTTTGCAACGTTATAATGTACCGTTACAGCATGGCATAGTCATACACATTCTTTGATGGCTCTTCGATTCCATTCAGCTTTCCATCCGGCGTTACTTTAATAGTAATGAGTGCGCCCTCCGGCAAATTTCCTTCTATTGCCATAATGGCATCGGCTATTTTCTGTGCCAGCACCCTAATATCATGTGTTGTCTGTCTGGGGGCTTCTATTCCATCAATGCGATAAAGATTACCTTTTCTTGCTGTTTCAACATACAGAACCTCGTCTATTTTTTCCATAAAGGTGACTATGGATGTTTTTTTATTTTTACCGTCTTTCATTTCGGTACTTACAATACGTTCGCCCATTTCTATATCTTGAACCAACGGACCGCGATAATACTCTGTAGCACTTATGGCTTCCCGTGTTTTTGGATGAACAAGAGTAATGGCGATGCCATGAGCAAATTCATTTTTATCAACCCGATAGGGTCTTTCATACTTTGGAATTTCCTGTTCTGGTTGGTTCATACAGAAAATAATATGCCTGCTTTGTATAAATGCAAATAATTTGGGGAACTACCATCTTTTATATTCTTGTCGAGTTGACTGTTTTGTATCTTCGGCCATGATTAGCCTGTTATTTTCCACTTTTCTATGAATCTTGCTATTAATGGTTTCGGGCGCATCGGCCGCCAGGCTTTGCGCATAATCCAGCAGAAACACCCGGACATGAACGTAGTACTCATCAATGATTTAACGGACCCGGGAACTTTGGCTCATTTGTTTGAGTTCGATTCCACGTACGGCCACTTTAATAACGGATCCGTATCTGTAAAAGACGGAAATCTGATTACCGGTAATGATACTATTAAAATTACCGCCGAGAAAGACCCGGCCAAGCTGCCACATGCAGAGTTGAAAGTGGATATAGTACTGGAATGTACGGGCTTCTTTACCAGTAAAGAAGGTGCGTCCAATCACTTAAAGGCGGGTGCCAAAAAAGTGATTATTTCCGCGCCGGCCAAAGACGCCGTAGATGGAACCTTTTGCATGGGCGTGAACCATGAAACATATGATCCGGCTACCATGCATGTGGTAAGCAATGCATCGTGTACCACCAACTGCCTGGCTCCTATGGTGAAAGTGCTCAATGATGTGTTCGGTATTGAATATGGTTTTATGACCACGGTTCACAGCTATACGAATGATCAGAATTTACTGGATCTGCCGCATAAGGATTTGCGCCGCGCCCGCGCTGCCGCCGTGAATATTATTCCGACATCTACGGGTGCCGCCAAAGCTATCGGCCTGGTTGTTCCGGAGCTGATGGGAAAAATGAACGGTATTTCCCTTCGCGTGCCGACACCGACCGGAAGCTTGAATGATGTTACTGTCACTCTTACAAAGCCGGCTACCAAAGAGGAAATAAATGCTGCGTTTAAAAAGGCCGCAGAAGGTGCCATGAAAGGAATTCTGCGCGTGGAAGACCGGCCGTTGGTTCTCAAAGATTTTGTTGGTGATCCGGCGAGCTGTATTATTGATTCCGAGCTTACCGATGTTATCGGTAAAAATATGGTGAAAGTCTGCGGCTGGTACGATAACGAATGGGGCTACAGTAACCGTATTGTGGAGCTGGCTGAGTATATGGGATCCAAATTATAATTCTTGTATATTTCATGAAGTTAATCGTTGATCCGCGTATTTTTGAAAAATTTCCCGGCTTGCACGTGGGCGCCATCATCGTTCGATCAGCCGATAACACGTTAGACCGTCCCGATGTTCTGAGCATGCTTCGCACCGAAGAAGGGCGTGTCCGTGCCTTGCTGCCGCCGGAAACATTCAAAGAGCATCCATCGATTGCTGCCTGGCAACAGGCGCACCGCGCATTTGGCAGTAATCCCAATTCGTTTCCCCCTTCCATCCAGGCACTGGTTAGGCGCGTGGTGAAAGGCGGCGAATTGCCACAGATCAATACACTTGTGGAGCTCTACAATATTATTTCGCTCAAATACATTTTGCCCGTGGGAGGTGAGGATCTGGATACATGCCAAGGCGATATTCAACTTACATTGGCCGAAGGAACAGAGCGATTTGTAGAATTAGGCGCCACCGAAAATGATCCGCCCAAACCAGGCGAAGTGATTTATAAAGATGACCTGGGCGTTATTTGCCGCCGCTTCAATTGGCGCGAGGCGGACCGGACAAAATTAACGAAGCAAACTAAGAATGCCGTGGTGGTGATCGAGAGTTTATCGCACCTGACGGATTTGCTATCCGCCGTTTCGGAAGTTACTGACTTGATCAAACAATTCTGCGGCGGCACGGTGAATTCGTTTATTTTAGCGCCGGAAAATGCTTCGATGCATTTGTAATTTGTGAAGGTATTAGTTCACGCCAGGCTTCGACGAGTTCGGTCTAATAGCCGTGTAATTTTTTATTTCTGAAACGCTATGTGAATTCAAATGCCCCTGCAGCGAGTTTGCAATAATAAAAGCCCGCTTTCGCGGGCTTTATTTTCAGAATAATCTTTTGAATTACGCCTTCGGCTCTTCATTTTCTTTCTTCTCATCCACTACCTCGGCGTCGACCACGTTGGGGTCGGACGACTTGGCGGCGTCGGGGGCCGAGGCGTCGGTTTGCTCCTGGTTCTTTTTTTGAGCTTCTTCATAGACGATCTTGCCGATTTCCTGAGCAGCTGTGCCCAGCTCTTCGGTTGCCTTCTTGAGCGTTTCTGCGTCAACATCATCTTTCTTTAGTAATTCCTTTACGGTGTTTACATGTTCATTGATAGTTTTTTTGGTGGCGTCCGGAATTTTGGCGTCGTACTCGCGCACTTGTTTTTCTACGGTGAAGACGAGTGCATCCGCACTATTGCGGATTTCCACCGTTTCGCGCTTTTTCTTGTCTGCTTCGGCGTTTAGTTCGGCGTCCTTTTGCATTTTCTCAACTTCATCTTTACTTAAGCCTGTTGAGCCCTGAATAGTAATGTGCTGCTCTTTGCCGGTGCCTTTGTCCTTGGCTCGGACGCTCAGGATACCGTTTGTGTCCAAGTCGAATGCCACCTCAACCTGCGGCATGCCCCGTGGTGCGGCCAGGATGCCGTCTAAAATAAAGCGGCCGAGTGACTTATTGTCGGCGGCCATTTCACGCTCGCCCTGGACTACGTGAATTTCCACGGAGGTCTGGTTGTCGGCGGCTGTGGAGAAAATCTGGGATTTGCTGGTGGGGATTTTGGAGTTCCGCTCAATGAGCTTGGTGGCAATGCCACCCATGGTTTCAATACCCATGGACAGTGGCGTTACGTCTACCAGCACAATGTCTTTGTCGATATCGCCGCCAATGACACCGGCCTGAATAGCGGCGCCAATGGCAACCACTTCGTCCGGGTTTACGCCTTTGTGCGGCTCCTTGCCGAACATCTGTTTTACTTTTTCTATGACGGCCGGCATGCGGGTCATGCCTCCCACGAGCACCACTTCATCAATATCGGATTTGGAAAGCTTGGCATCTTTAAGCGCCGCTTCGGATGGGCCGATAGTTTTTTCAATGAGCGGCATAACAAGTGCTTCCAGTTTGCCGCGGGAAAGTTTGAGGTTTAAATGCTTGGGTCCGGTGGCATCGGCTGTAATAAACGGCAGATTGATTTCCGTTTCCGTGGCGGAAGACAGTTCAATCTTCGCTTTTTCGGCGGCTTCTTTTAAGCGCTGAATGGCGATCTTGTCTTTGCTTAAATCGATGCCCTGGTCTTTTTTGAATTCGTCTAAAATCCAATCGATAATCACCTGATCGAAATCGTCGCCGCCAAGGTGCGTGTCGCCATTGGTGGATACCACTTCAAACACGCCGTCACCCAATTCCAGAATGGAGACGTCGAACGTTCCGCCACCCAGGTCGTAAACGGCGATTTTCTGGCTGTGGCCTTTGTCCAGGCCGTAAGCAAGGGCAGCTGCCGTTGGCTCATTGATAATGCGCACCACTTCCAGTCCGGCAATCTGGCCGGCCTCTTTGGTGGCCTGGCGCTGGGAGTCATCAAAATAGGCCGGTACGGTAATGACAGCTTTGGTAACCGTTGTGCCCAGGAACGCCTCTGCGTCTCTTTTTAGTTTCTGCAAAACCTTCGCGCTTATTTCCTGCGGTAACATTTCCTGTCCGTTTACTACAATGACAGCGCGGCCTTCTTTCCCTTCTTTTACTTCATACGGCATTTGGCCGGCCTCCTTTTTTACTTCGTTGAAGCGGTGACCAATGAAGCGTTTGGCGGAAAAAATGGTGTTCTTTGGGTTGGTGACAGCCTGACGCTTGGCAGATACGCCTACAAGAACTTCATTATCTTTAAATGCGACAACTGATGGTGTCGTGCGGTTGCCTTCCGAGTTGGGAATGACAGTCGGCTCGCCACCTTCTATAACGGCGACACAGGAGTTGGTGGTACCAAGGTCGATACCGATAATTTTAGACATAGGAATATGGGGGTAGTGAGCCATTGCTCCGTCTTGAGAGCTATGGCCGACGGGTACAGAAAGAAAATATTATCGAACCATGTGAAGCCAGGTGATCAATAGAAGCAATTTAGCACTCTCTAGTTTAGAGTGCCAGTCTTTTTTCGTCAATTCATTTTCGGCTTACCCTTCCCATCCGAATTCGGAATATGTTTCACCGTTACGCACTTCTTGTAGTACGGATCTGATGCAGGCAATTGTGTTTGCCGGCAGCTGATCAACGGGAAACCAGCTCAGTTCATCGCACTTATGCGGCTCGCAATTTACAATGGTACCGTGCCATGTATTGGCAGTGAAAAAGAAACTGATCCGCTCGTCTTTATCTTTTCTGTGGCAGATGTGCACAAATTGTACATCTGAAGGATTGATGATAATACCCGCTTCTTCTTTGGCTTCACGAATAATAGCCTCGGTTGCCGACTCCCCTTCTTCCTTGTGTCCGGCAACAAGTCCGTAATTTCCATCTTCATAGCCGGTATTCGCCCGTTTAAGAAGCAGCGTCTTATTTTCTTTAAAAAGCAGTAAGTACACCTCCGGAATAAGCTTGAAGCGATCTTTAGGCATGGCACTGATTATTCAGGAATAGGTGCCGCTTGTCCAAGAGGAAGCGGAGCCGTGAATGTATGTGACTAATTCATGTTTTGCATGGCTTTGTCTTTCTTTGGCAACAGTGTTTCCTCAATAAGCTGTCGGGCGCCGTCGATCATTTCTTTGGGGTTCGCTGGCGCATATCTTCTCAAAAGATTATGTAACTGCCGTTCTGTTTTGGAATTATCGGATAATTCCATTTCCGGAATATCGGCTAATATCTCTTTCCAGTACGTTTTCACCGTGGCTTCATCCAAAAATAAAGAAGAAAAAGCTGCAACGGCTCTATCTGATGCATCTGCATGTTTATCCTTCTGATCAACCAGAACGGTTTGTGCGAGCAGATAACAGATATTCAATGTATAGGAATAACAAATTTCTGCGACAATCTTTTCTTGTAAATTATATTTTATATCATACCATTCATGACCTTTTTTTATTTTTTTTATCGTCTGTAAAAATTTTACTTTTTCTTGCATATACCTCCTCTCATCTTCAATGAATTCGTCAAAAGTTTTTTCCACCGGAATAGTGTCTTCTTCGTCCGTTATCAGCAGGCGTACTTTCATAGGCAAAAGTGTAGCATGTATGATGGCTCCAGAACGCTATACTACATCAGACTATCGTTTTATGTCGAATTGCAGCTTTTTAGCTTTCTATAGTGCAAATACTCTCTTTGTGAGTATACTGTGCACCTATGTTTCTTGATGAAGCTATTATCGAGGTCTCCGGCGGCCAGGGTGGCAATGGATGTGTCAGCTGGCGACGGGAAAAATTCGTGCCCAAAGGCGGCCCGGATGGCGGCGATGGCGGGCGCGGCGGCAGTGTGATTATCCGGGCCGATGCCAATACGGATACGCTGAGTACATTTGCTTCCAGCAAGCGTTTTGAGGCATATCATGGTAAATTTGGTTCCGGTTCCAACCGTCATGGCTACGACGGTGAAGACAGGATTTTGCTTGTCCCGCCGGGCACCATTGTGACACGCATGCTTAAAGACGGTTCCACTGAATACATTGCCGATTTAGTGCACGATGGCGATGAATTGGCGGCGGCGCGCGGCGGTCGCGGAGGGTACGGCAACGCGCATTTTAAGAGTTCCACCCGCCAGAGCCCGGATTTTGCCGAATACGGCGAGCCGGGTGAAAAGACGAATATCAAGCTGGAACTCAAGCTTGTGGCCGATGTGGGTATTATCGGGTACCCAAGCGTGGGTAAATCCACCCTTATTTCCGTCATCAGTTCCGCCAAGCCAAAGATTGCCGATTATCCATTTACCACGCTGGTGCCAAACCTGGGCGTGGTGCATGTGGATGACCGTTCCTACATTGTGGCGGATGTGCCGGGTCTTATAGAAGGTGCCAGTGAAGGTAAGGGCTTGGGTGATACATTTTTGAAACATATTGAGCGCTGCGGTGCATTGTTACATGTGCTGGATGCCTCGCGCTCGTTTGATGTTACGGCTATTGATTCGGTCCCGAACCCGGAATTGCTGCTGCGGGATTATAAAGCCATCCGCAAAGAGCTGGAGGCCTACTCCCCTTCCCTGGCGGCCAAGCGTGAGTTGATTATTCTTAATAAAGCCGACTTAATTCCGGATCACCTGAAGGATGTGGCGAAGTTTTTAAAAAAACATAAGCTGGAATTATTCATGACAATTTCTGCCGGCACGGCACAGGGAACGACTGAGTTAAAGAAAAAACTTCTGCCTATTGTCCTGGCCGAGCGTGAATCGCGCGTGGAGGTGGCGGATAAAAAGAAAGTGACTGATGCCCGGGAACTCCGCGTACTGCGGCCGCATCTGGAATCGGAAAGTATGGGTTCGTTCCGTTTGGAGCTGAAAAATGATGCGGTTATGATAACCGGCAAGCGCCTGGAGCAATTTACGGTCATGACGAATTTCTCCAATGCCGCCGCACAGAAGAGATTTTACGATGTCGTGGAACGCATCGGTCTTCTAAAAGCCATTAAGAAAATGCGCACATCCGAAGAGCAGCCGGTGTTTATCGGCGCCATGAGAGTTGATCCGTATTTGGAGTAGATTTAGTAATACTAAGCTTGTCTGTTGGTTGCAATTATACCGCGATGCCGACGGCCTTCGTATGTTTCGTGCCGATGCAGGTCTGGTGATATGGCGGCAACATATAAGGCTGACAGGCCTACCAGACCGTAGATAATTTTGGAAAGTGCCGCGACCGGGCCGAAAAGTGCGCTGATTAGATCAAATTCAAAAAAGCCGATAAGACCCCAGTTCACGCCGCCTATAATGAGCAGTGACAGGGCAATCCGGTCCAGGGTCGTGAGTGCGTGCATGGCGTGCGTGGAAAAAGAATTATCTATACCTGACGGCCCATACATAGTGCTCTTACGGTTTTATTTTGATTTCTCCCGTAATACGCATAAATCTGCTTTTAGTATGCTTACTCCTCAGGAAATTCTGAATGCCGCTCACATGTCTCCCGGCGAAGGTCTTGGTAAAGAGTCGGAAAGGTAGCATGCAGAATATCCGGTGGTATCGGACTCAGACAAGCCTTGTTTGAACTGGATTCTATGGTAACCTGCCTCAGCTGTGGCCCGGTAGCTCATCGCCAGGCTCTGCAGCAGAGCCTTATAAAATATCAAGCGCTCGGCTCTTCTCGATCATTCTTCTAACGATTCACTGTGGCCCGGTAGCTCATCGGTAGAGCGCTGCCCTGAAGAGGCAGGCGTAGCCAGTTCGACTCTGGCCTGGGCCACCACTCTATTGATCTTGAAAATATGAAGATATTTTAAGCTCATGCGTATCTCGTAAAATTCGTTTTCGCTCTTAATATCCCAAAGAAGATGCGGATCCGTTTATCATGGTGCCATCGGAGGTAAAGGCGCCGCCTGAGCCGGACATCATAGCGCCTGCGGACATGTCCGATGACGAGCTGTAGCCGATATTGCTTGTTGCAGTATCGAAGGAGGATACGGAGCTGTTTATGGTACCGGTACCACTATTACTTGCGCAGCCGGTTGCCAATAAGGCGCTGCCTACTATGAGGGCTGACATAAATTTTTTCATACAAATATTGGGGAATAATGAACGAGGCTTTTATGACGCATTGGCTTTCCTGTTCTTACGGCTTAATTTTATATTTTATGACGCTTTTTGTTTAGTGCCTGCATTTTGTCATAACCGGCTACAACGTGCGTCAGCACATGTGTTCATTCTCTCTTTGTTTTACCATGTATAAAGGCGGCGATATTATCGGCAAATCCATTATGGCACGTGCTACGGGTAGAGAAATAGATTCCGTGAAAGACGTGTTGTTCGATGCACAGGCCGGGACGGTACTCGGTTTCCTTGTCCGGGAACCCGGCATGTTACACGCGGGCAGTATGATTCCTTTTGCGAATATCCTTTCCATTGGAATTGATGCCGTCATAGTGGAAAGTGAAGAGTCGCTTGTGGTGCCGGAAGAGAAGTCAAAAGAAGATGTGGCGGTAAAGAGCGGCATTGTCGCCAAGGGGACAAGAGTTATGACCGAAGATGGAAGAGATCTGGGTCAAATTGCCGATTTATACTTTGATGACAAGACCGGCAGGATAGAAGGCTATGAAGTATCCGGCGGTCTTTTTAGCGATGCGTATTCGGGCCGGTCATTCTTGCCGGCACCGCCTTCTTTCCGTATAGGTGAAGATGTCGCGTTTGTGCCGGATGATATGGCGAAGCAAATGGAAGAGCAGGTGGGCGGTATACAGAAAATTGCCCGGGATACCGGTGATACATTGACGGATTTGCAGAAAAAAACCACCGATACAGTGCAGCGGGCCGCTCAGGCTGCACAAGAGAAAGCTGGTTCCGTGGCTTCCGATGCCAAACAGAATGTTACCGAAGATGTTGCGGACAAGGCGATAGAGCAGGCAGTGGGCCGGCGTGCAACCCTGGGCATTTACAGTGATAAAGGGTCCCTCGTGGTGGCACCCGGACAAATTGTGACAAAGGATATAGTGGAGCGTGTGCGCCTGATGGGAAAGGAGCAGGAACTCATGGAAGCCGTACAGTTGAATCCGGCGAAAGCTACAAAAGAAGCAACACAGCAAAAAGCTCAGGAAGGCCTGCAGAACATGAAAAAGTCAGCACAGAGTGCCTGGGAAAAAGTGAAAGAATCCGCAATGAATATGAGGGAAAAAACCGCCCGGCAAATGGAGGATATGCGCATTCAGCGTGTTTTGGGTCTTCCTGTTACCCGAGTGATTCTGGATGATCACGACAGGGTTCTTTTACAAAAGGGCGACCTGATTACGCACGAGGCTATCGACCGTGCCCGGGAAGCTAAAGTATTGGATATTTTGTTGAATTCGGCTGATACATCCAAAGAAAAGAATCGCGTCACCATGCCTGCCAACGATTCTCAGCCTACGTATCGCACCTAATTTTCTTCCTTCTTTTTTCTCCTATGAGTCAGACCGAAAACCAGGGCCGGCTTGTCGGCAAACCATCGCGACTTCCTCTGGTAATCCTGTTTATTGTCATTATTCTGGCGGTTCTGGCATTACTGCTTCTGCCGTCGCTTGGTTACAGCAGCTTGTCATCAGCCTTGCACAATGCGCATTCGGTTACGGCGCTTCCGGTTGGGCAGTAATAGTATAAACATTGGATTTTGGAATCGGCGCATACGCGCAGCGGATTTGCTACGTTTGCTAAATTATAAAAAAAGTGTATAATACTTATTAAAGAGTCCGTCAGGTTATCCGATCCTCTATGGTTCAATAATGATATTACAAAAAAATATGCCTATTGGCTCTTCTATGCTTTCACTCTTTTTGATTGGAAGCCTGACCGTACATGCGGCGACACAAACAACGCCGCCGGCATCCGTCTCTCCCCTTGCGCATCATGTTGCCATGCGGTTGCAGACGCGTCTGGTACAACGCGGAGTATCAGCTTTGACTATTCCCGCACTGGAGCAGCTGGTGATTATGAGACAGGCACTGCTTCGTTCGTCTGTGCAGATTTCTTTTACCGCTGCGGATGGGACGGTGTTCCCGCCGATGAATGTATTTTTACAGGCGCATCCGGAATGGATTATATTCTCTGCTTCCAAAACGGCAGCTTCTTTCATGCTGGATGCGAACGCCGCTCATCAGTTTCTGATCTCGACAGATGTACCGGGCATCGCTCCCGCCGTGCACAGTACGGTAGTGGGCATTCAATCGGAGAACGGCGTTGAGCGCATGGACATGACTGGCGGACTGGCAAAGTCCGGCTGGATTATAGATCGAACATTGATGGCTTCCGAGGCAGTGCGCTTGCTTACCAGCGGCGGCGGGTTACTTTCGTTGCCTGTTACGTATGAAGCCGGAACCGTGGATACGCCGTACGGTTCGTTGGAATTACTGGCAACCGGCCATTCCGATTTTTCCACTTCCATTAAGGCGCGTGCTTCCAATGTGCGTAAGGCTATCGGGAATGTGCACAGTGTGGCCATTGCGCCGGGCGAAACATTCTCTTTCAATCATGTGCTGGATTTCCCGATTGCCACTTCCCGCGGCTGGATGATGGCGAAGACCATATTCGAAGGCTGGCAATTGCGCGATGCACCCGGCGGCGGTATTTGTCAGGCTTCCACCACCACTTTCCGCGCAGCCGTGAATGCCGGTTTACCTATTTTAGAGCGGAAAAGCCACAGCCTGTACGTTCATTATTATGAAATGTACGGCGTGGGCCTGGATTCCACGGTTTTTCCTTTTACGCAGGATTTTAAATTCGTGAATGACACCGGCAATTACCTGGTACTGCAGACCGAAGTTTCCGGGTTTGATGCGTACGTTCGTATCTTCGGCAAGCCCGATGGTCGCACGGTGAAGCTGAACGGACCGTACTTTTACACGAATGCACCTGCCGGCATGCGCGTAAACGGACGGCTGCTGCGCGCCAATGAAATTGCCTGGGTTCGCTCTATTACGTATGTCGACGGCACGACAAAAAATGAGCAACTGGTATCCGTTTACAAATCCGTCCCGAAGTCTGTTGTAAAGAAATATACGACGGAAGAAGTGGCAGTCAAATGAAGCCGCAAGCCGTCTGTGAATATTAGCGATGCTTTTCTTCGTAAGAGATCTTTCGTTCATGCGTCAGACACATGCACTTCGCAATTCGCATGGTCTCCGCACCTTTCGCACCACTGCCGGTTTCGCCTCGTCGCGAGAAAATGCAGATACTCTTTTTGGCGGCGCTGCTTTTTGTGACATGTCTTCTTGTCGGGTGGAGTTTTTTACTAATGTCGCAACATAGTCTCATCAGCGATGAGAATTTTCACTTCGATCAGATTTCCCGCTTTACCAAATATAACTGGTCCATGGTTCCATCGCTGACAACGTTGCCCGGGTACCATGGTATCGTTGCTGCGGTTTGGTGGCTTAGCGGGTTCAGTGCTACGCTGCCGGTTTTTCGTTCCATTTCCTTTGGTATCAGCCTTTTTTCTATCCTTGCCTTCTTTTTGTGCGTTCGTTTTCTGGATCCCGAGCACGCGCTTCTGAAAACCATGCAATATATTCTGCTGCCCGTTCTGTTTCCCTTTTTATTCCTGCTTTATACCGATATTTCATCATTACTTTTTTTGTTTCTGGCTCTGTATGCCGTACTTACCAGGCATTACTGGCTGGCGGGCATACTTAGTATTCTTTGCGTGTTGACGCGGCAAAACGCCATTGTCTGGTTGGGATTTTTATTTTTACTCGTCTGGATTCACCATTCCGTCACGCCATCACTGCCCGGTGAAACATATTTCCAGGAAGCTCGCCGGCGCGTGAGAGAAGTGCTGAAGAGCAGGCAGGTGTTATGGAGGGCGGTCTTTCGGTCGTTCACTTTTTTGGTGGGCATGGTGCTTTTTGCTGTATTCGTATACTGGAACCATGGCATTGCCATTGGCGATAAAGAAGCGCATCCGTTCCCGGCGATTCATTTTGGGAATATATACTTACTGCTATTTCTGTTTTTCTTCATTTTTCTGCCGCTCAATATTGCCAATCTGCCGCGCATTCGTCGGTTGTTGAAAGTGCATATGGATTCGGTGCTGGTATTGCTTGTTCTGTTTTTCTTCTTCTATTGGTTTACGTTCCAGAATACGCATCCGTTCAACCAGCAGGATTACTCCTGGTGGCTGCGTAACCGTATTCTTATTTTTTTCACGCAGTCCGCGCTTCTGCGCGTTTTGTTCTTTCTGCCTATCGCTTATTCGGTTCTTTCTATTGCCGCCACCAGACTCGTGTGGTCTTCATTTTACAGCATGTATCCGCTTGCTGTTTTGTATCTTATCCCGTCGTGGCTCATAGAGCAGCGCTACTATTTTATTCCGTACTGTTTGTTCATGATCTTCCGTGAAGGCCGAAGTTTTCGCGTGGAATCGCTGACGGTTGTTTACTTCGCGGTTTGCACAGTGGTGCTGTACTGGGGAATTATTTTGGGACGATTTTTTTTATAACCCGATTGATGTACCGTTGCAATGAATCAATCAATTTTTTGGTATCTGATACACATCATTCTGATTCGCTGATTCTTTTATCTTTTCTCTCTGCTACTCTTTTTGCATGTCTGCTTCTCCGCTTCATATCTGTATTCTGGGTGCCACTGGTCAGGTAGGGGCCGAACTTGTGCGGCAAATACATCAGCATGATATAGGAAGTACCATTATCGGCTTGGCGAATTCGACCGGCTTTTTTGCCGCTGATGGGCTTGATATTGATTCAATGCAGAATATTGATCGTGAGGCATTTGCCGCCGCCCGTCCGTATCAGTCGTATGAAGAAATATTTGATGCCATGGCGGCGGTGGATCCAGAAACGGTATTTGTTGATGCGTCGGCTGATCGTTCGGCGCGCATGCTGGATATGCACCTTGCCTGCGTGGAGCGGGGGTTCCGCATGGTGACGGCGAACAAGAATCCACTTTCATTGTTTGATGCAGAGTCATTTAACGTGCTGAGCCGTGCGCGGCATCAGTATACGTACAATACGACCGTCATGGCTGGTGCCGGAGCTGTGCCCTACCTGCAGGATGCGCGTGATATTGCAGATCCCATTGAGTCTATCGAAGGATGTTTTTCCGGCACGCTCGGCTTTATCGCTTCCGCCATGGATGCCGGCATGCTCCTTTCTGCGGCAGTACAAACCGCGAAGCAAAAAGGTTTTACCGAGCCTCACCCGTGGGATGATTTAAACGGCCTGGACGTTGCCCGTAAATTACTTATTCTCATCCGTTCCGCCGGGTATTCCTTTTCACTGGCAGACATACAGGTGGAGCCATTCATTCCGCCGGAGTTCGGTGCAGTTCAGGATAATGAAGCATTCATGGCTTCACTTGCAGATGCCGATGCGGCAATGTCCGCGCGGATTACGCAGGCAAAAAAAGACGGCTGTGTGTTGCGTTACATAGCCAGCATGAAAAAAACTGAAGATGCCATACAGGCAGAAGTCCGTTTGCGTGCCGTACCGGTACAGAGTACGTGGGGTCAGTTGGCAGGTTCTGCCAATATGGTGAGTATTGTCAGCCGCGACCGTGCGCCCGCCGGGACGCCGCACAGTATTACTGCCAAGGGTGCGGGTGTTGCCAAGACAGCTGCTTCATTGCGATCAGATATGATTTTATTCCATAAATAGGATAATTGTCATCTTATTCTCTCTCCAGATAAAATTAAAAGACAGGATTGTTCTTTCTTCTTCGGCCGATATACGGTAAAAACTATGGAGTATTTCCACTTCATTGTATGACCAAAACAGTTATTGTTGCGGAGGACGAACCATTCCTCTCCATTATCATCAACGTCGAGCTCAAAGAGCGTGGCATTCACTCCGTGAAGGCCAGAGACGGCGAGCAGGCTATAGAGGAAATTGAGAAGCATCTGCCGGATTTGCTTTTATTGGATTTACGCATGCCCAAGATAGACGGCTTTGGCGTACTGGAACATATTCGTACCAAAGGGTACACATTCCCCGTTATCGTGTTCTCCAATATCAGTGATCAGGTGGAAATAGATAAGGCTAAAGATCTGGGAGTAAAAGACTATATTGTGAAAAGCAATATTGATTGGGATGAGATCGGTTTGGTGGTGGAGAAGTATTTGAAGTAGTACTTAGTTCGGCTCAGGATGACATCTCACATTATGCCTTTTGAAAAAAATATATTGGACCTTACTCCGGAAAAAGTTGAGTCCATTAGATTGTTACTTAATGAAATTCATAATCCGGAATCTCAAGTTGCAAAGGATTTAGAAGTTATACGAAAACGTGAGGAGGAAAAGATGAAGCCCTATCTTGATGCCATTCATGCGTCGACACGATTGACTGCCGAAGATATGAATACGTACATTGGTCCACTGCCGGATGATCTTTAGTAGTTTATGATGAAAATATAGCATCCTCCGTAGCCGGGATTCGCAAATATCGCTGGACCGCAATAATTTGAGAATTGCTGCTATGGTATGTATATGAACGGTAGCCTGGGAATTAATTCCCAGGCTACCGTTTGGATGTGTTATCCCCCAAACGTAAACGCGTACGCCTGTACTCCTTTGCCTTTGAATGTTAAGACCAGATCGTGCGTTCCGTAGTCGCCCTTAAATAACTGCTGTAAATCATTTTCTTTGATATCAAATGTTCTTACGTGTTTTCCATCTATAGAAACATTCGCTATGCTTCCGAGAATATTTTCCTCCAGACCCAAGACAAGATTAATTTCACCGCCTTTAAACTTCATGTGGATTTCGCCGTCCTCATTTATTAAAACCTGATGTTCATTGTCCTTTAGCTGCCATATGCCAATAAGACAATATTCATTCAGGTTCGGGGTGCACGGGCCATCATACTTTACAGCTTTCGTGGTAATGCCACTTTTTTTGTTGGACAGCTGGTCCCAGTTCCGTGCGCCTACATATGTTTCTGGTGAAATATCGCCGCCTGCATTACTGCCGGCATTCGTTTTGACACTGATTCCCGCTTTGGCATTCACACCCGTTTCTTTGAGCAGGCTAGCAATGGCTTTGTCGGTTTCTTCGTAACCGCCTTCGCCAAAGTGCGTGTAACGGATATTGCCCTTGGCATCTATAAGATATTTGGCCGGCCAGTAGTGGTTCTGGAATGCATTCCAGGTGCCAAAATCATTATCCTGCGCAACCGGGTAGGTAAGGCCGTGCTTCTTAATGGCACCGGCAACATTCTGTTCGTTTTTCTCAAACACAAACTCGGGAGTATGGACGCCCAGCAAGATAAACGGACTGTCTTTCACGCTCTTGCCCTGGCTGAATTTTTCCCAGTAGCCCTGAATATACGGTAACGTGCGGATGCAATTGATGCAGCTGTAGGTCCAGAAATCCACCAGCACCACTTTGCCTTTCAGGTCCGCATTCGTGAGGGCGCTCGAATTATGCCATGGTCCCAGGCCGGTCAGTTCCGGCATGGCGCCAAGAACAGGTAGCGGTTTATCGGTTGCTACTGTCGCCTGCTGCGGCGGAGCCTGGTTTGGAAACAGTCTGGATTCAATACCTTCGGCAAAGCTGCCAAGGTAGGTGCCTGCAAGTCGTGTTTGGAGATCCTGGAAAATATTCTGTTGGAACAGAATGGCGGCAATAATCAGAATAAAACCGGAGATCTGTTTGATGGTACCGCTGTATTTGGTGAGCGCCCTGGCGGAGTGCACGGCTTTTTGTCCGCCATAGCCGATGAGAAGAAGAGGAATGGCACTGCCGACTCCGTAAGCCGACAGATAGAGCAAAGCCTGAATGCCGGGTTTATCACGCACAACGGACAAGGCAAAACCCAGTGCCGGGCCGGCGCACGGTACCCATACCAGGCCCATGGTGAGACCGATGATGAAAGCGGTAAGCAGCGACGATCCGCCGAATGTTGACCGTGTCTTTGTCTGGACATCCGTTCCAAGCTGCTGAATGCGGGTGGCTGCTTTTCCGCCCAGTTCCATGGCGATAATTCCCAGCAAGGCTGCCACAGCAACGGCCAGAGGACCTTTGTCCCAAAAGAAGAATGCGCCCGCAAAGGCGCCGGCGTATTGGACCCACTTGTTATGGAAAGCGAACCCCAGACCGAACAGCAACAAAATATAAAATGTGGCAGTCTGGATATAGACGGCCAGAGTGACAAATTGCGACAGAAGTACCTGGATAATAAAGGTAAAGCCCACAAAGCTCACCAGCATGCCGCCAATAATGGTAAGCGGCCGCCAGGGGTTTTTATCCGTTACGCTTACACCCAGAACTATGGGAACCAGCGGCAGAATGCACGGTAGCAGAATGGTAAGCAGACCGGCGATGAACAGCGTGACGACTTGGGAGATCATGAAAGGAGAGAGGAAATACACTCTAGTATAGCCCTCTCTTTATACTTGCAAGACTGTTTCGCCGGGTAAGGCACTTATTGCAGGAATTTACTGTCCTACGTTGGTAGATACGTTCATTCGGACAATTTCGAATCCTTTGGGCACTTTAATAAGCACGTCACCGCCTAATTCGCGTATCCAGATGGATAACGCCGGCGTGGCAGGGTTGGTCCACACGTACCTGTTGGAGCCATCGCCATGATAGCGGCTGCAGGACATGGGACGGTTTGTTCCATCGTTTCGCATTACCTGCTTGCCTCGTATGCAGGCATCAAATACGGCATTTCCCGTTGTCGGGTAGCCGTCGGGTGCAATAAGAACCGGTACAAGGCTGGTATTTTCTCCCAGCATGGCAACACTGCCTGTAGCCGTGGAAACACTCGGCATGTCTTTGCAATACGATGCGTCTTCCAGGGAGTTCACTGTTGTACTGATTTCCCATCCGAATTTTTCGTTCAGCATTGATGCTGCCACGTATCGTATGGACCATAGCCGGTTGGCTGCTTCCGGATCTGCCGGCATGTCCACGCCTATTATTTTTTGAACAGTACAGATGTTATTTTTTTGCGATTCGGCATTGGCGGGATCATTGTTTTTTTCTTCCTGGGCAATACTGGATTGTATCATGGTTTCCAGATCTTTCACTCGTACGGTGTTCGTATCGGCGGCCCATACGGTATTGCCCGACAGGCAATATAAAATTGCACTCAAGAAAGATACGGTACGGATAATGGCGGAGGATGAATGTGTATTCATAGATATAATCTGAAAGAAATAGAAGTCAGGCAGATCTACGAATATGACGCATGGTGTTTTTGATTCTTACCAATGTCTGTCGGTTCAATGCAGCCGGAAAGAGTTGGTTCGTAACGGAAGAGAGCCGGGTTTATTACATAAAAATTGTTGTCTATAATATAAAATATTGCGTGTTACACTATATGTCTAATTTCATACACGTATGATCAAATCAATTGTTGGATAATCGTAATATGTGGTTGCAGTACTATTTTCTTATAGATCGTTATGCTTTGTTCCAGTTTTTGCTTAATATAAGCCATATTCTCGTCTCCTTACGTTGGGAGACATGTGGTGCTTCGTTGCGTAGACAAATAGAAAGTTATGATGAAGAAAAATACCATTGAACAATGCCAGAACTATCTTGCAAAAAAAGTATATGACGTCTTGTTCATATAAATTTCTATCTTTAGGGTCGTGTTTCGTGTCTCTTCTGTTCTCTTTTCTTTTCCCCTCTTTTCTTTATGCAGACAGTTCCCTCAAGAAAAACAAGACCGGTTCAGAGTGTAGTGACTAGCGTGTCGCAGCGTGGATTTTTTTCCGTCAAAACGGCCGTTTGTCTTTTGGCCGTATGCGCGTTGATTGCCAGTCCGTTGCTTTCATCTTCCGTTATAGCTGGGACAGCCGACAATACACCGGTAAGCCTGAATGTACTCTGGCCGACCAATGATTTGCATCTTACCGGGGTACAAATTTTTACACTGCAAATGACAAGTCTTCCTACTGATTCGTACCGTGCTACCTGGAAGGTGGATAACGGTGGCGAGAATGACTTGCAGACGGCTGGCACGGTAAAAGCTGCAAACGTTGATGTGACGAATTGGAAATGGAAAGGCAATGGCCCGTATCTGCTTACATTCACCGTAAGAGATTCGCAGAATGCGTTGATTGCCTCGAAAGACGTATCGATCTATTCCGATGGTTCTCCGTCTACCGTATATGTCCCAGGGACGGCAGTTTCATCCGTCAGTAGTGCTGCGATATTGGTGGCGTCGGTTGCGCCTGTTAATACTGTTCCTATAGAAGTATGGTGGCCTACGGATAATACGACTGTAAAGGGAGTGCAGGCGGTGAAGGCACTGGTGAGAGAAATTGCAGATGTGGAGCATTACACTATGACCTGGAGTGCGAAAAATCGTCAGCCGACGGTTATGCCGAGCAATGCAAACGGCTTTCCGCACAAAGAAGCAAACATTAACTTTGCTGATTGGCCCAACGGTAAGCAGATTATTACGCTGGTTGTGACAAACGAGCAAAAGCAAACTATTGCCACACGCGATATTCCCGTAACCGTTGAAAACGGTGTATCCAGTACTTCTCTGGCTTCGTCTTCATCAGCTGTTTCTTTATCTTCTTCATCGGCAACACCTTCAGTGGCAAGTTCTTCTTCTGTTTCCTCTGCTGCCAGGACGGTGACAGATTTTAAGGTCCTGTATCCGCTGGATCAGACGCAGGTACCGAATCAGTTTTTTATGCGAGTGAACACAGGTCTGCCATTTAATGATTATACGGCGACATGGTCGGTGGATGGCGGCTCGCCGAACGCCATAACCGAAAAAGGGCCCGATGGCATGACGCGTCAGCAGCTTATAGATATTTCCGGTTGGAACTGGCGAACCGATAACAGGTATATATTTGAGTTTGTTGCCAGGGATGCAAAAGGAATAACCATCGGTAAAAAGACTGTGACGGTTACCAAGGGCGGTGCTGCGGCGCAGCTGGTACAGGCGACTCCGTCACCGCAGCCTCGCACTTCAAACGGCGGCGGTTCATTGGCCGGTTCCAACTTATACGTGAACAATAATTCAGATGCCAGGCACACGGCCGACAGCTGGAGGCAATCGCGCCCGAGTGACGCGGCGCTTATGGATAAAGTTGCCAATTCCTCCACTGCCAAATGGTTAGGAAACTGGAGCGCAGACGTGGGAAATGATGTCCGGAATGAAATGAAAGTGGCCCGGGATCAGGGTGCACTGGCTACGTTTGTGGTGTACAACATTCCGAATCGTGACTGCGGCAGTTACTCAGCCGGAGGTGCCGGCAGCAGTGACGCGTATAAAAAGTGGATTGATACCATTTCCGGCGCCCTGGGTTCCGAAAAAGCAATTATTATTGTGGAGCCGGATGCGTTGGCTCAATGGGATTGTGCCAATAAAAATGAGCGTGCCGGTCTGCTGAGTTACGCGGTGGCTGCGTTTAAGAATCAATATACCTATTTAGATGCGGCACACGGCGCCTGGATTGCCGCCGCCGATATGGCGGGCCGTCTCAAGCAATCGGGCGTGGATAATGCCACCGGCTTTGCCGTTAACGTGTCCAACTTCCGTACGAACGATGAGAATATTGCATTTGCCGAAGCTATTTCCGGTGCCACGGGCGGCAAGCATGCCGTCATCGATACCGCCCGCAACGGTAACGGCCCGGCTGCCAATAACGAATGGTGCAACCCGTCCGGCCGTGCCCTGGGTCAAAAGCCGACAACGACAACCGGTCGTTCTATTGTTGATGCCTTTCTCTGGCTCAAGCGTCCGGGTGAATCCGATGGTAACTGCAACGGCGGACCAAATGCCGGTAATTGGTGGGCGGATTACGCCTTGGGCCTGGCACAGCGTGCCGGCTGGTAATGCGACACTTACGCCAACTTCTCCCTGCTTTTAGGGGGAAGTTGGCGGCGACGCACTATTGAAATACGCCTGTCTGCAGTATTGATTTCTCCTCTGAGTTCTTGCAGGCAGGCATGGTGGTAATTGTTTCTCCCAATGCAGTTTGTAACGGAGCGGACAGATATTCTGAATAGCCGGTAAATAATGCTTTTACGGAGAATGGTCCGGTTTTGTCTGCGCAGCCGTTGCTCCAGCGGAAACGGACTTGTGCCTGCTCGCCGGTGGACAATGTTATGGCTTTTGGTTGTGTCGCATCCAATTTGGACTGTAGTACAGTCAGCATTGCAGTATGCGCGTCCATGAGCGTGAGTACCGGTGAACCGAATACGGTACAGGCATGATTGGATTCATTCTTGAAGAAAATGGTTCCTTCCAGTGCGTTATTGGCAGACAGCGCCTGCGTGCTCATGGTGAAATCAATGGGACTGCAGGAGGCGGACCCGATAACCGGCGCCGCTCTGCTGTAGGCACTGGAGGATGCCGGCTGCGAGTGTGCAGTCCGTCCGGCCAGGCGTCTTGCTTTTCGTTCCGCGGCTGTCATTGTTTTTTGTGCCGTATTTTTAGAGCTTGCGAAGGATGATGACGCGCCTGGGGCGAACAAGCGCGCCGCCAGCGCATTGGTATTATCGTACCGATGCAGCATGACACCGGTTAGTATGGCGGTACCGGCCAGAAATGTGAGGATGGCTTGAGAGTATTTCATGCTTGGAATGTGGAAAGTAAAAATATATCTTACGAGACTGCCGTGTTTCTGCTTTCGCTCCATAGCCATAAGCTGAACCAGTACCAGCTCTTCTCGTAAAAAGTCGCTTCCGGAGACAGCGAGAGACTGGCCTTATCAACGTATTGCTTGGATACCAAATCGGTTGCAAGTGCCGGATCGGCTGTCAGCCAGACACTCAGCGGGCCGGCCAGCGTTCCTATCGTGGCTTCACAGCGGCCATTGGAAAAGTACACGCTGCAGAGCGTGTTATTGTTTTGTATCTCCTTTTCAAACGTTGTGCGGCCGCGCATGAGGTACATTCTCGCGGCTTCCGACGGATGACGTTCGTTATCCAGTGATACGCGCCAGAATGTACGGAACGCATCGTACGAATAATCCTGCGAATCCGGTTTCTGTGCAAACGGTTCGTATGCGCCTGTTGTTGCGTTTAATGTTATCCAGTTTGGCGGCAGGAAAACGGCCGTGCCGTCCGGTAAATTTCTGCGTGAAGACGCGTGGAGATCCACGTAACTGGTTTCGATTACTTTTTTCCAGTCATGTGCGGTATCCACTTTTGCAAATGCGCGGTACGCCACGGGAGAAATATACGACGGATTCAGTACCAGGCTGCCGGAATTTGCCGCCCACGGACCGGCAAGAACATGCCGTCCGTCGCCCTGTGCTTTGGTTTCCTTGTTCCAGATACTATTTATGATAGCCAGTGCGTCTTTTTTATACGCATCATCCGTCCATTGATCAGCTGCTTGTAACAACGCGTACGCTATATCGGTATCCGCGTCGGTGGCGGAATTTGCATCATCAATCTGGAGATTCCCATTTTTTATGGAGAACTGCCATGAGAAGAGAGAATCACTTCGTTGAATATTCCGCTTGTTCCAGCCCCGGATGGTATCGAAAGTCGCTTTGTCATCGGCCCACAGCGACTGCAGCATGCCATAACTTTGCGACTCCGAATTGCCTTCTCCCTGAGGGGAGACGTAATAGCCTTTCCGGTACTCCGGCATGAGGCGTTTTTCGTAAAAATCCATCAGATCACTTTTCATGTATGCTTTCGATGCCAGCAGCGCGCTGGTTGTTCCGGGTGCATCTACCGGTGTCTGCATATTTTTATAGACGCTTGATGGTTCCCAGAGCGCAATATTCGGATTTAACGACGGAATGGCAGACAGATTATAATTACGGGCTTTGGCCAGCGCCAGCACCCGCTCGGTATTCAGTTTATAGAGCTTGCGCTCTTTGTTCTGAAGTATCAGCTGATAATAAATTTTGAACGTTTCGGATTTGCCCAGCTCCCGGTATACCGGTTCCGATGTCTCCACCCAGGAACTGTTTTTGCCCACGGCATTGTGCATAATAACATAACGTGCAAATAACCAGGGTTCTTTTACCGCCTGGTTGAAGTAGCGATAGTTTCCTTCATAAATGTAATCGTGTAACGGCACACCGGCATTGGCGATAATAGGATCGTTATCCACGCGGGCGGTAAGAATTTTTCCGTAGTCGTAATTGGATTTCAGATAATCGGCAACTTCCAGCTGGCCCGCCACCGGCGCGTTGATATTGGCGCGGATAACATCAAAATTATTGAACACGGCGGCGTTTACAAATTCATAGGTGTTGCTCAGTATCAGAATAATCAATAAGCCAATGCCGATACTTCTGCCAAGGACGGCAAGTGCCTTGTTGCGGATAATGGACTGCACTCCGTTGATGCACAGAATGGGTGCCAGAATACCGAAGCCGATCCAGGTAAGTGTGTAACGGTCATTATGGAAAATATGGAACGGCGGTACTGCCGGTACGTTAATGGTAATGGAGCCGGAAAACATGGACACAATAACGAACATGATGGGACTCGCCAGCATGAGCAGTGCGCTGATTTCCAAAAACCGTTTTCTGGAAAAAAACATCAGTAGAATAAAACATGCCAGTGATACGACAACCATTGGCGTGCCAAGCATATAGACTGATGCCTGGTACACATACGAAAGTGCAACCAGAATATTATGACGCGCGGGACGCATATCTGCCGCCGGATCACGAATCCAGGAGCCGCCGGTAAATGCCAGCGGATTACCGCCATACACCCAGCTGTAGGTGACGACAAAGACCAGGCCCGCGACAGCCAGGAATGCAAACATGAGTAATGTTGCTTCCAGTTCTTCGTAGCCTTTTTTGCGACGCAGCTGATCCAGGAAGAGAATAATAATGGACAACGGAATGAGCACGAAGCCTTCAAAGCGCGACAGGCTGGTCAGTGTCACAAACAGTCCGAGCCCCAGCAGATAGCGCAGTCGCGGTGTTTCCAGCCATAGCAGCATGAAGTACGTGGCGCCGAACAGGTTTGCCAGATACAAAATTTCCATCATGGGCGTGGCGCTGTAATACAGAATGTAGGGGTTGCTCACCAGAAGCAGCGCTCCCACGCTGGCCAGCCATGTATTGCCGGTCAGTCTATAGGCGATGCGGTATAAAAACAGGACGCAGACAATAAGACAGGGAATAAGAACAAACGCACCGGCCAGCCCGGACTGGTACAGAAACGGAACGGCCACGAACGGGATAAGCAAAAAGTGCAACAAGGGCGGCCAAAAACCTATCTGGCTGACGCCCGGCGTAATGCTGTCAAACGTAAGACGGGAAAAATTCAAATGAGCATTCTGATCCGTAAGAATTTTTACCAGTCCGGCACGGTAGAGGAAATATGCCATGACTACGCCGGCGACGGTGGCGACTGCGAGCAGAAACCACTCATAAGGAGTGATTTCCCGGGTACTACGAGACGGGGACTGCATAGAGGGAGTTTGGGAGGAGATGGGTGCCATGAGTGGTCTTCTCCCAACGATGCGGGCTCGTAAAGAGCTGAATCGTTGCCCGAATGCCGGCATAAGCCAGCATAAGCCAATAGACAAATGAGAGCAGGCTGTACTTCACCATAGAAAACCGCTTGCGTTTATACGAACCGATCAGATTCAAATACGTGAACATGAAGTTGCCCAATACGAATGACAGCAGAGAAAAGTACAAAATAAATCGCGGGAATAGTAACTGGATAACCGGCGAGTGAGTGGTAAACCATAATACGAGCAGCCCCCAGTAGAAAAGATTTAATACGTTCATCACCACGCTGCCCGGCACAATAAGCAGGAAGGCGCCGAAGTTTTTCCAGCTGCCGAGTTCATTTTTAAAGCGGACAGGGTGACGCAAGTGCACAATGGCTGTTTGAATGAAGCCTTTCATCCAGCGCGAGCGTTGCTTTACCCATGAATCAAAGGTGCACGTGGCTTCTTCCTGGCTCAGGGAATCAAGGATTTCCGTTTTGTAGCCCTTGCGCGCCAGGCGAATACCCACGTCGCAGTCCTCGGTCATATTGTACGGGTCCCACAGGCCGATATCCGCCAATACCTGCCGCCGGAAATGTGTGCTGTGGCCCGACAGCGGCAACGGGTACCCCAGTTTTTGCAAGCCGGGTAAAAATAAGTCGTAATAGAAGGAAAACTCGGCGTTGAAAAGTTTGGTGATCCAGTTCTGGTTTAAATTATAATGATCCAGACGTGTCTGTACGCAGGCAAGCGACCTGTCTTTCCGGAAGGCAAGATAGGCTTTCTTCAGTTGATCGGCATCCGGGATGATTTCCGCGTCATAGATAACGAAAAATTCGCCATGGGTGTGACTGAACGCCACATTCAGCGCTTTTGGCTTGGACTTGGGTTGCACGTCCGGCAGCGTAAGCATGCGGAAGTGCGGCGGCATATTGGCCTGCCGTATGGCATCGATCGTCTCGTGATCGTATTCCTCTACGGTAATAAGAATCTCCAGTTTATCGGTTGGATAATCAATGCTTGTCATGGCTTTGACAATCTGCGGAATGACCTCGGCTTCCTTATAGAGAGGAATCAGAATGGTATATAGCGGCAAATCCTCATCTTTAATGGCCGCTACATCGCGCCTGCTGAATGACAGAAGCTTGCGATTGAGTGACTGGTGGACGACGTACAGCTTAAAGCCGATGAGCCCCAGATAGACTACCGAGAGAATGCCGGACAGAATAACGAGCGGCGAACTACGGAGCACATAGCTTAACGCGCCAATAATGGCAGACATAATAAGGAGCGATACGACAGCAAGCGAAACCGTTTCTTTATAGATGTGTTTTTTGCTGCTTTGGATATCGGGCAAAAATAAGTAGTCTGTCGTATTGTGTTCGTTTTTTACTTCATGCTCCGACGCATGCGGGTAGTACAGAAAAGCGAACAGATCCCGGGGAATATAAGACAGCCTTAGCCGCAAAGCGCCCCATGCCAGCTCTAAAGCTGTACTGATGGTCTTTACATGGCTGTGCCCGAATTTCCGTTCTTCAAAAATAATTTCTTTCTCTCCCACGGTGTAGCCCATCCGCCTGGCCTTATAGAGGAATTGATAATCAAAACCCCAGGCTGATGTTTTTAGTTCCACCGTGTCCAGAATTTCTTTGCGAAACACTTTCAGACCGGATTGCACGTCGACATTCAGCCCCAGCAGTATGCGTCCGAAGACCAGCCGGAACAAGTAGCTGAGCGTATTGCGCAGTCTGGATGTTTTGAAGCGCATGCGCTTGGCTACCACTATATCCACCTTTTGCAATGTGCGAACCATGGCAGGAATCGCTTCCGGCGGGTATTGCAGATCGCCGTCAATCATAGCGATGACATCGCCTTTGGCGCGGCGAAATCCTTCAATTAGCGAATAGGATTTTCCGCGCTTGCCACGTTTGCGCAGCACATGAACAGAGTTCGTATTCGTATGGTTTTGCAAAAATTCGCGTGTACCGTCATTGGAATGATCATCCACGATAATAATTTCGACATGATAATTTGTGTGTGCCATGGTGCGTTGCAGCCGCGAAAGCAGCAGCGGCAGCGTCTCCCGTTCGTTAAAAACAGGTACCACAATACTGACGAGCAGTGGCGTATGCTTGTCTGTGCTCGGCAGCGAAAAATTGTCGGGCTGCAAATCAGCATCATTATCAGACGCTGATTTTAGCGATTTGCTTGTTGCATATGCTGCTTCTGTATCCAGTTCGGTATCCAGTGCGGAGAATGGGTGGTCCATGGGTGAGGAGAAAATTGGATTATGAGAATGTGTGCGCGAACTTTCTGCCGTGCGCCATCGTTGACGCGATTGGATTTTCAGTCTTACAACAAATTTATTGACATATGTTCTTGATATCGTTTCGGGGCCGATTACAATCTTTCCGGAAAGTGTAATGGATACGAACGTACAAAAAGTGCTATTCTCCTGTGTCATTTATGTCCACTCCGCCTCTTCCAAAGCGTATTGCCGTATCTTCTGTAATCAAAAAAACGGCAGAACGGCTTATGAGTCCCCTTTCTTTTCCCCTGCTGCCGACTTTGGAATTTTCCAAAGAGCGTTTGGAGCTTATTTTGCGCGGCATTGCCGATGGAATTACGCTGCAGGCGCCGGATGGAACGCTTATATATGCCAATGAGCCGGCTGCACTTGTTACCGGTTACGCTTCCGCGGAAGAGTTACTTCATGAGCCGGTGGAGAATATTATGGGGAAATTTGAAATCTTTGATGAGCACGGTAAATCTTTGCCTATGCAGAACATGCCATCAAGGTTGGCATTGATGGGAAATCCGTCCGAGCAGCTACTGCAATTTCGTATACGGGCAACCGGCGAAGAACGCTGGTCATTGCTAAAATCCACTCCGGTAAAAGACGCACAAGGACAAGTAGAATACGTTATTAATATTTTTCATGATCTGACTGAACGAAAGCGAAACGAAGAAAATGCACTGTTTCTATCTGACGCCACGTCCATTCTTTCCTCGTCATTGGATTATACGACAACACTTGTTTCGCTGGCCCGCCTGGTTGTGCCTAAATTTGCCGATTGGTGCGTTGTACATATTGTGGACAACAAAGGCATTGCGCAGAACGTAGCCGTGGAACACGTAAATCCCCAAAAAGTGAAGTGGGCACGGGACCTGGATAAAAAATACCCCCATAGTCCGGATGAACATTCCGGTGTGTATGGTGTGTTTAAATCGGGGGTACCCGAACTGTATACGGATATTAGTGATGACATGGTGAAGATGTCCGCCCAAAATGACGAGCACTTGGCTATTTTGCGGGAACTCGGCATGCGGTCCGTTATGATCGTTCCTATGGTGGCGAATGGAAAAGTTCTTGGCACGATTTCTTTCATAGCTGCCGAATCAAATAAAAATTACAGAACAGAGGATTTAAAATTTGCGGAGAACCTTGGCGGACGAGCGGCACTGGCTATTGAAAATGCCCGGTTATACAGAGAGGCGCAATTCGAGATTGAGGAGCGGATACGCGTAGAAAAAGAAGTACGGCATTTGAATGAAGTGCTGGAGCAAAAAGTGGAGCAACGGACACATGCGCTGCAAATATCGCAAAAACAGGATCGTGCTTCGCTCCAGCGTTTTAAAAATGTCATCGCCCAGCTTCCTATGGGTGCCCTCGTATTGGACGAGAAAAATTATATTATTGAGGTAAATCAGAATTTTTGTGATTTTTTTAAACTGTCGGATACGCCGCATGCACTGGTAGGTCGTCATTACTTTGAATTTTTAGACAGCCTGCAAAGTGTCGTGCAGCAGCCGGCTGAATACACCGAAACATTTCATGCAATATTCCAGAATCGTCAGCTGGTGTTGAATCAGGAGATTTTGTTGAGAGACGGACGCATTTTATTTCGTGACTACGTCCCTATTATGGATGATCAAACATTTTTGGGGCAGATTTTTCTGTACAGAGACGTAACGCGGGATAAGCGTATAGATGCGGCGAAATCCGAATTTATGTCGCTCGCAAGCCATCAGCTGCGAACGCCGCTTACCACTATTCGCTGGGCGCTTGGCCGTTTGCAGAAAGCGGAGAATTTTTTGCAGGATTCACACAGAAATATGCTTTCCGCAGCCAGGAATGCCACTGTCGTCATGGCCGATACCATTAATGCCATGCTTACCGTCTCGCGGGTAGAAGCGGGCCATATTCTGCCAAAATCCATGAAGGTGAATGTGGCGACGCTTATTGAGGATATTCATGAAGAGTCGGCTGCAATTTGCGAAGAGAAACATCTGAATTTTTTGTTGTCAGTTGAGGGTGATCCGGTCATAGAGACAGACGGGCAACTCCTCAAGGAAATTATTTCCAATCTGATCAGGAATTCCATTCAGTACACGAAGGAGAACGGCTCGATACGCGTGAATCTGGTGCGTGCGTCCCATCACTTGGAAATTCAAGTCATAGATACCGGTGTCGGTATTCCGGCTCATCAGCAGGAGCGTATTTTCCAGAAGTTCTTTCGGGCAGATAATGCCATTCTCCGCCAGCCTGATGGAACCGGCCTGGGGTTGTATCTTGCATTTATTATGGCAAAATTGCTGCATAGTTCTGTATCCTTCGTGTCCGAGGAAGGCGAAGGCACTACTTTTTCTGTCACACTTCCGTTCATACTTCCAGCTTCCGTATGATGAAAACTATTTTAGTAGCCGAGGATGAGCCTTTCTTACGGGAAACGATCCAATTGGGCCTGGAAGAACACCAGGTACATGTTATCGTCGTATCCAATGGTGATGATGCCGTTGCGGAAATTCAAAAATCTCCACCCGATTTGCTGCTACTGGACTTGCTTATGCCCAAGCGTGACGGGTACAGCGTGCTGGCATTTTTGCGGCAGAATTCGTTCAATTTTCCTGTTATCATTCTGTCCAATCTTAGCGATGAGCTTGATCAATCAAAGTGTATTGAACTTGGTGCCAAAGACTACCTGGTAAAAAGCGATATGGATGAAGATGAATTGTGGCCGAATATTCAAAAATATTTACTGTAGCAATTATTTTCCAATATAAACGTGTGAGGCCGGAAAGGTCATTGATTTTTATCATTCGACATTTTCACCTTTGATTGTCAAATCGGAATGGCGCATGTGGCAGGCGGTTGCTGTAGAATTTATTTTCCATTTTGTATTCGTTTTGTATTCGTTTCTTTTTCTCTTTTATTGCCATGTCCGATTCTCTGCATCCTTCCAATCCGTGGCCTGCTATTTCTGCCGGTCTTGGCGGCGTTATCATTGGTTTTATTATCGGTACCACAGGTGTTCTTTCCCCTGTTGCACCGGTTGGCGTAGCTGTCGTTGCCAATAATGCACCAGCTGCTCCGGCCAATGTGCCGGCCGCACCCGTTGCCGCCCCTGCCGTCCAGCCCATCCCGTCGGTGGATGTTGCCACAGACCGTATTCGCGGTCCTAAAAATGCCAAAGTGACTATTGTGGAATATTCAGATATTCAGTGTCCGTATTGTAAGCGTCATCACCCGACCATGTTGAAGCTTATGGAATTATATCCAAATGATGTGAACTGGGTGTACCGTCACTTCCCGCTCCAGAGCATTCATCCTTTTGCCCAAAAGGCTGCGGAGGCAACGGAATGTTTAGTCGAACAGAAAAAAGATAAGTTCTGGGATTATCTGGATGCTATTATCGCCCTGGATCCCATGTCGGAAGATTCCTATCTTACCGTTGCTAAAACATTTGGCGTAAATGAAGCCAAATTCAAGGATTGCGTGACCAGCGGCAAGTATGCACAAAAAGTTGCCGATCAACAGAATGGCGGCGTATCCGCCGGTGTACAAGGAACGCCTGCTAACTTTATTATAGATAATGCTACCAAGAAAAGCGTGAGTATTGACGGTGCAGCTCCTCTCTCCAGCTTCCAGTCTGCAATTGATGGCATTCTGAAGTCCTAACGTATTCATTTCCTTCTTATCACTCTGCCATGAACCGATCTGTCACTCTCTCCGTCTTCACTCTTGCGACATTGTCCATGGTTGGATGTCGCTCCGGCCAGACTGTTCTGCCGGACGCCAGTGTTCAATCAAGCGCCAGTTCCATAGAAGTGGTTTCCAGTTCGTCTTCTTCATCCTCATCCATGACGGTAGTGGAAAATGTGTCCTACGAAGGTGTCATTGAGCCGGCAGGTATGAGTATTTATCAGGAAGGTACGCATCGTCTTAATTTATCAACTGGTGACTTTGTGCTTCTGGAAAGCAAAACTGTCAATCTTGATGATTATGTAGGAAAGCATGTCACGCTGACGGGCGATCAGCGCAGTACCGTGGAAGCCGGCGGAACTATTGTTTCCGTACGCTCCATTACTATTGTAGATACAAGGTCATCCATATCATCGGAGCAAGCTTCATCTTTGTCGTCATCGGCTTCTTCCAATGCTCAAACTTCGTCTGTTCCTGTCGCAGTGCCTTCTTCCGCTGCCTCCGCATCATCAGTTTCTTCTGTTGCGGTAAGTTCGGCCGCCGCCATGGATGCCATGCAGACGCGTGTAGCCGCCATGCAGAAATTTAAAATGGATGCTGCCAGTTGGAATCAGCAGTACTGTTCGTCACATGCCGGGTTCTGCATTCCTGTTCCCAAGAACGCCTGGTATAAATCATTCGGTGCCACGACAACATCGCTCTGGCATGTGGAACTGAGTTCGGAAGATATTTTGGCCATTGGCGATGGTCCGGTTGCCGTCAATTTGGTGTCCGGAACGGTGGAATCCAAAGGTGCCACCGACGGACAGGTGCAGGATAGCGGCGGAGTTGTAACAGGTTACCGTGCCTGGACGGAGAACCGTCACGTAGAGATAACTGCCCCAAGCGCATTGCGTGTGATAGTGGAAAATATCACCAAAGGCGTGACTGTGCAGACTCAGTCGTCAGTTATATCTTCGGCATCGTCTGCGTCTTCCAGATAAATATAATTGATAACATATAGGGCACCCCGCATAAAACGAGGGGTGCCTTTACGTGCGGGGCTACTTAGCATGACAGACTGAGAGCTATGACAAGTTCTCTTTTTGCTGTTTATCATTACTATGTAACTATGCCACGTTTTTCGTATGCACTACGCTTGCCGGATGGCAGCACCGAACATGGGATTATCGATGCCCCGGATGTTTTGTCTGCGCGCGCCGCATTAGCCGAGATGAGCGGTGATATTATTGAATTAATGGCGACTGTACCGCCAATTGAAAAAACGCACACACCTCCCCCCTCCCCCCCTTGGCACCTGGTGGATGAGAAAAAAGCAGATAAGCCGAAGGTGAAGAACGTACCGCCGAGCGTGAAAAATACAGCGGCTACATACGTGCCGGTTACCACAACCATACGTCTGTATGCCGGCTGGCTTCTGGCCTGGTATTTCCTTATTTATGCTTTTGGTTCGTATCAGTTTACCAAAGCGCTACCGTTTGAGATTCCGTATCTGGATGAGTTCTTCCTGTCTCCCACCATCCTCAGTTTTACGTTTGCGGCATTTTTATTTTTATTACTTTCATCAGTTCACACATTGATAGGTAAGGGATTGGTAAAAGGAATATTATTGATAGTGCTGGGCGCAGTGCTGGTGATTGTCTTTCGGCAGAACGTGTAATACATATGAATAAAATTACTTTTTGATTATTCGAGCGACACCTGCTTTCCAGGTTAAGCGTGGATTTCAGCCTCCGTTAATGACGATAGTGATTAGTGAGAGATTATACTAAAAAAGCCACGAGTGAACGTGGCTCCTTCATTCGTCATCGGACTTACTTACATTTAAAGTCCCAACTGCTTGCGAATATCTTCCATTTGATCTTTCTCCTGCTCTTTCACATTCTGCTGAGCATTCATGGCCTGGAGGTCTTTCCAGTCTTCCGTATGCTTCATTTCCAATCTCTGCAATTGCTGGAGGTGCTTGGGTGAAAGTTCACTGAAC
>JAQBQQ010000001.1 GCA_028286915.1 Candidatus Peribacteria bacterium | reverse complement strand
GAACCAATCATAAAAATGGGTACTTATCAATTGTCAGGTTCAGCGACTGAACCATAAACGAACAAACGATAAACTAATAAACGAAATCCACAATCAGACACTAATACCTACCTACTAAACCGGTGCCAGCTTTCCTTCCATCGCAAACACTTCCGTCACGTCAGCCGACAGAGCGGATGCAATTTTGTAGGCGAGGAGAATGGATGGGTTGGTGCGGCCGCGTTCAATGCTCATAATGGTCTGTCTGGAAACGCCCGTGCGCAGCGCAAGTTCTTCCTGCGTCATGTTTCGCTCGAAGCGTAAGCGCCGGATACTATTTTTTAATTCGATAGAAGACATAATGTAATGAAAAGTATGCGTGAAGATGACCGAAAAATCTATGAAAAACTTTTTAAAAAATGAAGCTCGGGCATTGTACTCACATGTATCGACACTGCAAGTGAAGAGATAATTATTTTCTTGAGTGAATCGCAAAATTTGCACTGCTATCTTTTATGAGTCGGCACGGTTATCCGGGTTTTGTCGTATTTTTTTCGTGCTTGATTTTCTTTTCTGCGGCAATGACAAACAGAATGGAGCACAGAAAGAGCAGTATCCCAATGCTGCCCAGCGTTGATAAGACAATCTTAAGATGCGCGCGCAAGAAGAAGCCGATGGAAATCAGCAGTCCGGCCCAGGCGGCGGTGCCGGCGATCATCCAGCCGAAGAATTCCGGCGCCGGCCGGTGTGTGGTGCCCGCAATAAATGCAATAAAGGGACGTACAGCACCCACGAACTGACCAAGAAATACGCTCACGCGTCCGTAACGTGTCATGAATTCGTCTACGGCCTGCAGCCGTTTTTCCGTAAGAAACAGATGACGTGCAATGGTGCGGCCGTAATGCCTGCCCAGAATAAAAAAGAATGTATTGCCCAGAAAAAAGCCCGCCCATGCCGACAGGAAAAAACCGATGGCCATGGGAACAGATGCAATGAGCGCTCCTGCCGTTATAATGGCCAGCCCGCCCGGCGACAGAAAGCTGATAGGTGGCACCACTTCCGCAATGGCAAACAGGAACACCAGAATATTCCCGTATTGCCGTACCCACAAAACCACCGTATCGGGTTCCAGAAGTTGTTGCAGATGTACAAAAAGTGTCTGGATGAATAGCATGATAGAATAAAGGATACGACTATTTTACTGAATTGAAAATTGATAATTGATAATTAGTCTTGAGTCTTGAGTCTTGAGTCTTTTCCACAAAGGATCAGGTTTTTCTTTCAAAAACAATTGTCAGTGCTTACAGCTTTAAGCTCACAGCTCATGTCTGCTATAACCTACAACCCATTCACTGACTACTCAGCATTTTTGCTGCTCGCGGTAGCCATTTGGTAAGATGGAATGAATGAGTGCTTCCCCTTTCCACGGCATCTTTTCATCTCTTCGTGATCACGAGGAAGGGAAACCTATTTTTTCGTTCGATGAAACGCCTGCTGCCAACACTCCCCCTGCATCTATGGAGCCACAAAGCCAGGTGCCTTCCACGAATGCCAATGCAACGCCCGGTCGCGTAGCGGTGGATATTTACGAGCAGGATGATTACTACATTATCAAGGCGCCTATTGCCGGTGTCCGTCTTTCGGACCTGGACATAGAAGTGAACGACAACGTTCTCACTATCCGCGGAACGCGAAAACAGGCAGATACTATTCCGGAAAACAGCTATTACCTCCGCGAATGTTATTGGGGTTCATTCAGCCGCAGCGTCACGCTCCCCTGCAGTATAGATCCGCGCAAAGTGAAAGCTACTTTTAATAAAGATTGCGTCCTCAAAATTCTTGTCCCCAAAGAAGAGAAGATAAAGATAGTCAGAATCCAGGAAGGGTAACAGTACATTTATCCTTATTAGTTTGTTCGTGTATCGATCAGGCTTGTTTGATTAGAAAACGACTAACCATAAACGAACCAACAAAGCAACGAGCTAACGCGTCCCTGTTTTGTAAAATTCCCCTTAACCGGCCGGTTAGATCATTTGCGTTGTTTATACAGGCCTACAGTCGAATTGGGAGCTGGACTGCGTGCTTGAGCCAGGGAACTCCAAAGCTGTAGCGATCAGAAAGAACAGTGTAAAATCTTGTCCTTTTTGAGAGAGCGATGCGAAATTGGAATCGTGGACAAGCTTGTCGATCTTTGATTGACTGATGGCACAGGTCTGGTCGGCAGGCTTGTTCTGGTAACGTGGTTGACTTCTAGTCTCTTCGGGCAGGTGAAGCGATAGCAGGCAATCCCCATCCTTTGCCCCCAAGACTTTGTAAGACATGGGATGGTACTGCTTGTACTCCAGCACTGCGGGCGTACAGGACTTAAAGGCTTCGGAGAGACATGCAATGGCCTGATTGTCCTTTGCTGTAAGACTGCTGGGTGACCCACCATATTCTGCTTTTCCGCAATCTTGTATCTGCTGCGGCGTATTTTTAGCTACTGTTTTTACGGCTGGTTCTGTAGTGGAAGCTGTCGGTACGGTGTTAGATGAGCTGCAGGCGGTAAATAATAGTAAAGAGATGCTAAGTATGGACAAGCGCTGCGCACTCATGATTACAAGGGGAAAGTATGCATTGAAGATAGTATCTAATTTTTGTCAGGAGAAATAGTAGAAACGAATAACCATAAACGAACCAACAAACCAACGAGCTAACGCGTCCCTGTTTTGTAAGATTCCCTGCCATTTCCGTCTACTATAAGGTGACATTTACATTTTGATCGCTAATACGCCTTCGCGATCTCCTATCAATGTATCTGTTATGTAGTATCCCATACTCTATAGCGACGATCCTGCTACGGCGCACGAGAGGAGGAAGTATGCGACGCGGTTGATATCTGTTCTTTTTATCACAAACTAGTATAAAATATTTTCCTATTCCCAATTTTATGAAAGTTACTCAAGCCATTTTGCCCGTTGCCGGTCTGGGCACGCGGTTCCTGCCGTGGACCAAGGTTGTACCGAAGGAACTATTGCCCATTGGAAACAAGCCCATCATCGGGCTTCTGGTGGATGAGTGTCTGTCGGTGGGTATTGATGATATCTGCTTCGTCATTAGTCGCGGCAAGGAAGCTATTCCCCAGTACTTCTATGAAATGCCGGAGCTGGAGGCGGAGCTGGACAGCCGGGGCAAGCTGCATATGCTGGAGGATTTAAAGCGTTACGATAACGTGAAGTTTCATGTGGTGTACCAGCAAGAGATGAAGGGCGATGGCCATGCGTTATTGCATGCCGCAGACTGGATTAAGAGCGATATGGTAGCGGTACTGTTTGGCGATGACCTTATTCATGGTAAACAGAACGGTTTGCAGCAACTCGTGGCGGCCTACGATCATCTGCCGGAAGGTGAAAAGCCGGCCATGCTTTGTCTGCAGGACGTACCCAGGGAAGCTGTCAGCAAGTATGGAATTGTGGATATAGATTTTGATCATCCACAGCACCATGAGCGGTTAAAGAAAATAAAGGGAATGGTGGAAAAGCCAAAGCCCGAACATGCGCCCAGTACGTTTGGCATCGTGGGCAAGTATATTATTCCGCGCAATCTTTTCCGCATACTCCAGACGCTGGAAAAAGGTTCTCATGGCGGTGAAGTGCGCCTGATTGATGCGCTCATTGCGGAGCTTGGTACTATGCATGTCTATGGATATGTATTCGAGGGGCACCGTCTGGATACCGGCACGCCGGAAGGATATAAAGAGGCAGTACAGGTTTTGGGATAAGTATGAATTCTAAACATAGTTCTCTCGGCTTTTATCTGAAAACCGGTTGATTGACTGGTTTACTGGTTTCTTGGAACAGGAAATAAAAATAGAGAGAATCGCCGTATTCTATGCGTATAGTTTATCCATTGGTAGGATTTATGAATATTAATAGAAACTGTATTTGCTAATTTATCAAAATTATAGTATAATATAGTCAATTACTTCTTTCCAACACACACATATGGGAACACACAATCCATATGCCAATCCCAGTTCCCGCCTCAAGCTTTTGGCTGGAACGTTCGCCTTCCTGGCCCTGTCGTATGCACAGGTTATGATCGCTCATACAGATGAGCTCCGGGCAATGTTGATTGGTTAATTTGGACCTTCAGCTGAAGTTTCAAATAAAAAACGCCCTCGATATAATCAGGGCGTTTTTTTTGTTCCTGAAGAACTCATTACTTACAGTGCCGGCTTGATGGAACCGGTTTTGCCGGTCATCTTACCGCGACATAATTTGCAGTCCAGCGCCAGACAACCGGCACCGACACCGGCGAGTGCCAGACAGCCGCCCAGAATGACCAGATCAAATTCCCAGCCCGTCGTATTGCCGGAGGAGTAGGGAACAACCGCGCCAAACAGGCCGGCTATTTTGAAATAAATGGCACCAAGCATAATGAGCGAGAAGCCGAGAGCGGCCCAGCGCGTAAGGAAGCCGACTACGAGTGCTATGCCGCCGATTATTTCGATGACGAACAGAAAGCGCATGAGCCATACCATCCAGGCAGGTGCGCCGGCCGGTGCAGCCGTCCAGAACATAAGCTTGGTCCAGCCGTGGTACAAAAAGGTGGTGGCAATGCTGAGGCGCAGAGCCAAAAGCCCCAGCGCGGCTTTTTTATCGGAACTGATCATGAAAAAAGGGGAAAAAGAAAAGTGGCGCCAGTATAGCACCGATGAAATAGGTCCGAACGAAGCCGCTTGTTTGGTGGTGTTTTGATGGTGTAGCGTCTACCATAGGTACATGAATCGCCTTCTTTTTACTCTTGCTATCACCTTTGCGCTGTCTGCCTGCAGCGGCACGCACACTCCCGTTGCAACCACTGGTTCCGGTTCGGTGTCATCGGTTTCCGTGTCGTCATTATCCGGTTCAACCGCCTCATCTTCTTCTTCATCCAGGCCGACATTTGCCCGGGTGCAAAAAGACGCAACCAACGGCAACGCCATTGCCCAGTTTGAATTGGGTGCCATGTATCACGATGGCGACGGCGTGGCAAAAGATCCGGCCAAAGCCAGAGAGTGGTTTAAGAAATCAGCTGATAATGGTAATGACAAGGCAATGGTAAATTTTGGTCTGATGGAATACAACGGCGAAGCGGGTGATAAGAATCTGCGCAATGCCGCTCTTTACTTTGCAAGGGCAGCGGACAAGAGCGAGCCGCGGGCATTGTTTAATTTGGGTGCCATGTATTATCGCGGCGAAGGTATTCCGCAGGACCTTAAAAAGGCGTATAGCTTATTTGTGGCCGCCGCGAATGCCGGTGAAAAAAACGCGTACTTCAACCTGGGTGTTATGTACTATAAAGGTGACGGTGTAACCCGTGATCCCGTGGAAGCCTACGCATGGTTTGCGCTGGCAGAAGCTGGCGGCGATGCCAATGCCTCCAAGCCGCTCGGAATCATAAAACAAATTCTTACGCCTGATCAAATGAAGAAGGCTGAAGCAGAGGCAAAGAAATTGATGAGTGAGCGGGGGATGTAAAGAGATAGTCGAAAGTTAGGGGGAGTTACCTCCCCCGGTGCTTCAGGTGTTCTCCTATAGCCCGAGGAGCTCGTGATCGATGATGGCTAATTGCTCGGCCTCGTCGTGGGTGGCCCCTGCACCTTCGGCCAAGCCGATGAACGTTGCTCTGTTGAGACCGGTTTCCGGAATTTCGATCCGGATCATCCCCGCTGCGGTCAGGTGTTCCACAGCTTTGGGCTTGATGCTCCGAAGTGGTAGCAGCCGCAAGTAAGGTACGCTTATCAGCTTGCGATGCTTTTCGGTGCTCATAGCTTCTCCTTGGGCAATGGTTGAACAAACGAAACAATACTCATTATAATTTATATATAACATTAGTCAATGACATGCTATATGGCATCTTAGGCTTTTATATGCAGCTTCACTACCTTTCGACCTGCCTTTCGACTTGGCTCAAGACTGCCTTTTGGCATTATCATTATAGTTCTCTTTTGAGTAATTCAACTTCATCCCGTAGATCGGCAGCCTTCTCAAATTCCAGGTTTTCGGAAGCCAGTATCATCTGGTTTTCCAGTTCTTCCAGAAGCCGCTTCTTCTCGTCTTTCGGAATTTTCGTATGGTCATAACGGGGGCGGCGCAGTTCTAACTTGCGGCTGTCTTCCGAAATATCGTGCACTGCCTTTTCGATTCCCTTGGGCGTAATGCCGTGCTTCTTGTTGTGAGCTTCCTGTATGGCCCGGCGGCGTTCCGTTTCTTCCAGGGCCGCTTTCATGGCATCGGTCATTTTATCGGCGTACAGCGTGACGTGGCCGTGCAGGTTACGCGCGGCGCGGCCGATGGTTTGTATGAGCGCATCGCGGCTGCGGAGGAAGCCCTGCTTATCGGCATCCAAAATGGCGATGAACCGTACTTCCGGCAAGTCCAGACCTTCGCGCAGCAGGTTGATACCCACCACAATGTCGATCTCGCCAATGCGCAGCTGGCGTAGAATTTCTATGCGCTCCAGGGTGACTACATCGCTATGCAGGTAGCGCACCTTATGCCCGGCATCCAGCAGGTACTGCGTAAGGTCTTCCGCCATCTTTTTGGTAATAGTCGTAATGAGCGCGCGCTCGCCGGCGGCAATCGCCTTCTGTATTTCCTCCGTAATGTCATCGATCTGGTTCTTGCTGGGCTTTACCGTAACAATCGGGTCCAGAAGACCGGTAGGACGGATGATCTGCTCTACGATCTGGTCTTTGGGTGTATTGGCATATTCGTACTTGGCAGGCGTGGCCGAGACGTAAATACGCTGGCCGACGCGCTCTTCGAACTCGGAGAACTTGAGCGGCCGGTTATCGTGCGCGCTTGGCAGACGGAAACCGTAATCCACCAGCGTCTGTTTGCGGCTGTAGTTCCCCTCGTGCATGCCGCCGATCTGTGGAATGGAAATGTGCGATTCGTCCACCAATAGCAAAAAATCATCCGGGAAGTAATCCAGTAACGTGGATGGCGGTGAGCCGGGCGGAGTATCGGTAAAGTACCGCGTGTAGTTTTCTATACCCGTGGTGTAGCCGGTTTCCTTGAGCATTTCGATGTCGTATTCCGTCCGCTGGCGGATGCGCTCGGCTTTGACCAGTTCGTTATTCAGCAGAAACTCTTTCTCGCGGGCGTTTAAATCAACTTTAATATGCTCAATGGCGCTATCAATTTTCTCCTGGCTCGTTACGTTGTGCGATGCCGGGAAAATGTTTACCTCCTGCAGCTCCTGCAACACTTCACCGGTAAAGCTGTCCACCTCCTGAATGACATCAATCTCATCGAACGGCAGTTCAATGCGAATAACCGTGTCGCCGCTGGGCGGGAACACTTCCACCGTGTCACCGAGCACGTGGTACATTCCCTGCTTAAAGTCCGTACCCGAACGGCGGTACTGAATATCGGTTAACTTGCGCAGCAGCTGGTCACGTTTAATGGGCATGCCGCGCTCCACGCGCACAGCCAGCGCCTCGTAATCCTCCACCCGGCCCAGACCGTAAATACACGAAACAGACGCCACAATAAGTACATCGCGGCGCGTGAGCAGGTTATACGTGGCGGCATGGCGGTACTTCTCGATTTCTTCATTAATGCTGGCATCTTTCTCTATATACGTATCGCTGGTTGGCACATACGCCTCCGGCTGATAGTAATCGTAGTACGAGACGAAGTACGACACGGCATTGTCCGGAAAAAAGCCTTGGAACTCGCTGCACAGCTGGGCGGCCAGTGTTTTGTTGTGGGCCAGCACCAGAGTGGGCCGCTGTACCTGCTGGACAATATTCGCCATGGTAAATGTCTTTCCCGTGCCGGTAGCGCCCAGTAAAGTTTGATGCTTCTGGTTGGATTCAAGCCCTTTTACGAGCTTTTCAATGGCTTTTGGCTGATCGCCTGCGGGCGCGTATGGAGCCGCGAGCTGAAAGGGCCGGTTCTTGCCGATACCAAGTGGTGCTTGAGACATAGAACGGGCATTGTACACAAAAACGCCTGATGTAATAGGGGGAAGACCGATTTTTTTGACAGTTTCTCTCTTTTCCCCAAACTACACTGGTGCAGAAGCCAAGGGACAGCAGCGGCCAGTTCATATCCACAGTCGCGTGGTTCGAGCAACGGCTGGAAGCCATTGATGCGATAGTGGAGGACTTGCGTTCCAAAGAGGCGTACTGGCAATGCCGGCCTATGGATACGCATGAGGCCGCTCTTTTCAAGACATACGGGCGTGCCATTACTTCTTTTCTGCGCGACCGCCGGCAGTTGCGCAGAAGACTGAACGCACTTTTTGCCGCAAAAGAGTGAATGAAACGCCGCTATTTATACTATGAAATATAAAATAAATTTGTAAAATACATAAAGAAGCTTTTTCCCTTACACTCTCCGCATGATCGATCTCCAGGACCTTCGTGCCCGGCCAGAGACATACCAGAAAGCTGCCGATGACAAACGCATTCGTATCAGCATTGCGGATTTTCTGACGATTGATGAAAAGCGAAAAACGCTGCTTCAGCGCGTGGAAGAAATGCGCGCCCGGAAGAATAAGGTAAGCAAAGACGTGCCCACACTCAAAGGCGATGAGAAAGATGCGGCCATTAAAGATATGAAAGAATTGGGCGAGACATTGAAAAAAGATGAGGAAGAACTGACGCAGCTGGAGGCGGAATGGCAGATGATGCAGTTGCGGATTCCGGGTATTCCCTTGCCCAATGTCCCCGTTGGCAAAGATGATTCAGAGAATGCGGAAGTACGCACATGGGGTACGGTGCCGTCATTTGATTTTGAATTGAAGGATCACGTCACACTGGGTGAAGAGCTGGATATCATAGATATTCCGCGCGGGGTAAAGGTATCCGGCACACGCTTTTATTTTCTGAAAGGTGATGGCGCACGGCTGGAGCAGGCAATTATGCAGTTCACACTGGACATGTTGCACAGGAAAGGGTTCACGCAATTGAACCCGCCGGTTTTATCCAACTGGGACATGATGATGGGAACCAGTTACTTTCCGGGCGGCGAGGAGTCGGCGTATGCGGTGGGTGTGCGGCGGGAAAAATCCGGAGAGATTGAGCCTGCTAATTTGTATCTCATAGGAACAGCCGAAGTGCCGGTGACCAGTTATCACGCCGGAGAATTGTTGGATATTGCGGACTTGCCCAGGCGTTACGCCGGTTATAGCAACGGCTTCCGCGGAGAGGCCGGAACCTATGGCAAAGATACGCGCGGTTTGTACCGCGTGCATCAGATTCAGAAAGTGGAGCAGGTGATTCTGTGCGAAAACAGTCCGGAAGTAAGCGCAAAGATGCATGAAGAAATACTCGGCAATGCCGAAGAAGTGTTGCAGGTGCTGCAGCTCCCCTACCGGGTGGTGGATGTGTGTACCGGTGATATGGGACAAGGACAGATTTATAAAAACGATATTGAAACGTGGATGCCCAGCCGAAACGGCTACGGCGAAACGCACAGTTGTTCCACGTTCCATGAATTCCAATCCCGCCGTTTGAATATTAAATACGTGGACCGCGACGGGTCTAAAAAGTTTGTTCATACGCTCAATAACACCTGCATCGCTTCGCCGCGTATTTTAATTCCTATTCTGGAAATGTATCAAAATGCCGATGGCACCGTGACTGTTCCGGAAGTGTTGCGCCCGTACATGGGCGGGCAGGAGAAGATTACAAGAGCATGAGGACGGCGAGAACGAAGATGATGACGATGCTATAGTATACTGTTTCCCTGCCCTCTTCTTTAGCCATGCATATCGTCTTCACCCGCTTTCCGCTGGAATCGGCTTTCGGCGGAGCGGAAATACAGACACTCAGTCTTATGGACGGGCTCATGAGCCGCGGCCATACGCTTACATTTATCGGCAGTTGCCCGGTGCTTTTGGCAGAGTGCGGCAAGCGGAATATGCAAACGGTTCCGCTGGATATCGGCCCGCCGCCGGTAACAATTATGCGTTCGCTTACGCTCCCTTTATGGAGAAGCGGGGCAAAACAAAAGCTGATTGCCGCCATGCGTGCGCTTCCTGCCGTGGACACTGTATGCATGTTGAGCGTAACCGAAAAGCTGCTCCTTACAGATTGGGCGGACGCGCAGAAGATGAACGTGGTATGGATTGAGCATGACCGCGTCGGCCGCTGGCTGCGGCATAATCCATGGCTGAACCAATTGAAAACGGCAAGTGCAAAAGCTTCTACCGTGACGGTATCCGAGCTCAGCCGCAAGATCTACCTGGAACTGGGCTGGCCGCCCGAGCGTACGACGGCAATTCCCAACGGTATTGATCCGGCACGGGTTTCCGCTGCCGCCCATACAGATGACACTATTCGCCGGCCGGTCGCGGGCACGCTGCATTTGGGCTGCATTGCCAGGCTGAGTGAAGAAAAAGGAATCGATATTCTATTGAACGCTATTGCGGATATGCCCGACGTGACACTGGATATTGTCGGCCGGGGACGCCAGGAGAAACTGCTAAAAGCAATGGCAGAGCGCATGCACAATGGCGAGTCCGTACCGCGCATCCGTTTTCTGCCATCAGTTGGAAATCCTTCGGCATTCTATCGGTCTGTTGATGCGCTCGTTTTGCCTTCGCGCGACCACGATCCATTCGGTCTGGTAGTAGCGGAAGCTATGAGTGCGGGTGTTCCCGTTATTGTCACGGACCAGTGCGGAATTGCCAGCTATCTAACACCGGGTACCGATGCGCTCATTGTTCCGGCGAATTCAGTTCCAGCCCTGTCCGAAGCCATTTCACAAATGAAAGCGCCACAAGTGCGGGAGGAGTTGGGCAGACATGGAAAGGAGACAGCCCTCGCCATATTCTCCGTTGGCAGCATGGTAGATGCGTATGAAAAACTGATGCAGAATTAATGCAAATACATAGAAAAGATACAGAAAAACAGTCGAAATTTTTTTGATGTATGTATACTCTGTTTTCAAGTTCGGCGTTTTTTAAGCCGGAATGATTGCGTCGTATTTCCTTCTGTCATTCATCATGTTTTCTGTGTCAAAGAAAGTGGATCGAACGTTCGTCAGATGGTCCGCTGCTTTTTTTGCCGCGTCCATTCTTCTGTCCGCCGGCCAGCAGGATATTTCCGCTCTTTTGGATTCCGTACCAGTGGCACACGCTGCCGAAGCGGCAGTCGTATCAGATACATTTACCAGGGAATTTACAGAGGCTATTGACGGACTCAGCGTGCGGTTTACGGTGAAGGGCACGCAGGAGAGAGCACAGCTGGAAGTGCAGGCGTTCAATGGCAGCGTATGGTCTGCATGGCAGAAGCTGGAAGTGGAGAATGAGCAGGATCCGGATTTGCTGGAATCCAACATGGTTATGTTTCCGGCCGCCGTGCACGCGGTGCGTTTCCGCGGAACATCAGCCGTGTACGCCGTGCACCCGCTGCGGGTAAGCAGTGCTCCGGCGTCGTATGATACGGCGGCACTCGGCACGGTTGCCCCGCCGCATATTTTGTCGCGCAAGGAATGGGGGGCCGATGAAACATTGCGCATTGCCGGGACGGCATCGTCGGCTTCCACGCCTGCCGATGAAGCGACAGACGGGCCGTCATCCGATACAAAAATAACCGGCACTAGCCAGCGGGCGCTGGATTGCATGGATGCGCAGATCAAGTACCCGGAAGAATTCCGCCGCAACGGCAAAGTGGTAACGGAGCTTGATGGTAAAAAGTTGTTGTGGCCGCAGGAATACTCGCCCAAAGTAAAAATGCTCGTCGTGCACCACACGGCTGTGGCGGCAACCGGCGAGACGCGGTCCGGCCCCGAGCGCATGCGGGCGCTGTACCAGTATCATGCCAAAAGCAGAGGCTGGGGAGATATCGGTTATAATTATGTTATAGATGATACGGGCCAGATTTACGAAGGCCGCGCCGGCGGCGACTCCGTTATTGGCGGACATGCCTACTGCCACAACACCGGCACCATTGGTATTTCTCTTATGGGAAACTTTGAAGTGGAGCAGCCGACGCAGGGACAAATGAAGGCATTGCAGTGGTTATTATCAGACTTGAGCACCAAGTACAGCATCAATCTGGACGGCAACGTCAAGACACATGGTGACATATTGCCGGCCATTGTCGGTCACCGTCAGCTGGTATCTACCGAGTGTCCCGGTTACTACGCCTACGCAGTGCTGGATCAGGTTCGCCGCAATGTGGCGCGCGGCGAGGTGGATACGGCCATCAAGTTCCCGCCCGGTCCGTCGGCTATTGCTATAAAACCAACCAAGCTCATTCCCAATGTGGTCATTGGTACCAAGGGAACTTTCTTTTACCAGGATGCCGATCTGGTAGGCCGCCCGGGCGGCGAAGTATCGTTTACGCTGCGGTTCCAGGCCGGCAGCAAGCCGCTGGCCCAGCGCACATCCATTGCCACTATCGCCCGTTCGGATGAGCGCATGAATGTCTGGGTGGTGGATGAGCAGGAATCCATGCGGCTGCGGAATAACCTTTTGCTCATGCTGTTTTTGCGCAAAGGAGAATCAACAACGTTTACCTTCCGCGTGCAGTTGCCGCCGGACGCGGGTAACTACCAGTTAAGCGTAGGGGATCTGGATTACGTGCTTAAGGCTGATGGCCGCCGCGTGCGGACAGTCACGAAAGTAGGCGCGCGCCGCGTGCAACGTCTGCTGAGTGCGCCGCTCGCCAGGCGTTCATACCTGAATACCGTTGCCGTAAAAACCAGCCAGCCCGTGGTGAATACCATAACGGCGGATGCCTCCGCGCCGCGTATCCGTATCCGTCTTTTGAGTGACGTTGCCTCACCGACGGACACGGTTATTCATACATCCTCCAGTGTGCAGGTAAACGATGCCAATGATATTTCCGGTAATATTTTCCTCACTAAAGAGGGCAATGATTGCAAGGCATCCGGCGATAGCGGCGTTCTTGGAAGCGGCGTCATTCGTATCGACCCGAAAAACGGTATTCTGACACTCAATGACTGGAAAAAAAGCCTGAACCAGTTCCGCGGTATTCTGGAATGCCGGGTGGTGAATGGCGAGCTGGTTCTTATTGATGAGCTGCCCATCGACTGGTACATGCAGGGCCTGGCCGAGGAGCCGGATACGGAGCCATACGAGAAGCAGCGCGCGTTTGCCATTGCTGCCCGTACGTATGCCGAATGGTATATGGATGCTAGGAATCGTAAATTTGCCGGCAAGCCCTACGATGGGTCCGATAGCCCGGCCGAGTTCCAGAAGTACAGCGGTTATTTGTTCGAGAACAATAATCCGCACTGGCTCGATGCCGTACATACAACAGCCGGGCAGGTGCTAAAAAAAGACGGCCAGATTATTAAGCCGCCATACTTTTCTTCCAGTAACGGCCGTACGTTGTCGCCGGAAGAAGCCGGCTGGAAGAAGTTTCCGTTCGCCGACATATTTGTTTCCAAGCCGGACCCATGGTGCGAAGGCATGCAACAGCGCGGCCACGGCGTGGGCATGAGCGGCTGCGGTGCCAAAGGCCAGGCCAATGACGGCAAGAAGGCCGAAGAGATTCTGCAGTACTATTACCCGGGAACGACCATTTCCAAGGAATAGAAATACTGCATGTATAATCTCTGGACGATATGCCTTCATAGTCAGGTGATGATCTTTTTAATGTGGCAAAGATCGCTACAATACAGAAATCGCTTCCCTGGGCCATGAACGCATTTTTTTCACAAAGACCATTACAGCACAGAGGGTTTGCATCTCTTATGGAAATGCTTGTAACAGCCGGTCTTGTTGGCATTCTGGCCGGAGTGATTATTACGGCAACCAACAGCAAGCGGAATACCAATAACGCCATGGATATTCAGCGGCAGTACCATGCCAAAGAAATTCAGCATGCCCTGGTTCAATACTTCACGGATGAGCGTGCTTTTCCGGACCAGACAAAATTTCAGCAGGGCTTTACGAACCTGCGGCCGGTGTGTGCGTATGGAAATGCGGATACTTACTGTGTAAATCTGGATACGCTGGTGGCAAAAGGATATATTCCGCCGCCGCCGCAGGATGAAGCGGAGGCATGTCCCAACTGGCTAGGGTACGGCGTGTATTTGCAGTCTCAGACGGAGCCGCTGGTTATTGCCATGGACCGCGGTCGTACGGCCACGACCAAAGGAGCCATCAGCCCGAATTGCGGCACGCAGGTTGCAGTAACGTCATCTTCGTCGCTTGCTTCGGCCGGCAGTTCGAGCAGCAGTCTTATTGGTTCCAGCTCAAGTATCAGCTCTGCGCCACTCTCTTCTTCCGTCGCATCCAGCTCGCTGAGCAGTAGTCTCGCGGCAAGTTCTTCCATCTCCAGTGCAGCGGTGTCCAGCAGTTCGGCGCCTCCTACATTGGCGACGAGCAGTCCATGGGTGCCCAACGGTCCCGTGTATACCGTGGAACATGCAGGCAGAACCACTTATATTGGCGGTTTGTTCACCATTGTGGGGCCAAATACCGGTTATGGCGTACCGGTGAATCGTGATGATACCGGTGCGCCGGAAAGTGCCTTTCCGTACGTCAACGGACCGGTATACGCGGTTATTGATGACAGCGATGGTTGGTATATTGGTGGCGAATTCACCCAGGTAGGCGGCGTGGCACGGAATAACCTTGCGCATATTAATGCCGATGGCACGGTGGACACGGCTTGGAATCCCAATGTAAACGGCCGCGTGCGAGCCATTATCCGCAAAGGAGCCGATATGTATATAGGAGGTGATTTTACACAGGTCGGCTCACTCACACGGAATCGCCTGGCGGCATTTGGCGCCTTGAGCAGTACGGCCAGTACATGGAACCCGAACTTAAATGGCACGGTGCATACTCTGGCGGTGAACGGCAGCACTCTCTATGTGGGCGGGGATTTTACTCTGGTTGGCAGTACTGCCCGTAATCGTCTTGCCTCGTTTGCCAGTAATATTCTCACCACCTGGAACCCGAATGCCAACGGCACTGTGTACAGCCTGGCCGTGCATGGATCCAGCGTATATGCCGGTGGCGCTTTCACACAGGTTTCGGGTGTAACCCGCAATCGTCTGGCGGCATTTAAGACAAGCAATGGAGCTATTTCCACCAGCTGGAAACCCAGTTCCGATGCGCCGGTGTATGCCCTCGCCATTCATGGCAATGACGTGTTTGCGAGTGGTGATTTTTTAACCGTTGGCGGACAGACGCGGCGCTATCTGGCATCTTTTGATGGCAATACCGGCAGCGTGTCATCCTGGGACCCCAACTCGCGCGGCGATTTTAATGAAGACGACTCGAACTCAGAAGATCCTAATGCCATTGGAAATCCTACCAGCATGAGTACAAACGTGGATGGAACCGTGCGCACTCTTTTTGTGGAGGGAGACACAGTCTATGTAGGTGGTGACTTCTCCTACATTGGCGGACAGCCCCGGAACTATGTCGCCGCTATCGATGCCGGCAATGGTGAGCTGAAAAGCTGGAATCCGAGTGCCAGTAACCCGGTCTATGTGGTAGCCGTGCATGGCAACAGTGTGTATATCGGCGGAACGTTTAACAGTATTGGCGGTGACAACCGCAATAATGCAGCGGCGCTGGACTCCATCACCGGCCAGCTTTTGCCGTGGGATCCCAATGCAAACAGTCTGGTCCGGTCGTTACTGGTAAACGGTTCAACAGTCTATATGGCCGGTGAGTTTGATCGTGTCCGTGGTGTGACACGCGAATACCTGGCCGCGGTAAATACGGCCGACTCCATTACCCTTTCCAGCTGGAACCCTGAGCCGAACTGGCCCGTGCGGGTTCTTGCTCTGAATGCCAACCGCCTGTACGCCGGCGGAGACTTTAGCCGTATCGGGGAAAACACCCGTAACTTTGCCGCATCTTTCCAGCTGCCGGCCGGAACGCTTACCAGCTGGAACCCGAATGCAGACGACACGGTGAGTGCGTTTGCGTTTGATACGGGTACTGCCTATATGGGTGGCAGCTTCCTCCATGCCGGTGGCAGCGCGCGCAATCGCCTGGCAGCACTGGACCTGGTAAACGGTACGTCCACGGCCTGGAACCCCAACATGAATAACAGCGTACAGGCGCTTTCGGTGACGAATCAGATTTTATATGCGGGTGGTGATTTTACCCAGGCAGGCGGTGTGGTACGCAATAGGCTGGCATCGTTTGATCTGACGAATAACAGTCTGCGTGCCTGGAATCCCAACGTGTCCGGCCCGGTACGTACGCTGGTGGCCAATGGCATCAAAATTCTGGCCGGCGGCGACTTTGCGACCGTATCCAGTCTTGCTCACCCCTACATTGTCGGCTTTGACAGTGCTGGCATTGCCTTTACCTGGAACCCGCAACTAAACGGCAGCGTACTGGCGCTGGATACCGATACGCTGAATATATACGCCGGTGGAAACTTTACGACAGTGTTATCCAGCCCCAAGCAGTATTTCATGCAGACAACGGCGCCATAGGAGAGTGAAAGCAGGGAAAGCAAAAACTCGGATCATCCGGAAATAATGCGCACTCCATAATACGTACTACGTTTTCTTTGCGTTTGGTCAAATGTATAGTATGTTTTACGCATCACTTTCTTTTGAAAGTGTCTGGAGATCAAGAATGATCTTTTTCAGCACGGGCAATCAGGGATGATACGGACGGACATCCCAAGGAGTATCACATGAAGCGGTTTGCTTTCCTGCTCCTCGTTGGCGGCGTGCTCGGCATGAGCTCGGCTGCAAAAGCGGGTTTTGATCCGCTGGGAGACACCTTCGGCAGCGGCTATAAGATCGATCTCATCCAGTACAGCCTTACCGAAGATGACACCAATTACTACGCAACAATTGTCACGGCCAATGCGTTCGCTAGCCCGCTCGATCTGGCGGACCCGCAACGCATTGGCGGCCTGTTCGAGTTCGACACCGACAACAACCCCGATACGGGTTACAGCCCGCATCAAAACACCATTGGCCATCCGCTTGCCGAGAGATTCGGAAGCGATTTTATGGCCGCCATCTTTGGCATCACCGCTGATGATACGGTTACACTGTTTGATACCCGCGATTTCAGCAGTATTCAGGTCAAGATCGCCTTTGACCTGGCATTGCACAGCGTCACGCTGACAATTCCCAAGGCGGCGTTTGGTAACCCGACAACAGATATCTACGGAGCTGTTGCCATCGGGGCGACAAGTATCAACGATGCGATGGAGCACCGGGAAGGCGTTACACCCCGTTCCGTCCCCGAACCATCCAGCTTTGGTCTCATCGTCCTCGGCCTTGGCGGAGCCACTTTCTTTTGCCGGCGCAAGAAACGGTAAACAGCATGAACCCTGATTGCCTGAACATTCCCCATAGCAAGCGTCAATACGCTCTATGGGGATTTTCCTGTAGAATAAAAGCTTCCCTACTTCTGCCTTTTTTGGTATAATAAGCAGATTTTATGCACACCTATACCCCACTTCGTATGAAGAACACACACACCGCCTGGCGGCACGGTTTTACCAGTATTGAAATGGTCACGGTTATGGCTGCTATTAGTGTCATTGCCGCCATGACAATTGTGGCCATTAACCCAAGTCTGCAATATAAGAATACATATGATGCCGTCCGCAAGAATAACGCGGACTTTTTGAGAAACACATTTACGGAACACTTCAATGAAACGCGGACATTGTACGGACAAGAGCGGTTGAACACGGGGAAAGAAAACGCATTACCAATTTGCGTAAAGGGACAGAGTGATGATTATTGTATTCCGGTCGATATTGATTCCAAGCGTTTCGGTGGTACCGGAAAAGATCCGTACGAAAGCTGTCCGCAATGGATGGGGTACAGCGTGTATCTTATCAGCCCTACTGTTGCCGATGTTTTTCCCACGCATCTTGGCAGGCTGAGCCCCGCGCCTTCGGACCCAAAGTGCGGCTATGTTGCAGTGCAGGGCGTGGATGTATCGCAGAGCGGCGGCAACACGCAGGTAACCGAAGGCGGTGTTACGGATACCATTCTGTTCCGGCTCGCCAAGGCTCCTGCATCGCCTGTTACTATTACGGTTACACCGGCCAGTGTTCCAAGCAGCCAGATTATTACCGACAAGCCGAAGCTTACATTCACACCGCAGAACTGGGGTATTTTCCAGACAATAACGGTAACCGCTATTGATGACCCGGACATTGAAGGGCCGCACACCAGTTCTATTGCGTATGCGGTCACAAGCTCGGACGCAAGTTATAACGGCAAGGCAGTAACAGCTACAGCCGTTGCCATTACAGATAACGATTCCGCTACTATTGTCATAAAGGAATCAAATAACTCAACGGACGTGACGGAAGGCGGCACTACCGACACATATGCGGTGCAGCTTGGCGGCCGGCCAAAGTTACCGGTTAGTGTTACTCCTGCTACGGATATTACTCAATTAACACTGTCTTCTGGTGTCACGCCACTGGTATTTGATTATAATACGTGGAATATTCCGCAGACGGTCACAGTGACGGCGGTGGATGATGTGAATATAGAAGGGACACAAACAAAGCCCGTAACACATGCCGTTACCACGGCAGACACGCAATTTTTGGGTGTCACCGGACCGGCTGTGAATGTGCATATTACCGATAATGATGCGGCTCAATTCGTCGTCACCGGCGGGCCGAATACCATTACGGAAGCAGCGGGTGGAAACCACAGCTGGACAATGAATGTTGCCCTGCAGGGGAAGCCCGCATTGCCGGTTTACGTTGCTATCGCCAATGATCCACAGGTGACAACCGATAAAGTATCATTAGTGTTTACGTCTCTTAACTGGAATGTTCCTCAGCCGGTTATTGTTACAGCTGTGGATGACCAGATTGCCGAAGGTTCACCGCATATCGGAGTAACGACCTTGAGTGTTTCTCCGAGCAGTGACGTGCAATTCGTAGGGGTAACGCTGCCTGTGAATTCCAGCATGACCGATAACGATGTTGCCGGTACCACCATTGTTGAAAGCGGTGGTGCTACCACTGTAACGGAGGGCGGTGCCACAGACACCTATACCGTTGTCTTAAATACCCAGCCGCGTGCAGCTGTAACGGTAACGGTCACGCCGGATGCGCAGTTGACGGTAGCGGCCACGCCGCCGTTGCCACTGGTGTTCACCGCGGCAAACTGGAACATACCGCAGACAGTCACGGTGGCAGCCGTCAATAACACCGTGGTGGACGGAAGCCGTACCGGAACCATCACACATACGGCGACAAGCGCGGATTTGTACTATCAAACAAGCGCCGGTCTGGTGATAAACCCTGTCACGGTGAATATTATTGATGATGAGTATGGCATTGTTGCATCCGGCACAGCTCTTACCGCGTCGGAAGACGGAACAGTAACAGATTCTTACGGGCTCAAGTTGTCCAGGCAGCCGACGGGAAATGTAAAAGTGGATGTGGCAGTTGATGCATCCGGGCCGTTGGGACAGCAGCTTTCGCTGGATTCTGCGTTGCAGAATATTTTTACCCGACAATTGGTTTTTAACTCATCTAACTGGAATAACCCGCAAACAGTGAATGTCCGCGCTATTGATGATAGCTATACGGAGGCACCCACACACACAAGTACGATTACTGCCATAGAGGCAAGCGGGCCTAAGAGCTGGACAGACGCCCCCCTGGTGACCGCCAGTATTACTGATAACGATGCCATCGGCGTAAATGTCAGTACGTCCGCAGTTGCTCTGTCCGAGGCAACGCCTGCCGTGCAAAAGACCTACACTCTCGCATTAAACAGCCGTCCTACCGGAACGGTTGTGGTCAATGTGCAATCGTTGAATACGGCAACCGGCGTGACTGTCTCCCCGGCTACTCTTACATTTTCCAATTCCAACTGGAATGCGTCGCAAACAGTAACTGTTACAGTGGTAGATGATGCAGTGGATGAAGCGGATCAGCATACGTCTGTTATTGCGCATTCTATCAACAGTGCCAGTACCGCTGATGCGGCCTACAAGACACTTACGGGCATTGCCGGTGTTACGGCAAACATTACGGATAACGACACGGCCGGCCTGGTGCTGGCTCCCACGAGTTCAACGCGCAATGAAGCTGATGGCGATACATCCTATACCGTGCATCTTCGTTCCCAGCCGGTTGCGCCGGTTACCCTCACGGTCACGCCGGACAGCCAGCTGGTACGCAGTGCGCCTGCAGGCGGAACACTCACATTCAGTACTGCAAACTGGCAAAGCGATCAGACAGTCCAGCTGCGTGCCGTAGCCGATTTTATAGACAAGCCGGATCAGTACCCCGGCGTAATGCGTAACGTGGTAACTGCCACGGCGGACCCGAAGTATCTTACCTTGAGCGGTTCATATGTTATGACTATTAACGATGATGACGTAGCCGGCGTGAGCGTCCAGGAGATTGCGGCGGCGGGTAATGCCACCATTGATGGCGTTACGGCTGTAACCGAGGGTGGCACAACAGACAGGATACAGCTTAAATTGAATTCCGAGCCGACCGGTCCGGTGACTATTGCCATGGCTTCTTCGGGTAGCCGTCTTTCCTTCTCGCCGGCTACGCTGACATTCAATCCGTCAGGAGCAGACATGTGGAGTACGTATCAGATCGTCACTGTCACTGCCGTTGATGATACCGTGGCAGAAGGACCCATGACCGACTATATCCGTTTTGCCGCTACCAGCACGGATGCGCACTACCAGAATAAAGTCATTCCACCGGTAAGCGTGAGCGTGACGGATAATGACAAGGGACTGATTTTCACAAATGTACCCGTGAATGTGGCTGAGCAGAATGCCACCAGCGACACGTACCAGGTGCGTCTGTCCGAGGCGCCCGTCGGGACTGTTACCTTTAATATCCGCACGCCGGACGGACAGACAACGGTGAACCCTTCCCAGATTACGTTTAGCCCATCGGGTGCCAATATTTGGTCCGCCAATAAGACTATTACCGTCACGGCCGTGGATGACGATAGCGTGGAAGGAAACCATGCCGGTATTATCCGCCATTCATACGGCAGTGGTGACACGCTTTGGAACGGCGTTGTCGACAGCAATGTTATTGCCAATATTACCGATAACGATTTTGCCGGCCTGCTGTTTGATAAGACGACGGTGAGCGTAACTGAAAGCGGTACCAAAGACGCCTACACCGTGCAGCTTGGCAGCCGCCCTTCCGCGCCTGTCACCGTGACCATCGGGTCATCCACCCAGCTGAATACAGACGTGCAGACATTAACATTCCCGGCAGCGGGCTGGAATATTCCGCAGATTGTGAACGTAAGTGCCGTGGATGACTTGCTGGTGGAAGGCGTGCATTCGGCCACACTTACGCACACCGTTACCAGCGCCGATCCGTTCTTTAGCCTGGTTCCGGCAGCGAATGTGACGGCGACTATTACGGATAATGATTCATACGGCATTACGCTGAATAAGGCGACGGCCAATGTGACCGAAGGCGGCGCTCCGGATTCTTACACCATTGTTCTGCGCACGCCGCCGACTGCCAATGTGGATGTACGGCTGGACTGCAATACCCTGGCCATGCAGGTGGACGGCAAAAACTGCGTGGACCCCACGCTCACGTCCGTGCATACGTTTACGCCGGCCAACTGGAATACGCCGCAGACAGTCAGCATTGTGGCACGTGATAACAGTACCGATGACATTGATCCTGTTACCGACCGCATTGCTCATACGCTCAGCAGTACCGATACGAACTACAACGGTGTTCCGACCGGCAATATTGCCGTGGATATCCATGATAATGATACGGCCGGTCTTGCCATTACGCCTGTCACGCTTTCCATGTCCGAAGGCGGCACGACAAAAACGTACACGGTAAAATTAAATTCGCAGCCGTTCCCCGCATCGCCGGTAACAGTAACACCGACGCCGGAAGGCCAGACCAGCGTGTCGCCGGCAGCACTTACATTTACAAGTGCCAACTGGAACACGCCGCAGACAGTTACCGTAACGGCGATTGATGATCAGAATATAGAAGGCACGCAGACGGAACATATTATTCACGCCATCGGCAGCAGTGATTTTAAGTACAGCATACTCATTGCGCCAACCGTTACCGTTACCATTGCCGACAACGATACGGCCGGTGTTTTAGTGAATACCACGTCACGGACGGCATACGAAGCCGGTACACCCACGGCATATACGACCTATTCCATAAGCCTTAACGCCAAACCCGCTTCCAACGTAGTGCTTACGCCCACGCGCACGCCGGCCAGCCAGTTCTCGCTGTCTCAGAATGTGCTTACCTTTACGCCGGCCAACTGGTCCGCACCGCAGGTTGTTACTATTACGGCCACCGATGACAGCATTTTTGAAGGCACGAACTACGGCGCCATTGCCTATGATCTCACAACATCGGATGCCAATTATACCGGCATCGTTGTGCCGTCTATCAGTGTAAAAATTATGGATAATGATCCGGATGTTGCCGTTTCAATTGGAGGTACGGACATACCCATGCAGACAGGTTCCATTGATTTCGGTTCCGTCACGGCCGGTACGGCTACACCGCCGCAGCGTACTATCACCGTTAAGAACGTCGGTTCCGGTAATCTTATTCTGGGAACGCCAACGTTGCCGGCCGGCTTTAGCGTGGTCACAGGCTTTAGTGCAGCAGCGACGACAAGCGGTCTTGTACCGGGAACATCCACGACGCTGGTTATAAAAATGGATTCCGTTACAGCCGGCACGTATAACGGCAAGCTCAGCTTTAGTACGAATGTCAGCAGTAAAAACCCGTACGACTTTACCGTGAAGGGGGCAGTGACACCGGCACCGGCACCGGACATAGAAGTGTACGGCGACCCCATTGATGGCGTACCGGCAATTCCCGATGGCAGTGTGCTCCCCTATGATTTCGGTTACTCCAATGCGGGCGTTACCATTACCCGTACGTTTACCATTGTAAATACCGGACAGGCAAAGCTGGACATCAGCAGTCTTACCGTCCCTGTCGGTTTTTCCATAGTCCAACCTATTACTCCCACGTCTATCCTCGCAGGAGATCCTCCGGCAACATTTATCATTCGCTGGAATGCCTCTTCTCCAAATTTCCAGTCCGGTCCGCTGCGGTTCACTACCAATGTGCCAGGCGCCAAAAACCCGTACAACTTTATCATCCAGGCATCCAGCGACCCAGCAAAAGCTCCGGAAATAGATGTCTATAAAGACTCGGTTATTGCGGGTAATCTGCTCAGCTGTACGGCAGGTGTCAGCCCGGCAGTGGACTTTGGCCCCACGCCGATTGGCAATGCCGTCGACCACACGTTCTTCATTAAGAACTCGGGCGTCTACGCCTTGCGTCTCAGCACGCTTGGTTTCCTTAGCGGTACAGACTTTTCGTTCTCCTCTGCATTTGGCAACGCGGTTATGCAGCCGGGTGACGTAAAGCAATTCATCGCCCGTTTTAGCGCCAACGGCACAGACCGGACAGACCGCATTATTATAGGCAACAATGACGCCAACGAATCGCCATGCAGTTTTAACATTACGGGAAACTCGGCCGCTCCGCTTATACAGGTAACGGATGATACGTCCACAACCGTGCTCACAGGCGGCAGCAGCACGGTGAACTTTGGCACCACCAGTATTGGCGTGCCGAAAACGCATACGTTCACAGTCAAAAACCTGGGCGATGATACGCTTGCCTTAAACCAGAATATTTCCGTACCGAACGGCTACCAGATAGTGAGCCCGTGGTCGGCTACCGTAAACCTTGCTCCGGGTGCGTCTACCGGTTTTGTCATCCGCCTTACCGCAGCCGCTATTGGCAGCTTTAGCGGTCCGGTGCACATTACCAGTAATGACGCGCCGCGCAGTCCGTTTGATTTCACCGTCACCGGTACCGTTACGCCCACGCCGGGTATTATTATGACCGAGACGGAAGGTACCACCAAAGTGCAGGAAGGCGGCGATATTACCAAGTTCACGGCAGGAGCTACTCTGCAGGGTTCGGATTGTTACTATGTCACGCTGAATACGGCTCCAACGAAGGATGTCACCGTGAACGTATCCAACCCGGATTCGCATTTAAACTTTTCCAAGTCATCCGTCACGCTTACCTCAACCGACTGGAGCGCCCAAAGCGCCGCTCATTACGTGTGCGCCAGTGCCATCAATGACTTTAAGGATGAAGGTGTGCACACGGCTAACATTATTCACAGCGTCACAACAACTGATCCCGTTTACAGTACGCAGACTGCGGCTAACGTGAATGTCAGCATTACGGATAACGACGTTGCCGGCTTCACTCTTACGCAGAGCGACGGCAGCACAACGGTCCTGGAAGGCGGCGATATTTCCAAGCTCACCCAGGGCGCCAGCGTGCAGGGTACAGACTGCTACAGTATTACGCTCAACACCGTGCCGGATCAGCCGGTAACGGTAACAACCAGTAACCCTACGGCCAAACTGAACTTCTCCCGCACGTCCATTACGCTGGACGCCACCAACTGGAACGCCATAAACGGCCCCACTACTTCGTTCTGCGTCAACGCCAAAGACGATGATATTGCCGAGGGGAACCACTACAGCGCCATTATTCATACTGTCACCACAACCGATGCTAAGTACGGCAGTCTCACGCCCGCGGGTGTGTCCGTAGGTATTGGTGATAACGATGTCCCCGGTGTTCTTATAGACCAGAGCGATGGCATTACGCAGCTTTACGAAGGCGGTGGTACGTTCTATTCCAATCCATCCGGCCCGGGCGGAGTTGATTTCTATAATGTCACTCTTTCGAGCCAGCCAACGGCCGATGTGCAGTTCTCTATTGCATCGCAGTACGGCAAGGTGAATTTTAGTCCGTCATTGCTCACATTCACGTCGCAAAACTGGAATGTGCCACAGCGTGTGACAGTAACGGTTATAGACAACGCCGTTAAAGAGGCTGTCAGTCCGTATACGGATACTATGTACCATGGCATTGCCAGTACGGACCCCAACTATACGTCCGCCAACCTTGGCACCATGCCCACGGTTCTCGTATCTATTTTTGATAACGATTTTCCAGGCGTGGTCCTTACTCCATTCCAAATCGGCGGCGGCCCGGATGGCAGTAACTACGTTGTGGAAGGTGATGCAGCCAACGAGGTAAAAGATGCCTACAGCATCCGGCTGCAGACACAGCCAACAGACGATGTGAACGTGTATATTGATAGAGCGGGTGCCGCAGCCGGTCAGGTAATTTTCCCGGCTGCCATGATAACCATTACTCCGGCTACCTGGAACCAGGATCATTTCGTTGTCATAGGAGCAGTGAATGACTCCGTGGTAGAGCCCCAGAAAACCATTACCATTGCCCATGAGACAACAAGTACGGACCCTAATTACAATGTGATGTCCGGCATACCGCCCATGTCCATTACCGTTGGCGATGATGATGTAGATACAAGTCCAAAGGTAGTCCAAACAGCGATTGTAACTTTCTCTGGCCAGACACGGCCTTCATATGCCTGTCCCAAGTGTAAATTCTCCGAGTGGGGTTACCCGGCTGGCGGCGGCAGTACATCCGGCCCTAAGAACGTGTTTACCAATCCTGTTACACCGAACAATGTTATTGAGCTCTCCTACGTAAAGGGAAGTATTAATTGGGGTGGCAATAGTAACGGTGACCCAAACCCTGTTTCCTGCCAGAATGGATCTAACCCGAGTAATACATATCCAAAACTCATAGCTATTGCACAATTTTTAGATGCTAATGGAAATGTAATTGATATTTTATCAACTCTTAATCTTTCTACTCCTGGAAAACATCAAGCAATAAGATTAAAAGATTGGTATGACGGACCTCAAATACATGTTCCTGCAGGTGCTACAAAACTTGTTGTAAGCTTTCCCGATACTGCATATAGCGATAATACTGGAACATGCAAAGCTTCCTTGACCGAAAGGACTCCTTAAGCAATTCATGTAATTATTATTAACACGAAGGATAAAGAGGGCTTCTCGCCCTCTTTGGTTTATAAGTACACAATACTTTTCGTATACTGTCCTTGACATTTGTCAAATATTCTTTACAATAGAAAAAGCTTGGATGCAACAAGAGATGAGCATCCGCTGATCCTTGAAATTAATGGATTTGTACAATCACCTTCGTTGAAGGGGGTACGATGCAACGCCGAAATCGGGCCTTTCGGCCTGGTTTGCCTGGTTCTTCAGACATCGAACTGGAAGTGAAGCTGCTCTGCAGCAATGTTTCCGTTCACGTCATGAAACGCCACAAGCCGGCTCTCAAGAAGGTTCATGCCAAGAATGTGACGCCGACGATGGTCGTGACCTCGCCCCGCAATTACGAGGGGGGTCAGAGCCAGCTCTTGAATGGATTCAAGGATGTCTCTTATTTGACTGCTCCTAACTTGCCCGCAGGCAAGGTGGCTGAAGTTGAGGGGAGGGTTTACCCGAATTACGATCAGGGGCACTACAATTCAGCGTTGCCAAACTCCCTGTTTGTGAGCCGCATTTATGTGGCCGCAAATGGGCGCAACTATGATGCCGTCATTGCGCCCGATGGGAAGTTTGTCATCCATGGAGTTCCCACCAGCCCCAACCTCGTCATTCATGTTGTTGGCGGGGCTGGCATCGCTGATGGCCATGAGCGTGACCAGGCAACCAACGTCCTTCTAGACAAAATCACCTACCAAGAAGGTAGGGTGCTCCACGTCCTGAACTATGCGTAAACACCTTTGAACGGAGTACGTCCCATTAACGTCCAAGCTTCCCACCCCCATCTCCCGTAACACATCGCGTGTTGCAGGAGAGGGGGCCTCTTTAATATGCTATTTACCTGTCACGGCTGGCATATATTTTTATATTATGCGCCAATTCATTGACTCATTTAAAGGATTGCTTACAATATGAAGCTATGGGTATTACTTCACATGCATACGTGCCGGAAGACATAGCTTCCTCCTCCACCTTGGAAAGCAGGGATTTGCAGTCGGTACTTAGTGAGTCGGTATTTGCCCGTGTTGGCCATATGAACCGGGGAATTCACAGGCATGTTGCTACGGCGGTTATGCCGCATCATTCGGGTAAGCATGCTGCTTCACATACGCAACCACATCCACAGCCGGCTATTGGCATTATGGGCGGGCTGAATAAAGCATTGCCCGTACGGTCTTTCTCTGTGGAGGCCGGCGAAGGAGGCGTTGTTATTATGGGTGGCGTTGCCGGTGCGCGTTTTCTGGTGCAGCAGGGCGGGAACACGTTGGGTGTCGCACAGGCGGATGCCAGCGGCACGGCGCAGATTCCGCATGCGTCGTGGGATGCGGGTTATATGAATGTAAAATTGATATACGACGCGACACAAAATCATGTGCTCAGCCGCGATAGAATCACCATGACACTGGTGCGTTCGTAGCCAGCTTCTGTACGCAACAGTTCATCATAAAATGCCAGTCATATGCGCAAGTGTTTTTTTTGGCGGGAACGCATAGAATATCTTTCTATGAAAAAATACCTTCTTACTCTCTCCATCGGCGTTCTGTTTCCGGTTATCGCTTTTGCGCTGGACTACAGTAATCACACCGGCACATACAAAGATGCTGCCAGTTTTACAGCGTCCGAAAAAGCCGGCATCAGCCTGCTCACAAGCCTGAATGTGGTACAGGGAAACCCCAACGGCCGCTTTGAGGCAGGCCGCACACTGAACCGCGCGGAATTTATGAAGATTGCCATGCAGTTACAAGCTCTGGTCTCTCCTGCAACCAAGCCGGATACCACCGGTCTGGCAGTAAAAAACTGTTTCCCGGATGTCTCCTTAACCCAGTGGTTCGGTTCGGATATCTGCCGGGCAAAAAAACTCGGTATTGTCACCGGTGATCTCGACGGATCATTTCACCCGGGCCGTCCGGTAAATTATGTGGAAGCGCTCAAAATACTAACGGGCATTTACACATTGCCGCTTACCCATACCGTGGGAATGGAAGAATGGTATGAGCAGTATGTCCGTGCCGCTACGGCTGCCAATGTACAGCTGTCTGGTATGCAGCCCGGCACTTCCCTCACGCGCGGGCAAATGGCACGGCTGGCTGCGGCTTTCCATGCCAATTCACAAAATGAGCTGGCTCTCTATAGGCAGGCCGAAAAGGGTGTTGCCGTCAGCTCGTCTTCATCATCCACTTCGTCGGCAGCCTTCTGCGGCGGTATTGCAGGCTTCCAGTGCGGTGCCGGGTATACGTGTATAGATAACCCGAATGACTCCTGTAACCCTGCCAACGGCGGCGCGGATTGCGGCGGCATGTGTGTGCCGGCGGCATCGTCCAGCTCTTCTGTGTCATCATCTTCTCTTTCTTCTGGCAGCGCGTCTTCCACGCCTGTGACACGGCCGGACTTTCCGGCCCGCAGCCGTTTCCTCATGCTGGGCGCGCGCAGTGAACCTATTGCCAGCGCGCAGTTTTTCGCCAATTTAGAACCTGTTCTGGTGCGTGGTGCCAGAGTAAAACTAACAACCGGCATTGATTCCATTGATGCCATGTATATGGTGGATACATCGGGCAGTCTGCTGGGCCAGTTGTATCTGGATGGTAGTGATACAACCAACAAAACCTGGAGAGGAACATTTGCGTCACCGTACTATGAAATTCCCAAGGCCGGTACGCGCACGCTGGGCGTGGAAGTCCGCTTAAAGGAGCGCAATGGCGGAGGCACTGTGGATCAACTTATACAAGTGGACACGTTGAATCTTTCCATGCAAGGCGTCTGGAGCGAGCAGACATCGGATTCCGCATCCCCGACGTTTACATTCCCCAGGCACCAGAGCGTGCAGGGGCGTATTACATCTGTTGCAAATGCGCTGGATGCAACGGGCACGCTGCCGGTCGGCTCCAATCAACTTGTGGCTGGATTTACGTTTACGGGTGTATCCATTGCTCCAACAAAGGTGCAGCTGGAAGAACTGGTGTTTGCAGCCAGTAAGCCGGAGGGCATGACGCTTAGTAGTGTTCAGCTGGGCGCGCAGGACACCGAAGAGCGTGTCAGCTGCTCCGTAACGGACAGTGTCATTAGCTGCCCGAATATTTCTGTTGGCATTGGCACTCTCCAGGATGGCAAACGCACCCTGCGCCTGTATGCCACCGTAGGGCTCGTTGCCAATATGCAGAACCCGTTCCTTCAGATCAGCCTGAATGAACCCGGAGCCATTGGCTCAAACGGCGCTGTTCGCTGGACAGACGGAACCGGTCACTACAATTGGGTGGAATTGGATCAGCCGCTGGCCAGAAGTACGAATTGGAAATAGAAATTTGCGACGCAAAAGATGATATGAAAAATGACAGACGAAATTGAAAGTTCGTCTGTCATTTTGTGGCTGATAAAAAAATTGACACCTGTGTACGAGATATTATTATGGAAAAATATATTCTTTCATTTTGTTCTATGGCATCCAGAAAACGGGAATTACATTTTGATGCTCTCGAGGATCGTTCACTGCTGAGCACGGTATCACTAGGCACTGTTGCCGCTTTTTCTGCCGCTGCTTATGTGCAGCCGCATATTGCTATGGAGGTAAGCCGGCAATCTGCAGACACTGCTGAGCGCGTGACGCAGATGATAGCCGCGCCTGCCGCAGCTTTTGTTCCAGAGCGCAGTACCTTCAGTTCGCCGGAAGTGCATCAGCAGCCTCCGGCAGAGTCTGCCACGCCTGTGCAGGTAACTATTCCATTGCGAAACAGGGCAGTTGCCCGGCCACTCGTGCGGTCGAACGGTCTGGAGTTGAAGTATAAAAGCATGTTGCACAGCCTTTTGCCGACCATGGATTACAAAAACCCGGTTCTGCCTAAGCAGGACTTGTCACAGAAGGCCGCAGCTGCAGAGCCGACAGACAGTCTTGGCCCGGATGCCAACGACATGAAACTGATTGACCAGCCGGCACCCGACAAAGAAGAGCAGCCAATGCCGCCATCTGTCCATATAAAGCCGCAGGCGATTGATGACGTATTGCAGTATGAGAATTTTTCACTTAGACGTCTGATGGAACAATCAGATGATACAAATGAAGATGATCTGGATGGAATAGCGGCATCAGCGAATGTGCCGCGCTTTGTCATATTGCCTCCCGTAGAACAGATGGAACAGGCTGCGGCTCTACCCGAAGCCGGCGTTGTGACGCGAGCCTTGCAAAAGCTGAAAGGATTGTTTCGGTGGGGGTAAGAGGCCGGAGGAGGGAAGTCCTACAGATTCAAAGCCCTTTTTAATTCCTCCGCCATTTCCAGAGTTGCTTTTCCGGCCGCCTCTCGCCAGTCCGCGCCGTAGGATGCATAAATAATACTGCGCGTGGCGCTTACAACGGCACCTGTGCCGTCCGGAATAAAGCCGCGGGCACTGTCTGCCGCCGTGCCGCCTTGCGCGCCGTAGCCGGGGATAAGAAAGGGAATGTGTGGCATGAGTGTGCGCAGGTACGTCATCTCCTCCGGGTAGGTGGCGCCTACCACCGCTCCAATAGAGGAAAAATTGGAAACCGGGCCCAGGCATTGCGTGCCCCAGCCTTCCACCATTTGCGCCAGATACTCGTGCACCACTTCGTCGCCAATGGGTAAATCCTGCAGGTCGCCCGAGCTGGGGTTACTGGTTTTTACCAGCACGAATAATCCTTTGTCATATTTTACTGCCCGTTCAATAAACGGGCGGACGCCGTCTATGCCCAGGTACGGGTTTACGGTAAGCGCATCAATGGGGCTGCCCTCATACAAGTACGCTTCGGCGTAGGCTTCGCAGGTGGAACCAATGTCGCCGCGCTTGCCATCGGCAATGACCAGCAAACCTTTTTCTTTGGCGTAGGTACACAGATCCCAGAATACTTTGATGCCTTCCCAGCGCAACACCTCAAAAAATGCCAGCTGAGGCTTGAACACGGCGGCCGTGCCCGCAACGGCATCTATAATCCCCTTGCCGAATTCCAGCACGCCATCGGCATCTTTGGTAATACCTTCGGGCAGTTTGGCCAGGTCCGGATCAAACCCCACGCAGACGGGGGATTTTTCTTTGGTACGTGCGGTAAGGGAATCAGCAAAATTCATGAAGAAAGAGGAAAAGATTAACGGTAGCGTAAAGAACTGCATTCACCGCGGCGAATGCGCGCGATGTCTTTGGCGGTTGTGCCTGTGCAGGTTTGTTCACTGGTGGCTGAAGGCACTTCATTCAGTACCGGCGGCGGCACTTCATCAGCCGTTGGCTGTAAAACAGATGGCAGTGCGAATGCACGGCCTAGCATAGGGGCCACTGCTGCAAAAGGCACGGTATCCGTTGGTATGGTTACTGTCACCGGCCGGGTGCGGACAGTAGAGACAGATTGCACGACAACATCCACGCCATTGGCTGCCTGTGCCACGTAAAATTTGACCGACTGCAGACTGCCGTCTTTTGCTGTATCCACTTTCATATGCACAGTGGCATCTTTGAGCATTTGCAGAATAACTGACAGGTACTCTGTCTGGCTGGGAGCAGTAGTGCGTTGCAGAACTTTATCCAGTTCCGCGGGTGAGCGGAATGACAGTGAGTACGACGAACCTTTTTGGGTGTTGGTTGCCTGCAGTGACAGCAGGGCATTCACCATGTCGGAGAAGGCTGCATTGGCAGACACGCTGGCGGAGGAGGAAGTAAAAGCTTCCTGTGGAATATCGAACTCAATCCATTTTTTGTCTTTTAGCGCCGCGGCCATAGTTGCGAGCTCTTCATCGTAATTACCTTCCACACTATCAATGATTGCGTAGGCCTTGGCACCTGCAATGCGGGCAGTGGCATGAATGCGCAGCGTTTCTTTGCCATCGGATAAATCCAGTGTGGCTTTCATATTCTGTCTGCCGTCCGGCTTGTTGCCATTCTGGGATTCGCCCGTCATCCATAACGATGCATAGAATGTATTTTCGGTATGCATGTGCATTTCCACGGTGGTATCCATGGGCTGCGAAGATTGTTGAATGAGGGCAAACACTTCACTGGGCACATAGTATGTGGCGGCCAGAGCTGCCAGGGGAACCAGCGTGACAGTGGTAATGGCGGCAATAAGTGCAGGAAGGCGCATGCGATTATGGGATATGTGAGAATGTTTCTTTATTCTAAAGCAGTGTGGTTGTTTTACAAGAAATGTATTAGCCACACCGTAATTCTATGGTATATGTATAGATATGAAACTTCATACGGAAACCATTGTAGCTAAAACTCTTGGGAATTCGACGGATGCTCTTAAGGCGTATAAAAATCAAATCATCAAGAATGTTATTGTAGACATGCAGCAAAATACGAGTGTGCCGATTTTTCGTTTGTGCGCTCCGGAAGTTGTTAAGCACTTGCAGAACCGTAAAGCAACATCACTCCTTATGCAGCATTGGAGTTATGGCACAGAGTACGCCGATGTATTTCCACCGGAGCCGGTTTTAGTTGCCGAGCGAAAACTTTTTAAAATAATTCTGGAAGAGCACGGACGCTATGTGCAAATTTTGCCAGATACGCTGCACGCAATGATGAAAAAGTTATACGTGTCGGTACAGAAGGAAATAGGCGTATCATGTGAGGATCGGAATATTTTGCCTGTAACAATAGGTTTTGCTTTTATAGAGCAGAGTATTATTGATACGCTATACAGAGAAAAACTGCTGTCGACTGCCGCAGATCGGAATATAGATGCGAATCGCGCTCGTATTGTTCAGGACATTATTCGCCAGATTCCCGATTGTACGTCTGAACTTGGACGCCGATTGCAAATGCCGGAGCAGCCGCTTCTTGCCATTTAATGCACGCCTATGCTCTGCCGGTACTGCAGTGCTTCTGCCACATGTTGTGCCAGAATATTGTCTGATGCCGCCAGATCCGCGATGGTCCGGGCCACTTTGATAGTCCGGTGGTAACTGCGGGCGGAGAGACCCAGCCGTTGCACTGCTTGCAATAGAAGCTGGGCGGATTTGCTGTCCAGCGGGCAGAGGGCATCAATCTGCTTTACGCCCATTTCTTTATTGGTGGAAATAGGCAGATGGGCAAAACGCTTGGCCTGCCGCTCGCGGGCACCCTGAATACGTGCACGAATGACGGCGGACGTCTCGGCGTCCTGCCCGGGTTTTTTCTGTAAATCTCCAATGGGCACCGGCTGGACATCAATTGTAAGATCGATACGGTCCAGCAGCGGGGCGGAAATACGACGGCCGATGCGCTTGCCGTCACCGGCGCTGTACTGCGGCGGGTTCATGGCCGCCACCATAATAAAATCCGCCGGAAAGGTAACACTGCCCTGCGCCCGCGTAATGGTAATCTGCCGGTCTTCCAGCGGCTGGCGCAATACTTCCAGTACCTGCGCGGGAAATTCCGCCAGTTCATCCAGAAACAGAACTCCCTTATGGGCCAGACTTATTTCACCGGGCCCCGGCACCTGCCCGCCGCCTACAATGCTCACGCCACTGGCCGTGTGGTGCACCAGGCGGAACGGCCGCTCCTGTATAAGCGGCGCATTTTTGGGCAATAAGTTGGCCACGGAATACACCTGCGTTACTTCTATGGCTTCTTCGTTACTGAGCGGCGGCAGAATACCGCGGAATGCGCGGGCCAGCAGTGTTTTTCCGGAACCGGGTGCGCCGCTGAGCAGAACATTGTGTCCGCCGGCGGCGGCAATTTCCAGTGCGCGCTTGGCGTGTTCCTGTCCGCGGACATCGGCAAAATCCACAATACTGGCCTGCCACAGATTTTCGGCGGCAGCCGGTGGCGCAATGACATCGGCGGATCGTTCTCCCTGAAGAATCTGGATAAGGTCGATGATGTTCTCGGGCGCAATAATTTCCACACCCGGAATAAGCGCTGCTTCCGGACCGTTACTGGCCGGAACTACCAAACGCTTAATGCCGAGCTTGGCGCAGGCGATAGCAGCAGGAAGAACACCCGACACATGGCGCAGTGAACCGTCCAACGCCAGTTCTCCTAAAAACGCCGTGTCGCGCAGCAATTCATGCGGCACATCTATTAAATCGTGTGCCGCCAGAATGCCGATGGCAATGGGCAAGTCGTAACGTGGCCCGACCTTTTTAATATCCGCCGGCGCAAGGTTGACGGTAATAACGCGGCCGGTCGGGAATTTGAATCCGCTCGTTCGGAGTGCCATGCGCACGCGCTGCTTGCTTTCCTGCACGGCGGCATCACCAAGTCCCACAATATACATATTTGCCTCGCCCATAGTGGAGCCGACTTCCACGGTTATACGTTCGGATTTAAGCCCGATATTGGCAAATGAGGTGAGTTGCGTGAGAACCATGACAGGAAGGGGAAGGTGGGAGCACAAGATGAAGATATTGCAGAGTGTACTATTGTACACCTCGGGGAAGCAATGATGGTGTGTGGACAAAAAAGCGGATTACGTATTAAGTAGTATGTAGTATGGATTCCTCCGCCAAATCGAAGGCTGCTCATATGATAGTCGGCACGCAAGGTGAAATGATTGCTGCCAATTTTTTACTGAGACTCGGCTATGAAATACGCGGCCGCAATATCCGCATCAGCAGAGATGAAATTGATATTCTGGCGTTTGATCCGGTGGATAATGTGCTGGTTTTTGCCGAAGTGAAGACGCGCAGTACGTATCATGAGGACTACCGGCCAGAACTGAATGCCGATTGGAAAAAATGCGTCAAGCTGCGCCGGTCAGCCAGAAGATGGGTAGCGGACCATGCGTATGATGGCGGCTACCGGCTGGATTTGGTATGTGTCGTGGAAGGGAAAGTGACGGAACATGTGAAGGAGTTGGCTTGGGAATAAAGGGGTATAAGGGGTACAGGGGGTACAGGGGAAACAAGGGAAACAGGGGATTACTTTGATTCCCTTAAATCCCCTGTTTCTCCTGTACCCCTTGCTTCGCTTGTACCCTTTCCGTTACCACTGGCCCACCACCACCGTATTCTCCTTTAGCACAGCCTTTGCCGGCCATCTCTTTTCATCTTCACTGCTTGCCAGCATTTTCTCCCAGACGTGTTTTTTCTTGTTGCCTTTCAGGAGGAATACGCATGCATCCGCCTGCCGGAGGACTTGCATGGTAATGGAGATTCTGTCGCGGATGGCAAAGGTATCCGTCTGCGTGTGTATGACCAGATGATTGCCGAAAGCCTCGTCCGCCACCGGCGGAAAGAGTGAGGCAATGTGCCCGTCCTCGCCCATGCCGAGCACCAGAATATCCGGCGAGCCATGCTGCAAGATCTTTTTTAGTTCCATCTCGTACTGGAGCAGGCATTCATCCAGTTGCAGGCTTGTGTCCGGAAACACCATGTTTTCCTCCGGAATGTTTGCGTGCAGCAGTAGCGTTTCGTAGACCATCGACTTGTTGCTCTCTTCATGCAGGTCATGCACATACCGCTCATCCGCCAGAAAGACAAACACTTTCGTCCAATCAATTGTTTCTGATTTCCCCAGTTGTTCGTAGGTGGCGCGCGGTGTGGAGCCGCCGGATAAGCCCAGCACGCAGCGGTCTTTGGCGGCAATGCACCGTTGAATGGTCTCTTCCAGAATATGCGCTGATTGCGCAATAAAATCTGCGTCGGATTCGGTGATTACTGTTTGCATACCAGGCGGGAGAATAATGAGTACGATCATTCTTCATTTTTTTGCCGTTTTCCGCTATACTAGTTTTACATTACACACATATATTCTATGACGGATCTCAAAATTTTTGACGGCTTTGATGATATTGATTTGGATTTGAAAGAAGACGAATTTGTGACTGATATCCAAGATGAAGCGCGAACGCAGCTGCTCTTATTTAGTCCTGGTGACCCCAAGGCTTTGGAAGAAGGAAAAGCTGTCATTGACCGTCGGCTCAATCAAAAACTGAAAGCGGACAGACATCTAAAAATGGAAATTGAAGCACAACGCGATGCCATGAAAGGCATGCTCGAAATAGAATTTGAAGAGCTAAGGCAAACGGCATAATTCTGTTAAACCGCAGCATTCTGCATCTTCTGATCCGGCTCAAGATGACATGAGATACAGTTTGATGCTGTACCCTGATTTTTCCAAAAACCCGCACCCATCAGCCTTCGTCCACCTCGGCGGACTACGGCCGACAAGAGAATTGGTGCTGCTGGTTCGTCTATTTCCTCTTACTCTTCCCATCAAAGCCACTTCATCCCATTTTTCTGAATCCACGCGTCGGCCGCCGCCGGCCCGGTGGAACCGGCCGGGTATGTATGGAGCGGCGTTGATTCTTTCTGCAGGTGGGCCTGGACAGGGTCTATAAGGCGCCAGGCGGTATTCACTTCCTCAAAAGACAGAAACCAGGTTTGGTTACCGGCAATGGCTTCTAAAAGAAGCAGGGCATGTTCGGGTAAGCAGTCGCCGTAACAGACGAGCGGGTCTTCCAGTACCAGCGGCCGGAATTGCGGTTCGGTTCCGCCCACTTTCGTTTGTAAGTGCAGCCGCATGCCGGCTTCACCCTGCAGAATAATATCCAGCCGGTTCGGTTCGGTATTTTTGCCGGCCACACGCGGCTCGTTGAACTCAATGGTAATGCGTGTCTCTTTTTTCTGGAGCCGCTTGCCGGAGCGCAGGAAAAACGGTACGCCCTCCCAGCGGGAAGCGCGCGTGGAAAGAGCCAGCGCGGCGTAGGTATTCTGCCGCGAGTCCGGAGCCACACCTTTTTCCTGCAGGTAGCCGGCAACCGGTTCCTCGCCCATCATTCCCGGCGAGTACTGCGCCTGCAGAGCTATATCATCCAGGCTTTTGGCCGGAGGCAGATAGAACTGTTTCAGGGCTTCCAGACGGCTTTCGCGAATAAACTCATCCGAGTCGCGAAGCCGCATGGTTAGCAGGCAGCCCATCATCAATAAATGGCTTTGGAACATATCGCGGAACGTACCGGATGGCTCAAAATAGCCGGCCCGGTTTTCTATACCGGCATTTTCCAGGGCGGAAATTTCGACATGATGAATGAGCGTGTTTTTAAACAGTCGTTCCACTACCGGGTTGGCGTAGCGCAGATAATAAATATTGCGCACGGCTTCCTTGCCCAGGTAGTGATCCAGCAGGTACACCTCATGTTCTTCAAAACATTTTTTCAGCTCGTCGCGCACCACATGGTAGCTTTCCAGATCATGCCCCACAGGCTTCTCCACAATGACGCGGAACTCTTTGCCGCTTACGTGAATATTGCTGTCGCACAGGTTATGCAACACGCTGGTAAACACTTCCGGCGGCGTGGATAAATAGGCAAGGCGCACCGGGTTCTGCCAGTTCTTTTCGTGCCCGGAAATCTTTTTCTCCAGTGTGGCAAAATCATCGACCGCGTCGTACTGGCCGGCGTGGTAGGACATGTGGCTCACAAACTCCGCAAGAACCTCTTCATTCACCGTTCCCATGTCGCGGCGGACGGATTCCGATACCAGATTTTTAAAGGCGTCATCCGTCATGGCCGTGCGCGCAAAGCCGATAATTGTATACGCATCCGGCAGTCTTTTTTTGAGCGCCAGAGTGTACAGGGCGGGGTAAATTTTCAGCTGCGCCAGATGGCCGGAGGCGCCGAACAGAATGAGCGTAAATGGTTTCGAGGCAGAGAGCATACGCACGTAATTGTAGACCCGGTACTACCGGATTGGTAGGGCTCACCTGAGCAGGTGGACATATAGTAAAGTATCCGTACATACAGTATAATATATGAATGCCATTTCCTCCCGATTTGTCGCCGGCACTGGTAAAACGTGCGCTTGCATTGGATATGGATCCTGCCCGGATTGAGGAACGTTTTATTCGCGGCAGCGGGCATGGCGGCCAGAAAATCAATAAGACGGCCAGCTGCGTGCAGCTTGTATATCCGCCGCTGGAAATAGATATCCGGTATCAGAAACACCGTGAGCAGTACCGGAATCGTCTGGGTGCGTACAAGCTGCTGATTCTCCGCGCGGAGGAGCGAAAACTGGGTGCGCAATCGGAATTGGCCAAGCGTGATTTTAAAGTCGCCAGGCAGAAGCAGCGTCGTTCCCGGCGGTCAAAACAAAAAGTACTGGCCGATAAAAAGCAGCGTAGTGACGTAAAGCAGCTAAGGCAAAAAGCAGCCGGCGAATAGAATCATCAGGCAAACCGGCAGTGCTTCACGCCTTGGCTTTTTACGGATTCGTCGTAAATGTTCCGGTGGAGGTCGACGTATTTCCGGCCGGGTCCGTGGTCGTTATTCTGTACATGTACGGGGTGGCAGGCGTAAGACCGCTAAGAGTTTGCGTGTGCAGTGTACTGTTGCCGGCGGTGGCGGCATTTTGCGTATAGCCGGCCGTGCCGTAATCCACACTGGTACCGGCAACTTCATTGGTGGTCCACGTAATAGTGGCGGTTGCGGAATCGGGGGTTGCACTGGCGGCCGAGATTGTCGGCGGCGTGACATCTGTGGAGAAGGTTTTTTCCGCGGACGTAGCCAGGTTGCCGGCTTCATCATGGGATTTCACGCGGTAGTAATACGTGGTGTTGTTTGCCAGGCCGGACAGCAGGTGAGTCTTGGTAATAGACAACGTGCTGTTAGGCGTGGAAGTGTTGGGGTAGCTGCCGGCGCTGGTACCGTATTCCACCACGCTGTCGGCCGGCTCATCGGTAGACCAGGTAATAGTGGCGCTGTTTGTGGTAAGGGTGCCGGATGCGATGTTTATTAAAACCGGCGGCGTGACGTCGGTAATAAAGAGAAAGCCTGCCGATGTCGTAAGGAAACCGGCCGGGTCGCGTGATTTCACGTTGTAGTAATATTTGGTATTGGGCGCAAGACCCGTAAGGCTCTGGTTGTGGTTCGTCACCATACTGGCATTGATGGTGCCATACGTTCCGTAGCTGGTTGTGGTACCGTACTCAACCTGGCTGTTGCTTACTTCATTGGTCGTCCAGGTAATGGTGGCGGTTGTGTCGTTTGGCACAGCGGAAGCCACGGCACTAATAACCGGGGCAGTGGTATCGACAGTGGTAATAGTGGCATCCGCAGAGACGGAAAGATTGTTATGTGAATCGCGTGAACGGACACGGTAGTGGTAGAGCGTATTCACGCTGAGCCCGCCCAAAGACTGTTGATGCGACAATGTCATGGCGCCGCTGAGTGTCGTCTGGCTGCCATAGCTTGTAGTGGTGCCGTAATCGATCTGCCCGTCCGCCCCTTCGTTGGTGGTCCAGGAAATAACGGCGCTGCTTTCGGTAATGGCAGAGGAAGCCACGCCCGAAATAACCGGCGGCGTCACATCCAGAAGTGTGCTGAAGGAATCACCGGGCGCAATGGTTTCATTGCCTGCGCTGTCGGTACTTCGAACGCGGTAATAGTAGGTGTTGTTTGGCGCAAGCCCTGTGAGGAGCTGTGAGTGTGACGTCGCGCTTTCTGTGGTGCTGGCCGTGAGGCCGTAACTTGTAGAGGTACCGTAATCCACAACCGTGCCTGCCGCCTCGGATGTCGTCCAGGAAATGGTGGCACGGACATCGGTAATGGTATGGGCTGTCATATTGGAAATCGTCGGGCCGGTGGTATCTGTCGTGGTGAATGTTTCATCGGGAGACGTAGACGTATTTCCGGCGGCATCGCGTGATTTTACATGAAAATGGTAGGTGGTATTCGGCATCAGCCCGGTAAGGTTTTGGCTATGGTTTGGTGCAAGCGTCGTGTCCAGGCTTGTCTGGTTCCCGTATGCAGACGTTGGTCCATACTCTACCTGAGTCGTGGAATCTTCCTGTGTCGTCCACGAAATAGTGGCGCTGGTATCACTGGTTACGGTAGCGGTACGCGCCGAGAGAATCGGCGGCGTTGTATCCACGGTGGTAAACGTATAGTCGCCGGAGGTAAACAGGTTCCCAGTCGGGTCACGCGACTTTACGCGGAAGTGATACAGGGTATTGGCACTCAGGCTGGAGAGTACCACGCTGTGCGATGTCACCATGGTGGTATTCAGCGTGGAAGGTGTTCCATAGCCTGTCGTCGCACCGTAATCCATTTGAGTGTCGGATACTTCATTGGTGGTCCAGGTTATAGTTGCGTGGACACCGTCGGTGGATGTGACGGTTGGCCCGGCTGTAAGAGTGGGCGCCGTAAAATCCGCTATAAAGGAATAGTCAGAAGATGTTCCCGTGTTGCCGGCAATATCTCTGGATCGTACGCGGAAATGATACGTCTGGTTTGTTACAACCGTAATATTCAGACTGTGGTTTGTGACATTGGCAGCATTACTTGGTGATGAGCCATAGGAGACAGTGGTGCCGTAGTCCACAATACTGTTGGATGTATCGCCGGTTGTAGTCCAGGAAATATTTGCAGTGGTACTGTTAATCATGGTGGGCACCACATTGGTGATGACCGGCGGCGTATTGTCGGGTGTAAAGACGGCGTTACCGGATACGCTGGGATTACCGTTGGCATCCATTGCTTTTACGCGAAAATTGTATTGAGTTCCGGGGTTGAGCCCCTGTAATACCACTGTGTGTGAATATGTAAGAGTATTTATAAGAGGCGATGATGTACCGTAGAGCGTTGAAGTACCGTACTCCACCTGAGTGTTGGCAGGTTCGTTGGTCGTCCAGGTAAGAATACCTCCAGATGCCGTTGGAGCGCCGCTTGGGCCGGTAAATGTAGCGCCGAACGTATCCGCGGCGGTAGTGAATGTTCCGATAAGGGTTCCCAGATTCTTGGCGCCGTCTTTGGATTCCAGTCTGTATTGGTAGACTGTGCCGGGTGTAAGGGCAGGGTTGGAGATTGTCTGGCTGAGGCCGAGGGTATTGAGCGTTGTTCCTGTCGTGGTAAACGTATTGTAATTACCAATGCCATACGCAATGCGCTGCGTTGTTACCGGTTCGCTGGCATCCCAGACAAGAGAAATACTGGTACCATAATTATTTAACAGCCGCACATTGGAAAGCGTTGGCGGAGTTGTATCAAAGGTTGCATTTGCCGCCTCGGCCTGTATTTCGGCATCCGACCGGGCGTAGTTAAAAATGTGCACTTCATCAATATTCCCGTTAAAGCCGGTGCCGTCTCCCATATGGGTACCGTCTGCCCGGCCAATTCCGTAGTATAGTGTATTATTACTTTCCCATGGCGCCTGGCGGTCACCACTTATGACAGTTGTTGCCTTCACGCCATTCAGGAAGCCCGAGAGCTGTCCGGTAGTGGCTCCCGTCTTAAGGTAGCGCACTGCTACATGGTTCCAGGTGTTAAAGCTGACGTTGCCAACAGAAATGGCCGTCAATGCATAGACACTCACTTTTACCTGTCCGGTGCCAAGCACTTCTATCTGGCTGTTATGCCAGACATTGCTGCCGGCGGTATTGTCGCCTGTTTCAGAAATAATCACGCCGCCGGCAGTCGGGTAAAACCAGGCCGAAATAGTTACCGATTCATCGGCAAAGTACTTACGAAGGTTAGGCGTCGTTGTATAGTTACTGCCATTATATAATCGGCTGTTCGTGTTCGTTGCGCCAATAGGTGCAACCACCGCTGAGCTCGTCGGCCCGCTGGTATGTGTGGCTGTATTACCATTACCAGTTCCATCGGCTGCCGTGGTGCCGGTCGCTTCATCAAATGTCCATTGAGCCACCAGACTTTGGGCCGGTGCCGGGGATGTTGTAAAAGTACCGGTAGAGATGCCGGTATAGTTATTGGCATCTTTGGATGAAATTTTGTAGTAATACAGCGTATTGGCACTCAGGCTTGGAGCGGTAATACTGTGTGGCGTTTTAACCAGCGTGGAAAGATTCCCTGGAATCGTTCCATAACTTGTCGTGGTGCCGTATTCCAGCTGTGTATCGGCAAATTTATTGGTCGTCCAGGTGAATGCGCTATTATAGGCCGTAGGTGTCACGCTTATGCCGGAGAGCACCGGGCTCAAATTCGTACTGGTAAAGCTGCCGGTCATGGTCCCCATATTGCTGGCAGCGTCATACGATTTGGCGCGAATATAGTACAGCGTGTTCTGGGTTAAATTTGTCAGCTGCACGCTGTGGTTTAGAGTCGGTGTGGATACCAGTGTGGTGGTGGTTCCGTAGCTGGTGGTAGTGCCGTATTCCAGCTGCGTGTTGCTGTTTTCGCCGGTCGTCCAGGTAAGGAGGGCGCTGGTACCGGTATTATTATTGATGGCAATCGGGCTCAAAGTCGGCGTAGTGACATCGTGAACGTAGACGGTCTGGTCGTCGGATACCGCCTCATTGCCGGATGCGTCCATGGATTTTACGCGGTAGTGGTACAGTGTTTCCGCCTGCAGGCCGGTTATCACCTGGCTGTGCGTGGTAACTTTGGCGCCGCTCAATGTGGTAGGGGTATCATAGGCAGTAGTGGTGCCGTACTCAATGCGCGTGGTGGAAGCTTCATTTGTCTTCCACGAAACGGTGACATCCGAAGAGGTAATATTGGATGTCGTAATGGCAGAGATGGAAGGTGGCGTAATATCCGGCAACGTGCGGAAAGGAAAATCAGCTGATTTGCTGAAGTTTGATTTTGCATCACGTGAACCCACGTTAAATGAATACGCGGTATCCGGTAAAAGCCCCGTAACAGTTACCGTATGGTCTATTGTCAGAATCTGAGTGGGGCTCGATGGAAAATAATCGTGAGGGAAAAACTCAACCCAGTATTCAACCTGGGAACGGGAAGGTTCATCCGTTGTCCACGTGAATGTGGCGCCGCCATCGGTGATAGAATTTGAGACAACTGCTGTTATAACCGGAGGAGTCGTATCAGTGGTTGTAAAAGTATAATCTATGGAGTGGCCCAAATTACCGGCGTTATCCCGTGATTTCACCCGATAATGATATTGGGTATAGCCAAGCAGTCCTTCGAGCGTTGCCTCATGAGCAGAAACAAGATTATCGCCGTAATCCTTAAGAGTCGTCACATTGCCGTAAGAAGTTGTGAGCCCGTATTCCACTTGAGTTGTGGAGGGTTCATCTGTGTCCCAGGTAATTTTTGGATTACCAAAATTTTCAGCATCGGATACAACATTCGTAATTTCCGGCGCAATCGTATCTGTTATACAGGTGCGCGTTGCCGAATCGCCTGCCATTTTCCCCAGGTACTTCGGCAGTATCATAATTTTTCCGCTTTCCTTAAAAATTTCGTAGCCAAGATAGCCGCACGGTTCCACGTTGTCCTTTTTGAACGCAGCCAGATAGTCCGGAATCAAATAATCCAAATTGATGCAGCTGGAGTCGCGTGTCATGCCCGGCTCGCAAATTGGTACCGCATTGGCATGGCCATCCGGCAACGGCGGAGTGTCCACCCAGTCGCTCGCATCAATCTGTTTTTGCGTGCGAGCTTTGGACAGTTCCAGTGCCTGATGGCTCCGCTCACGGTCGTGAGCGGCGAGGAGAATCTTGCGCGGACCAATGGCAACAACGGTGATGCTGGCCAGTGCGCCGATAATGCCCACCGAAACCAGCAGCTCGAGAAGTGTGAATCCTTTTTGCATCGTGAGGCGTTGCCAGAAAGAAATGTTGGTATGACCTGACATAATGTTTTCTCCTTATTATAGCAAAAAAGCCGCCTAATGACCAGACACTCTTCCAAATAGGCACCGTATGAGGATTTTAGTCTCAAGTCCGGGTAAAACAGGCTGGAAATCAGAGCTCCTATAGGCTACAGTGCCCGTCCTATGAATCTGGACAAACTTTCCATCGGCACGCCACCCGACGAAATACACGTTGTTATAGAGATCCCGGAAGGTTCTTCCATTAAATATGAACTTCATAAAGAAACCGGTCTCATTTTTGTTGATCGCTTCGTACATACGGCCATGTTCTTTCCGTTCAATTACGGCTTTATTCCGCACACCATGTCCGATGACGGCGACCCGCTGGATGTCATGCTTATTTCGGAAAAGCCGGTAGTTCCCGGCTGCGTTATTCTGGCCCGCCCCATCGGCATGCTGGAAATGGAAGATGAGAGCGGTCTGGATACCAAGATCCTGGCAGTACCGCATAAAAAAGTGGACCCCATGTACGCACACATAGAAGAACTTGCCGACCTGGATGAAGCCACTCAGAGGAAAATCAAACACTTTTTCTCCAACTACAAAACGCTGGAAGATGGCAAGTGGGTGAAAATCAAAAATATCCTCGGCCGCGAAGATGCATCCAAGGCGATCATGGCAGCAGTGGAAGCAGGCAAAAAATAAAAATTCCAAGCACTAAATTCCAAATTCCAAATGTTATCGGCCTTGAAAGCCTGATATTGTTTGGAATTTAGTGCTTGGAATTTAATAGTTAGGCTATTGTCACTTCTTTGCATACATATACATCCTGAATGGCGTGCAGAATTTCCACGCCCTGGTCGCGCGGCTTTTGGAAGGCTTTGCGGCCGGAGATAAGGCCGGCACCGCCGGCACGCTTGTTGATAACGGCAGTCATGACTGCCTGCTGCAAATCGTTTTCGCCGCTGGCTCCGCCACTGGATATAAGAGAAATGCGGCCCATGTAACAGTTGGCCACCTGGTAGCGAGTCAGATCAATCGGGTGATCCGTCGACAGATCCGAGTACATGCGCTTGTCCAGTTTGCCGTACGGGCTTTCTTCCGTGTTAAGAAAGGTAAAGCCGCCATTATTTTCCGGCAGCTTTTGCTTGATGATATCCGCACCCATAGAGACGCCCAGGTGGTTTGCCTGGCCGGTTAAATCCGCAGCCAGGTGGTAATCCACATCATCAGTTTTAAACGCCGGATTCCGCAGGTAGCACCACAAAACGGTAAAAAGACCCAGCTCGTGGGCGCGGGCGAATTCACGCGTTACTTCCTGTATCTGCCGGCCGCTTTCGGGTGAGCCGAAATACACGGTGGCACCCACGCCGAGCGCTCCCATATTTTTTGCCTGCTCAGCCCTGCCGAACAGAATCTGATCAGACTTATTCGGATATGTAAGAAGTTCGTTGTGGTTGAGCTTTACGATGAACGGAATTTTATCGGCATATTTTTTGGCCACGATTCCCAGCCCGCCAATGGTAGACGCCACTGCATTGCAGCCGCCTTCTATGGCGAGCTTTACAATGTTTTCCGGGTCAAAGTATTCCGGGTTTTTGGCAAACGATGCACCGGCCGAATGCTCAATGCCCTGGTCCACCGGCAAAATAGACAGGTAACCGGTGCCACCCAGCCGCCCGTGGCCATACAGTGCTTTTATATTCTCCTGTACTTCTTTGGAGCGGTCGGAATCCTTAAATACCTGCTCAGCGGTTTTTGGACCGGGCAGTATGAGCTGATCGTGACGGATGGTGGAAGACTCATGGTTCAGCAGCATATCGGCTTTTTCACCCAGCAGAGCCTTAATGTCGTTGTAATTCATAACAATAGAGAAGGAAATTCCCTCTGAGCATACCATTTCTCCTATGTGCTGTACCAGATGCCTTTCCGGCGCAGGAATACCCGGTTGTCTTGCTCAATATATGTTTTGATGTACAGTTTGCCTGTCCTGTCGGCTCTTTGGGCTGCACAGGCGGTTGCTCGTTGCTCCTTGAGTGACATCATTGAAAGGACTTTAAACATGCTGGTTCTTTCCCGTCACCGGGATGAAAGCATCGTCATTGGTGATGACATCGTCATTACCGTGGTGGACATCCGCGGCGACAAAGTCCGCCTGGGCATTGCGGCTCCCATCGAGGTCAGCGTGCATCGCCAGGAAGTGTACGAGGCGATTCAGCGTGAAAACGCTGGTGTGGCCAGGCACGACTCTTCAGGCCAAGTGGAAGCGTAAAATGTTCATCCGGCTGATGAAACAATGCATCAGCCACCAACCGGTCTCCTGCAGACCGGTTTTTTTGATCGCTAATTTTGACATTAGAATAAAGTATGTCTTGATATTAGTATAATACTATTTTATACTGTAGAGGCTCCAGGAAATCGGTGAGGACACCGGTGGAGCTGTCGGGCTCTCATTATAGGAGACAGGCACGATGCTTGTCCTATCACGGAAGCTGAACGAGAAGATCGTGATCAACGGGAACATCGTGGTCTCGATCGTCAGGATCGACGGCAACCATGTGCGCATCGGCATCGATGCCCCCGGAGAGATCCCGGTGTACCGGGAGGAAATCCTCCCCGTTCAGGACAGCACGCCCGCACAGGCACCGCCTGCCACCGCGGCAGAAGGTGTCAAAGACACGGACGCAACGGTTGCCCGGCGCAAGCGTGGCAACCCGCGCAACCCGCGCAACAGAAGACGGGCCAGAGGATCAAAGATCTAATGGTTCAGAAACCGTACAGGCGAGAAGATGCGCCTGAGTCCATGCTGGCAGAATGCTAGCAAAGCCGATTCACACCAGTGAATCGGCTTCTTTTCTATAACAATTATATAACGATGATTATAGTAGAAATGTCTACGGTTATATGACATTCTGTTTTTGATCTGCCTGGCCCCCGGCGCCCCCTCGCAAGAGGAATTCTAGAGCCGGGCAGAAAACCCCGCGGGAACATTTCTCTGTTCCCCACACATCCCGCCTCTCTGTACCGGGCCCTCCTTAGAGAGGTACACACCTCGGATACTGCCGTTTTTTAAAAAACGGCAGTATCTTTCTTTGTGTGCTTGAGCACATTTTTTCGCTATTCAGGCTGTGGCGAAGAGGTAGCATCCGTGCATGAGCCTTATTCTCTACAATTCCCTCACCAAACGCGAAGAGCCGTTTGAGCCGCGGGAACCCGGCCATGTCACCATGTATACCTGCGGGCCTACCGTCTACGGACAACAGCACATTGGCAATTATTCAGCCTTCCTTATGGCTGATTTGCTTCGCCGGTGGCTGGAGGTAAGCGGCTACGCGGTAAAACATGCCAAAAATATTACCGATGTCGGACACCTGGTGGCGGATCAGGATACGGGTGAGGATAAAATTGAGAAGCAGGCACGGGAAGAAAAAGCGGACCCGTTAACCATCGCAAAAAAATACACGGACTTGTATATAGCGGATGAAAAAATGCTGAATTTACTGGAGCCGTTTGCCCGCCCCAGGGCGACCGAAACCATCAAAGAAATGATCCAAATAATCGGCGTGCTTTTGGAGCGCGGACATGCCTATGAAACCGGTGACGGCATCTACTTTTCCGTCGAAACTTTTCCGGAGTACGGCAAGCTGTCTGGCAATAAAATTTCCGACCTGAATGCAGGTGCAAGAGTGGACGTAAAAGAAGAAAAAAAACACCCGGCGGATTTTGCGCTGTGGAAGAAAACAGTCGGTGAAAATTCGCACCATCTTTTGCGGTGGAATTTTTCCAACGGCGAGAGGTCTTCCACCACCGGTGATGATGCAGCGTCCGGGTTCCCCGGCTGGCACATAGAATGCAGTGCCATGAGTAAAAAATTTCTTGGCGAACAGATAGATATTCACACCGGCGGTGAAGATAATATTTTTCCGCATCACGAGTGTGAAATTGCGCAGAGCGAGTGCTCCGGGCCGGCACCTTTTGTAAGGTATTGGTTACATAAGCGGCGCATAGAAATCGCTCTGGATGGCGAAGAAAGCCTGAAAATGTCAAAAAGTCTTGGCAACGTGCTAACTATTCCGGACTTTATTGAACGTGGCTACGATCCTATGGATGTTCGGTACTACTTACTCTCGGTTCACTACCGGACGAACTTAAAATTTTCCTGGAAAGGTCTGGATGACGCACGCAAGGCGCGGAGAAAAATTGTAGAATGGATTTCAGAATGTATCGCACCGAAAAAGAACGAAGAAAACAATCGGCAATCAGCCGTAAAAATGCGCGATGCCGTGTCCGCTTCGGGAAAAAATATTTCACCCGATGCACTATTGGAAACGGCGATAAAAATTGAAAACATTTCCACCGCATTTGATGCGGCGATGAACAACGACCTGAACACGTCCGCAGCCATTGCAGCTATCTTCAGCATGATGTCTCTGACGCGTACGGAAGATGTAAAAAATACCGAGGAATCACTGGTGGCATTTATCGAAAAAATTCAATACACATTCGGTTGTTTTGATGCATCAAAAGTTGAAGAAGAATTGCCGTCGGAAGTACAGCTATTTGTGGATGCCCGGAGCCGGGCGAGAGCGGATAAAAACTTTACTGAATCCGACCGGTTGAGGGGTGAGATAGAAAAACACGGCTATACGGTGAAAGACACCTCCGAAGGACAGATAGTGCGGAAAAGTTCGTAAAACGGCTCTTATGACATTCTATGAAGCCTAAATGTAATACATACTGTACGTGTTACAGTGGGAGTGAATCAAAATTGTGAACAATAGTGTACCCGCTGTATAAAAAATTTGTCAGATATCATGCTTTACGTCAGGAACAGACTACTTTAGCAACTGTATTTTTTGCTTCACTTTTAGTGATTTTTATCATCCAACCATGGGATTCATCCACGTAAAGTGGCTCAAATTGCTAAATGAACGCTGTTAAATGCCTAGAAATTGACTCTGAATCCTCCGTAACAGAATGCATTCCGCCTCGTTAATGTGAATGCTACGCCTACGTATCCAGCTTGCTTCGTGTAACTGGCCTTCGGTAGGATCCTCAGGATCCGCCCGAAAAGAAGGAGGGCGTGGTCTTTGTCCCTTGAAATTCCGGCACCTGCCACTTTGTGACCCCAGTCCGAGTGACAGTTCTCACATCTCCGCCTTTTTGGCAGCAGATCGTGCACTTCTCAATGCGTTACTCAGCCCGTCACACCACCCGTGTGTTTGGGTATATATATAAGGTATCAAACTCTTGTGTGTACTCTTTATATTTAAGGAGGCGAGCAGTCCCTCGGGACCCGAAAGGGAATCTCCTGGACAAGCTCACTCTTGATGACACGAGGGAGCGATCAGTATGAGTCTGCATTGTCTTGAATCATTCATTCATTTTTCTATCGTCAATCATTCCTTCTTTATTTCTTTTTTCTCTTATTTCTTATGGACGTTTCTTTTAAGAAAGTCCTCGCCGGCGCATCCGCCGTTGCAATTTCGCTGTCCTCTATTGGTAGCGTGTTTGCAGCTTATTCGGATGTTCCATCGGGGGTTTGGTACGCAGAGGCCGTGCAGTCTTTCACAGACGCTGGCTATCTCGATGCCAACCAGACACGGTTCCGCGGTAATGAAACCGCCAACCGCGCTGAGTTCGTTAAGCTCATCGTTGAGCTCAATGGTGGAATCCTCTCCACTCCGCCAGCCGCAGCTACCTTTGACGATGTCAAAGCTTCTGCCTGGTACTACGGTTACATGGAGGAAGCAGCCAAAGAGAAGTGGGTCATGGGTGACAACAACTGTGTTGGTTCCCATCCTTGCTACGCTCGCCCAGCCGCTAATATCAATCGCGCTGAAGCAGCAGCTCTTATCGTTCGCGCCTTCGCCCTTACGGCAACAGGCGACGCTCCTCAGTTCGTCGATAACCCAAGTGGACAGTGGTATACGGATGCTATTCAAACAGCAGCCGACGCCTGTGTTCTCCAGGGTGACGGATCCACGGGCCGTGTTCGTCCTTCGGACAACATGAACCGTGCAGAAATGGTAGTCATGCTTCACCGTGTAGACCAGGGTCTCACCTACGGTGTTGACTGTCAGTCTGGTTCTACGGTTCCAGAAAAGGCCGGCGTTTCAAGCGCTACGGCTACCAGCACGACAACTGTTGAAGTGTTGTTCAACGCAGCTCTGGATCAGACCAGCGCTGAGGACATAGCTAACTTCACGGTAAAGACGGACGGCGGCGTCGCAGTTGCTGTAACTGCAGCCAAGCTCGTTGAGCCTAAGGTTGTTCAGCTTACCGTAAAGACGGATCTCACTCCTGATACCAGCTACACCGTGTCCGTGAGCAATGTGTTGTCTGCAAAGGGTGACACCATTTCCGGTAGCGCAACTTTCAAGGGTTTCAGTGACGTTGCTCCAAGCAATGGTTCACTCGAACTCGCTGTAGCTTCCACGAACCCTGTCTCCGACACGGTTCCTAAGGCTGCTAACGGTGTAACCATGATGTCCATGGATGTTACCGCTTCCAAGGAAGAGGATGTCACAATCGACAACCTCACCGTCCTTCACGAAGGTTTTGGTGACTCAGGTGACATCAGCGGTATCTACGCTTCCGTAGATGGCGCACGTTTGTCCCGCAAGCGTTCTATCGATTCTGACAACCAGACGGCTGATCTGCGCTTCCGCACTCCGTTGGTTATCAAGAAGGGTACGACTGTTACCCTCGATATCGTTGCCGACTTTAACTCGACGGCAGTAACATCGTCCGAGCACAACCTCGTTGTTGAGCTCCCATCTGATGTGTCTTCGAATGCCAAGCAGGTAACGGGTAACTTCCCGCTCCGTGGTAACACCTTCAAGATCGCCGCCATCACAAGTGGTACGATCACGGTGACCTACCGCAGCGTGAACCCAAGCCAGGTTTCCGTTGGAGAAAAGGACCGCGTTCTCGGTCGCTTTGAGGCTTCTGCCAACTCCATCGAAGATCAGACCATCTACTCTATGACGGTACGCCAGAACGGCTCCACGTCAGACGGTGATGTAGGCAGTCTTAAAATTCGCCGCAGCGACGGTACGGTTGTATCGAACATTGTTCCTGCATTCGTATCTGACAGCGCAACTTTCGTCTTCGATCCACCACTTACGGTAAAGCAGGGTGACAAGCTCACCTTTGATATCGTTGGTGATATCCTCGGTGGCGCAGGTAAGACTGCCAAGCTCGACTTTGAGGAGACAGGCGATATCTTCGCTGTTGGTTCCCTCTACGGGTACGGTGTAAACGGTCAATTGTACGGTTCCCAGGTATCCCTTTCCGGTACTGTTTCCACGGTAACCATTAAGGCTGGTGAATTCACCATTGGTATCAATGGACCAGTACAGTCTTCCTACACACGCGATGCTCGCGATGTTGTTCTTGCCAACGTAAGCTTTACGTCCGGTAAGGGTGACGACGTCGACATCAAGAAGTTGTTCTTCGCCATTGAAGGTGAGACGTCTACAGGCGCAGCTCTTTCAGCAAATAACACCTCGTCTTACGACAATATCCACGAAGTACTGGATAACGTTGGTATCCGTAACACCAAGACCGGTAAGTCCATTTCTGCCACACGTCTTACGGACAATGGCACATATGGTCAGACTGCCGGTGTCGGTACATATCAGATCTACCGCATTGACGATCTTATTGTGAAGGCTACGGACAATAACTACGCAATCCGCGCTAACTTCATCAATAACGGTGCTGGTAATTCACCTAAGGGTGGTGACCAGTTCAAGGTGCACATCTGTGGCGAAGCCCAGAACAGCACCACGACAGCCGGCGTTCTTCAGACCAACTCAAACATGTGTACGTTTGGTGGTTTGATCACTGCATCATCGGCTTACCAGATGGAAATCGAAGGTCTCTCCACTGGTGATCCTATCGGTGACGTTCGCCCAGGTGGCAACATTTCCGGTAACTTCCAGCGTATTGCTTCTGCAACACTCACGGTTGCCGTGAAGTCCACTGCATCAACCGATACGGCTGTAAAGAACAGCAAGAACGTAACTCTTATGCGTTTTGAAGGCCGCGCAGGCGAGGCTAAGGATGTGCTGTTTACGCACGCTTCCTTCAAGTCCGCTTCCGGTTCCCTGAACAACGGAACAAACTACGCACTTTGGGCAGACACGGACGGTGACAGCAAGGTTGATACCGTGCTTGAATCCGGTCAGTCTCCACAGGGTGGCGTCGTATCTTTCTCCGACATCAAGAATGGCGGATTCGTCATTCCTAAGGAGCAGACAGTTCTCTTTGAAGTACACTCAGACATTGCCTCCACCATTACCGGTGACGACTTGTCGATTGGCTTCAACGTAGGTACGCCTAGCACTACAGATTCATACATCGAAGCTCAGGAACTCGATACTGGCTCCAGCCTTTCTGGAATCAAGACGAACACACAGGGTTGTACGTCTAACTGTGATATCACAGTGACGACGGTCGCAACTGAAAATTACCTGCTCGTAAGCCAGGGTGACTTGTTTGTCTCTCTTGACACTACGCCTCTTCGCAATCGCCAGTGTCTTGGTGGCGCTCTGTGTGATGAAGTTCTCCGTTTGAACTTCCATGCAGAAAACGAAGATATCGATGTAACCGACTTGCAGATCAACTCTTCCGGTTCCACAGCTACGTCTGTTGACCGTCTTGAGCTCTACAAGGTTGGTGCTGCTACTCCATTTGCAACAGCTACGGTTGGTGCTTGTGGAAACGATGACACAGTTCACAGCGGCAATGCTACAGTACAGACTTTCTGTGCTCAGATGGAAAGCCGTCAGTTAATTGTGCCAAAGGGTCAGGATCTGGACGTTCTTGTCCGCCCACGTCTGAAGACAGACGTAGAAGGTGCAGTACAGGAAACTCTCCAGTTCTTCATCAGTAAAGAAACAGCTTCCAGTAACAATACTGGAACCGGTTCTATCCGCGGTCGTGGTGATCAGTCTTCCAATAACCTTACTGGTAATAACGGTGATGCCACCGCAGCAGGGGAAGTATTTATTGGAGCTACATCTGCCGGCGTAAATACGAAAATTGCTGGCAACCTTAACAAGACTGTTCTGTCCAAGATCACGTCAATCACGAATGCAAGCCCAGATGCCAATGGTACAGACGTATCATCCGGTACTTCTGATATCGCTCGCTACAAGATTGCCGCTGCTCCAAACAGCAACAGCAAGAACGGTTTGAACAAGGTTACTCTTTCCGGTGTTATCTTTAACGTTAACGCTACGAACGTAACGCTTTCAAGCTTCAAGTTCTACAATAAGGCAACCTCCAGTTTCAAGAGGGACTGTACTGCAGTAAATGCAGCCGGTACCACTATTGTCACTGCTTCCGGTTCCTTCCTTGTAAGGTGTGACAGCTTCCTTGTAACAACGCTTGCTGCCGACCAGAAAGTCAGCACAGGTATTGACCAGGGTACCGACGCTCAGTTTGCACTCGAGGCTAACATTGGTGCCACAAGCACCACGTCAGCTGTAAACGTGGAACTGAAGAACTTCGATTCCTCTGCCAACACTACGTTTGGACCAGGAACAACACAGAGTCACTTCGTATGGGTTGATCAGGACAATGCTTCTGCAACTACTGCAAGCTTCCTCTGGGTTGAGTATCCAGAAACGACAGTCAAGTCGACGAACTACAGCAACAACTAGTAGTTTGGAGATTTACTTCGACAGAAAGCCCTCCGCGAAAGCGGGGGGCTTTTTGTTTTGTGCCCCTCCCCGGCTCTGCGGAGCCACCACTCCCCGTCTGCGGGGAGGGAATTTTTAAAAGCCCCTTTCCCCCGCAGATGGGGGAAAGGGGTTGGGGATCGGGGGCAACTTGGGATTACCCCATCACTCTCCTCTTTAGCTTTAGTGCCGCAGCTGTAAGAGGCCGCAAAGTAATCTGTTGTTCGGGCGGGTAAACAATCGTTTCGCCGCCGAATTTACGTTTGAAGTCTGTGACACCTGCCCATGGGTGTTGCACGGAATCTGGCGGTGCAATACCGAACAAATCATAGGTGTGACACTGTTGGGTTTTGCAGAATTTCATGGTTTCCCATTGTAGAAGCGACGGTGCCATAAGCGCCCGGTGCTCATGGGAAGATGCGCCATAATAGTAAATCCCCGTTCCGTTCCACAGCACGCCCATAAGTCCGGCCACAGCCTGCTGTATGCCGGGCGCGTAAGCCAGCATAAGAAAACTGCCCGGCAGATGGCGCAAAAACACTTCATACGTTTTCATGGGCGGCGGCGTAAAGCCGTCACGCTGTGCTGTTTCTTTGACCAGTTGATAAAAAGAATAGACATCTGCGGATTGCTCCACGGTTACGCCATTCTTTGCCGCGAGCCGAATATTATATCTCCCCTTCTGGTGCATGTGAGCCAAAAGTTCATCTTCGGTCTGTGTGAGATGTATGTGAATAGTGGCGTCGGGTTGCTGGTGACGGAACGAAGCTGTGAGCTTTAAGCTGTGAGCTTTGAGTGGATAAGCAGGAGAGAGAAACAGGCTGAGGCATTTTTCTTTTTTTGCATCATCACGTATTTTTTCTACGAGACTTATAGCTGACAGCTCATAGCCCATAGCTATAACTGGTCCGCGCGGAATATCCCAGGTACTTATATTCATAGATGTCCGGTCAATAACCACCAGTGCCGATGCCAGAATATGTCTCCTGTCATCTTCTGCTATGTAGACGCGTGTCTTACGCCCCAGAACTTCCTGGTAGCTTCTCCACTCGAGAGACTGCCAGAGCGTTCCCTGCGGATGGCTTTTGATCCATGTGTCGTAAGCCGTCAGGTCTTCCGCCGAAGTGATGTGGCGTATCGTCATTATGTACAGTATGCGGAAGGCAGGAAGGGCAGAAAAGGCAGAAATGGCAAGAACGCATAGACCTTCCTTCCCTTCCTGCCCTCGTAAACCTTCCTTCCCTCTCTTTGTAACCTTCATTGCGCACGGTCGTCATCAAGGTATTATTAATGTGAAATTTTCCCCCATAGTAGTATGCCATTCACCTTACCTGCCCTCCCTTACGCGTACGATGCCTTGGAACCGCACATTGATGCCAGAACCATGGAAATTCACCATACGAAGCATCATCAGACGTATATTGATAAAGCCAACGCCGCACTGGAGGGAACCGAATGGGCAAGCTGGCCGGTGGAGGAAGTGCTTAAAAAATTGAATGAATTCCCCGATGAAGCCAAGAAAAAAGTTCTTAGGAACCATGCCGGTGGCCATGCGAATCACAGCTTATTCTGGACGATTCTCAGTCCTGAGGGCGGCGGCCAGCCGACAGGCGATTTATTGGCGGCTATGAATGAAACATTTGGCTCATTTGAAGAATTTACGAAGAAATTTTCCGAAACAGCTGCGAACCAGTTTGGTTCCGGCTGGGCATGGCTGGTGGTAACCAAAGAGAAAAAGCTGGAAATCCTCTCATCACCGAACCAGGATTCTCCGCTTATGGATGGCAAAACGCCTATTCTCGGCCTGGATGTCTGGGAACATGCCTATTACTTGAACTACCAGAACAAGCGCCCGGATTACATCAAAGCTTTTTGGAATATTATTAATTGGGAAGAGGTTACAAAGCGATTCACCGAAGCATTGTCAT
>JAQBQQ010000019.1 GCA_028286915.1 Candidatus Peribacteria bacterium | reverse complement strand
TTACTCTTTCCTCCTCTTTTATGCCCAAAGGTTCGCTTAGGACACTTGTCCTCTCGGCGCCGTTTCTTATTGGTGTGTCACTTGGCAGCGTGGCTACCGGTATTGCCGCCGGCACACTCGGTTCTTCCATTTTTCCGGATATCCCGCAGGGGTCGTATTACGACGAGGCAGCCGGGGAAATGAACAGGCTTGGTATTATGAAGGGGTTTGATGACGGCAAATTTCATGCCAATGATTATATTACGCGTGGTCAGATGGCGGTCATGTTTCAGCGTTTTGCACAGACTATGAATAACGGCGGTTCGGTATCACCCGCTCCCAGCCCGGTTTCATCCTCATCGCGAAGTTCCAGTTCCAGTTCCGTGAGTTCATCCAGCGTATCCTCCAGCAGCTCATCGTCATCATCCGTTGCCACGGCCGGTGATGCCGGTGGATTCCAGTTCTCGTTGGATAAATTCCAGATTGGTGAGGGGTCCAAGAAATTTGAAGTAGCCGTCATTCGAGCCAAGGGGAAAAAAGGCAGCGCGACGGTGCAGTATAAGCTTGTAGCCGGAACAGCTACGGAAAACGAAGATTATAACCAAGCAACCGGTACACTGTCTTTTGGAGACGGAGAAACTGTGAAAAAATTCTCTGCCACTATTATTGATGACAAAATCGGCGAGCCGAATGAGACGCTCAATTTGGTGCTGAGCAGCCCGACCGGCGGTACGGTGCTTCTTGCGCCTAGCACGGCGACACTCACGATTCTGGATAACGACGGCGGTTGTACAACCAATTGTACGTCTTCATCTTCCTCCACGTCCTCGTCTTCATCATCCACATCTGGCGGTTCGTCTTCCAGCGTGGCAGCCAATACGCCGCAGTATTCGTTTACGGCCAATACATTTGGCGTTAATGAGAACGGTGGCACCGTCACGGTCACGGTAAAGCGCACTGGCTCCACATCGTCTGCCGGTACAGTGAACTACGCTACATCCAATGCCGGCGCTACTGCCGGTACACACTATATTTCCACCAGTGGCACGCTTAGCTTTGCAGCCGGTGATACCACCAAAACCTTCACGGTGGGTGTCACTGACAACCAGACAATTGATGGCAACAAGTCATTCATTATCACGCTCAGTTCGCCAAGTTCCGGTACGTCTCTGGCCACGCCATCCACCGGTCAGGTAACAATCATCGATAATGAAAACGCAAGTAGCGGCAGCGGTACTTTCAAGTTCAGTAATACCAGCTTTACGGTGTTGGAAAGTGCGCAGATTGCCTATATTACTGTCCAGCGTCTGGGTAATGTTGATGGCACAGTCAGTGTGCAGTACACCTCAAATAGCGGCACGGCCAGCTTGAATGATTACACGGCTGTGTCCGGTACGCTTACGTTTGCGCCACAGGAAATCGTGAAGACGATTGAGGTTCCGATTGTAAAAGACACCGTATCCGAAGGTACGGAAACCGTGAATCTACTGCTGTCCAACCCGGTGGGTCCTATGACATTGGGCACTATTTATACGGCCGTTCTGAATATCAGTGATTAGTCCCCCATGTTGATTGTTTGTTATAAGTAAGAAAAGCCCGGTATCTGCCAACGTGGAGCCGGGTTTTTTTGAGCAGCCAGGCAAAGAGCCGGAATTGGAGAATTTTCTTTGGCTATACAGAGTCTTTCCGCTACTATCACATCCTTTTTTCACTCTTATGTCACTCACTCGTTGCTTGCGTTTCCGGCAGACAGGCGCCGCGGCTCTGGCCGTTTCATGCCTTCTTTTTACCGCCTGTGGATCCAAAGGCAATGAGCCGCCGGCTCTTTCCGTAACCAGTACGGCTTTTACCAGCGGAACTGCTCTGCCCAAGGATTATACTTGTGAAGGTACGAATATCATGCCGCCGCTGAGTTTTGGCAGCGTGCCCAAAGATGCCAAGTCGCTGGCGATCTTAATGGATGATCTGGATGCGCCAAAGGGCATTGCCGTCCAGGCGATGATCTGGAATCTGTCTCCGGCATTTACGCAGATTGCCGGTGAGCGCTCACTTACGGGCGCGGTGATCGGGCTCAACTCCCAGGGCGTAAAAGGCTATACCGGTCCGTGTCCGTTGCCGGGTAAGGCGCATCGTTATGTTATTAGTGTGTATGCCTTAAACAGTGATCTCACTTTTAAGACAAGTCCATCCCGGGTGCAGTTCAAGCGGGCTATGCTCAGCCGCGTGCTGGCGAAAGGCGAACTGCTGACTACGTATCAGCGTTAATTCTACCTTGCATGATGATGGAAGATGCGCCAGAACCGGCGAGGAGATATGCAGCTGTTGCCATTCTGGGCGGAGCTGCACGGTTTACGCGTACCGAGACGGCTGAAGGCCCTGTCTTTGCGGTCAATTTCCAACAGCGGGCACTGGAACAGGCACTTATGCTCGCCCAAAGTGTGCGATCAGCATTGATCCGGCTGGATATGGTTGTGGAGCATGACGGTAATTTTATGGAGCAGTTCGTGCCACCATTACTGGATACAACACAGGATCCGCCGCGGCTGATACAGAACTCTTTAAACGGCGGCTACCTGACGCTGGCCGATGTGGAGCCGCAGTTGCAGGAGCCTTTTCGGGCACTGTTACCCAGGTACGATTTTGATGCAGTCGATTTGGGGATTGTCCGGAAGCGCCTGGTTTATAAGCGTATGCTGAGGTACGGGCAAAAACCGAATGCCGTACCGGGCGAAGATGCGAATAAGAGCATTCAGCCAGACGAATGGGCCATGGGTTTACTGAGCTATACCGGCCGAAGAGATAAGAAAGAGCCGTTTCCCGTGGTTCATGCATACTGGGAAGAATCCGGTATCAGTGATATACAGCCCGATCACCTGGCAAGCGGTGCTGCTTTGCTGGCTGATATTCTGCGGCAAACAGAAAACATACAGACGGATATCAGGTTGATACTGCTCAGGAAAGATGTCGATATTTTCATGGACGCCATATCGTTTCCTCCTCCAGTATTACTTCGTACCGTATCTCCTCTTTCTCCTTTATGAAGTCTTTCACTCCCGCACAGCATCATATCACCATAGCTACGCCTATCGGCCTGCTGCAGGTTGCCGGAACCGAACAGGCGGTGACGGATATTATGTTTGTAGAGGAGGCACCCACGGGCCCGGACTCCGCATTGTCTCATCTGCAGGATTGCGCCACGCAGCTGGAAGAATATTTTGATGGCCGGCGGAAAGAATTCCAAGATGTTCTGCTGTCGTTTGAATCATCGCCTTTCTCGTGGATGGTATGGCATAAGCTGCGTCAAATACCGTTCGGCAGAGTGTCCACCTACAGCGGGCTGGCGCAGGAGGTGGGCCGGGAGAAAGCTGTTCGTGCGGTTGGCTCGGCCTGCCGCCGCAATCGTTTTATCATTATTGTTCCGTGTCATCGGATTGTGCCATCCACGCTGCGCCTTGGGAACTATGCCGGCGGCGTTCACCGCAAACAGTGGCTTCTGGAACACGAGGAGCGGATTTCCAGTGGCGAGTGGACGAAGGAGTAAGACAACCAGTTGATTGGTTATGTGGTTGCTTGAATACTGATACTGTTAGTTTTTATCGTTGGTTTGTTTTTCGTGTACAGGTGATGATAGAAACGAAAAACTATAAACACATACACGAGCGAACAAACATTGTGCAAAATAAACGTCGAAACTCATTGCTCTCGCAAAAATCTTGCAGGATACTGTATGCATGAACGCGCTCGTTTCTTATCCTTCCAAAGAAGATATACAACGTCGGGCGAATCAGGTCTTGGAAAAGCATAAGCGGCTTCGCGATCCGGTATTGCTGTTGCAGGCCATCGCCCGGGATGAAGATATTGAATTAAAGGAAAGTGATCTGTACGACATTTCCGGCATTCTTAAAAAAGAAGACGGCAAGTGGGCCATTTACGTAAACCGCGAGGACTCGCTTACCCGGAAGCTCTTCACCATTGCTCACGAACTGGGGCATTACTTCATGCATCGGGACGAGGAGGATCAGTTTGTGGACAGTCTGTTCATTATGCGCGATGAAGAAGACAAGTACACCGGGCAGGAACTGGAAGCCAATGAATTTGCTGGCAGTCTCATTATGCCGGAGGCCCGTCTGCGCGACTATCTGGATGACCGCACACCGCGGGAGGAAGACGTGGTACAGCTGGCGAAAAAATTCAATGTGTCACCGCTGGCCATGGTGACGCGGCTCCGAAACCTGGGTTACCACGTTCTGGCCGCCGAAGAGTAAGATGACGGCTCAAACCGATATAGATCGCCGGCTTTTGGGGACTACCATCGAGGCCGGCCGGCCGCTGGTGCTCTACGAACGTAATGAAAAAGAACGCGATGCCGTTGCTGCCAAAGACAGTGCGGAAGCCAGAAAGCTGCACGCGGAAGCAAAGGATCTGGAGCTTAAAAATATTCTGAACCGTTTCTGGCTGTATCTTTTGGGTTTTCTGATATTCGGCGGAATACTCATGATGGGCGTGGGGATCGGGTACCTTTGGGGATCGGTCGGGAAATCATAAAGGATATAAACTTGTAAAAGGTTCAACAGCTCTTGATTATAATGTTAAGGAAGCTACATTTACTTTATCTAAAAGTAAAAATGGGCCATTAATTTTACTAACAGGTACCCTTGAATAATTATGAAAATTGATTATCAGCCAACTGAAGAATATTGGTGGGTAAGCGATCTATTTGGTGCTTTCTTTTACGAGACATACCCTCATCAATTTTGGGATTTAGCTGATACCGAAGAAGAGAAAAAACTTTTAAAATTTTTTCCAGAAATTGAAATAGAAGAAAATACATATAAGTTTAGGAAGCAGACAGATGATGAGAAAAAGAAAGCTTTTATAGCACAAAAAAAATTAATTCCAAAAATTATTGAAAAAGTTGCTGGATCTGCAACCGAGAGGTTAGAAGGTTATGTGACAGATTTGAATCGAATACTAGAATTACATTTTGAAGATGGAGATGATACGATGAATTTTATGTTATCAATTGGATGGAAATTTAGGATTGAATCATGGGACGAAGCTAAGGCGATGATGACCAATATGCGAGATATTTTTCAAAAGGAATTAAATAGAAGAAAAATAGAAGGTGAACCAAAATATGACGAATAACACTTTTTTAATTCAATCTATGAAATGCCTGAGCTGTAATCTCCGGCTGATTAAACATGACGCCAGTTGTTACAACTGTGGTACGAACCCGCACGCACAAAAAGCGGTGATGCCAAGTGTAGTGGTTTCTGTTAATTGGATTTATTCAATAAAATCTCCCACTTTCCCTTGCCGTAACACCAAAAATCCCCATACTAGGCGCACTTTCCTGGACAAAGTGGCTTTTGCCTATGTCCGGGGCCTATTCCCATTATCTGTATGAAGATCCGCAATATCGCCATTATCGCCCACGTGGACCACGGCAAAACGACGCTGGTGGACGCGCTTCTTAAGCAGGGTGGAGCCTTTGCGGCTCATGAATCGGAGTCCATGGGGGAACTCATTATGGACAGTAACGATCAGGAGCGTGAGCGTGGTATTACTATTTATGCCAAGAATACGTCTATTTTCTATAAAGACTGCAAGATCAATATTGTGGATACGCCCGGTCACGCAGACTTCGGTTCGGAGGTGGAACGCGTGCTGCGGACGGTAGATAGTGTTTTGCTGCTGGTGGATGCCCAGGAAGGCCCTATGCCGCAGACCAAGTTCGTGCTCAAGAAATCATTGGAATTGGGTTTAAAGCCGATTGTGGTTATTAATAAAATTGATAAGCCCGCCGCCCGCCCGCTGGCGGTTGTGGACATGGTATTCGATTTGTTCATTACGCTGGGTGCCAACGACGAGCAGGCCGATTTTAAGTACATCTTCGCCATAGCGCGTGAAGGAATTGCCAAGAAAACGCTGGATCAGGAATCCACGGATCTGACACCGCTTTTCGACCTTATTATGGAAACGGTTCCCGAGGCCGAGCAGAATATGACGGCAGCATTCCGTATGCAGCCTTCCGCACTGGCGTACGATAATTACCTGGGACGCCTGGCGATTGGGCGTGTGTACGAAGGCGTGGTGAAGGTGGGCGACCAGGTGACTGTCAAAAAGCCTGACGGCACGCCGCGCAATGGAAAGATTACGAAAATTCTGCTGAGCGAAGGGCTCCACAAGCGCGAGGCGCCGGAGGCTGTAGCCGGTGATATTGTCACTCTGGCAGGTATTCCGGATATTTTCGTGGGTGAAACTATTACCAATGATCCGAATGCCGAGCCGCTCCCGGCCATCAAAATTGATCCGCCGACCGTCACCATGACCTTCCTGGTGAACGATTCACCGTTTGCCGGCCGCGAGGGAAAGCTGGTTACCACGCGTCATATTAAGTCGCGTCTGGAGAAGGAAATGGAAACTAACGTCGGTTTGCAGGTGGAGGAAGTACCGAATACCGAGGCCTACCGGGTATCCGGCCGTGGAGAGCTGCACTTGTCCGTGCTGCTGGAAAGCATGCGTCGTGAGGGATATGAAATTCAGGTCTCGCGCCCGGAGGTAATTATGCGTCAGATTGACGGTAAATTAATGGAGCCGATTGAACAGGTGATTATTGATGTGCCGGAAGTGAACTCCGGAACGATTATCAACCTTTTGTCTCAGCGCAAAGGTGAAATGGTGGATATGAAGACGGAAAACGGTCACACGCGCATGGAGTTCAAGGTGCCCACGCGCGGACTGCTCGGTTTCCGCGGCGAATTTATTATCGAGACGCGCGGCGAGGGAATTCTGAGCCACTCTTTTATTGCCTACGAACCGGAGAAGGGAAGCATGCCCGGCCGCACGCGCGGCTCCATGATTTCCATGGTAACCGATGAATCCATGGCGTACTCGTTGTGGAAACTGGAGGAGCGCGGCCGCCTGTTCATCAGGCCGCAGACCAAAATGTACGCCGGTATGATTATCGGGGAGAGTTCCAAGAGTGAGGATCTTGTAGTGAATGCCGCCAAGAACAAGAAGCTTACCAACGTGCGCGCATCCGGAACCGACGAAGCGCTCACGCTCACGCCGATTGCCGAAATGACGCTGGAGCAGGCACTTGAGTACATTGGTGATGATGAATTGGTGGAAGTGACTCCCAGCAGTATTCGTCTGCGTAAAAAGATTCTGGACGAAAACGAGCGCAAGCGGACAAGATAAATATGGATCTGGCTGATAGAAAGGCGCTCAGGCGCCTTTTTAACTTATTGCTTTTTATAAATTATATGTTGCAGCATTAAATGCTATCTGCCATACTGGTGCCTTCCTGCCGTTTGCGGGAAGATCTGCCGTGCAACGTTGCACGGTATCGTCTGTTCCTTTGCATTGGGAGTACGTTGATGAAGCGCCGTTTCCTGCTTCTCGCCATCGCCATGCTGGCGACCGCCTCGCCGATTGCGGCCAAAGCTGATTTCATCCTCTCGGGTCAGTCTGTCCTGGCATCCGCGTCGGTGCTGGATCCCGGGGCCACGCTTCTGGACTCGCTGAGTCAGCCGCTCAGCGGTGTCGATGCCCTGGGCGACGTGCTCTTTAGTGGTGAGGTCCTGTCGCGTGTGTACCAGGAGGACCTGGCCCACAACGCGCTCGGCGGGCTTACCTTCGTCGTGGAATTGAAGAACGATTCCTTCAGCCAGGACTCGTTATACCGCGGCGTGTGGCGGTCGTTCGGAGCCTATGCCGTCAGCGTGAATTACGGCGGACCGGGCGTGTACGGCGGAACCATCAAGCCGATTTCCTTCGACCGTTCCCTGAACGGCAAGAATATCGGGTTCGATTTCCTTCCTCCGGATATGATTAGCAATAACGGCGTCCTGCCCGGCATGGCATCGTTACAGCTTATGCTCCGGACCAACGCCACCGGCTACATGCTCGGGAGTCTTGCCGTCATCAACGGCGCGACTTCCACGGAAAAGTCGTTCGCTCCCACGGGCCAGATCCGTACGGTGCCCGAGCCCGGCTCCATCAGTCTCCTGGTTACGGGAGTACTGACCATCGGAACGTTGGGTCTTCGTAGCCGTCGCCGGCTGCAGAAGAAGAGCAACAATAGCTGATGCCCTGTTGACATCAGCAACTCTCCTTAGGCCCCGCTCTCCATGAGCGGGGCCTTTTTAATTATCCATTTGTACAATGGTCGGCTGATACGTCTCGTCTATATAAATCGGAATCTGCTCCACCTGTGTAATGCCTTCTTTGGTCATGGTAATTTTTGCCGTGAGCCCGTTGCGGGTCTCTTTGGACCATAATTGATCAAACACAAAATTTCCCAGGCTGTAGAAAATGGTTTTGCCTTTATATTCTTCCACGGTTTGTACCCAGTGCGGGTGGTGGCCAAGGACAATATCTGCACCGTCGTCTATGGCGGCGTAGGCAAAATTTTTCTGGGTTGCTGTCGGCTCCCTCGTGTATTCCCGTCCGCCATGCATGGAGACTATGACAACATCCGCGTGCTTTTTTGCCTCCAGTATTCCGTCTCTCAGTTTATCCATATTCATCACGGCAACGCCCGGCAGGGTGTCGGTCGGGTAAGCATTGGCCGGCGCCAGACCGGGGTCTATATAGGCGAGCAGGGCAACGGTGATTCCATTCTTTTCAACGTATACCGGTGCATAGGCATCGTGTGTGTTTACTCCGGCACCGGCGGCCTGTATGCCGTTCTCCTTCATAAGCTCCACGGTCCGCATCAGTCCTTTCTTTTTGTAGTCATGCATGTGGTTATTGGCCAGCGAGACCAGGGAAATATTGGCGGCATGTAACAGTGTTGCCACAACCGGGTCCGACCGGAACTGCATGGTTGTCGTTGAAACCATATCGCCTTCTACAACCGGTGTTTCCAGATTGGCGAAAATAATATCCGCTGTCGCCAGATAATCTTGTATATGCGTAAATGGATAATTTTCTGTCGGTGGTTTAATTATCTGTCTTGCCACCATGCGCGAGGTCATAATGTCGCCAACCGCAATAAGCGTAACTGTGGACCGCGCTTCGGCCGGCGTAAAGAACCGGGCATGGAACGGCTGCAGAAAGAGGGCAATAGTGGTTGCCACCGTTATTATAAGCAAAGCGGTAAGGCTTACGAGCAGAAAGAATATGCGGTTAACCATAGTGGCGGATTATAGAGGGTTTTTTGGTGATTACCATTGCATCACAGAAAGTGGCTCTTTGTGGCCGCAGATCCTCATAAAAAGCTGGAACCAGTCAAAATATGGATTTCAATCACTATATGCATGTATGGCGCATACATAAAAATGTAGGAACCATCGCATGCGATGGTTCCTTAGTTGTAGTCCGGCAGGCCGCTCATTTCTCTTTTTTCTCCGGAGGGACGGATTTGTCCGGTACGACGGGTGAGGTTTTCTTGTCAGCCTCACGGACGAATGTGACTTGAACCTTCCCGCTGCCGACGCCGTCAGTTTTACCGTCGGCGATGTGAAGAGGAATTTTGTCCGTTGTCACGCAGGCGCTTACTTCCATGCGCCATGCACTGCAACCGTGACAGCTGAGGCCGACTAAGGCCAGAGACGAGACTAGCATGATCTTCCGCATGGGATCCTCCCATACAGAGACAGCCGCCAGAGAACATTCCTCTTGCGAGGACCTAACCGGAGGTTAGTGTCATATTTAAATATTAAATGTCTATTATGTCAAGTATATTGGGCGTGCAGGAAGAAGATAAAGAAAGCGAGGAAGACGAGGAACCCTGTTTTCCTCGTCTTCCTCATGAACTTCATTTTCCATAGTATTGGCATGAGCAACATCCAACTGTCTATTTCTCTTTGGCTTCTTCTTTAAACATCGCGTCAAATCGTTGGTACAGATACGACGCCCCAATCAGCAGTAAGCCGGTCAAAATGGATGCGCCAATGCGGACGCCGGTGGACAGCGTGGCGAAATCGAAGATGAGCAATTTGATAACCGTGGCGCCAAAGAAGCCGATGGCAACCTGGCGGAATAGCTTCTCGTGCATGGCAAAGCCGAGCAGCATGGTAATGAGCGCGACGACAGACCACCAGATGGTACGGACCAGTGTTGCGTCGCTGGCAATGTGGCGCAACATGTCCACGGCCGCCAGTGCGATGAGCATCAGCAGACCCAGTGTCATCATTTGTTTTTTCCGGAGGAATTTTCCGCCACTGGCAATGCCGAGTGCGAGTACTGTCCAGAAAATAGCGTAGAAAAACGGCAGCGGGTATATGAGCATCAGCAATAAATCATGCGCCAGCGTGATGCACAGAAAACCGGTCGCGGCGAGTACGAGAGAATCATCGCGTTTCCAGATGCCCCAGCTTAAAATGAGCAGCGAGGCGGCCGACCACCAGAGAGTGACCTGCAGGGAATCCGCCATGGTCATATGCCGCACTAGGTCCACAATGAGCGCCACGCAGAACATGAGCATGCCATTGGTAAGCAGAATGCGCCGCGGGAAAACAGTGCCGATAATAATGGCGGCAAAAGGCAGAACCGTCCACAGGCCGGTGAAGCCGATATCCAGTCTGTTTGCCAGAAGCAGCAGCATATCTTTGCTTACTGCCAGCCATACAAAAACCAGTCCGCCGTAGATAAGCCGCGAGTGCCTGAAACGCAAAGATGCCAGCATGCAGCTGATGCCAACTGCCAGCCACCAGGCGGTAAGTGAGCGTTGCAAGAGAATAAACGACCACTCGAGCTGTGCGGAAAGATGCAGTAATTCCACCGACACATGCAGCCATACTTGCACTACGCCCACGCCAATAAGCAGCGACCGCATGCCGAGCGTGCCGAACATGGTATTTTTCCCGCGGTTGATGGCGACAAATATTCCCATGGTGAGGAACAGCGACAGTACCGAAATGCCGGACCACGGCTGGAACAATGCGGCGGACGACGAAGTGAAAATATTAAGCGTCGTGCCATTGCCGCTGACGAATGCAAAATACAAAACCAGTACCTGCGCCACCATGGCGGCGGCCAGCCACACCACTTCGCCGATAAGGAAAAATAAAGTAATAGCGGCGGCGCCAAAGAACAGATAGCCGATGGCCAGCGGTAATGTGGGTGTAATATGCGCGCCGGTTGTTTCTATGCTTATAGAGGCAAAAAACAGGAATGCCAAAACCCCATGCATGACATGACGGAATATTTGTAAGTTCATGCCTTCATTTTTCATGAGTTCGGTGACCCGTGTAGACAGTAAAACCCAGCCAATTAAACAGGCGCTGACGACATAATTTTGAATGGACCACGGCGAGAGAAACGGCAGCCATTTGTCGGACGGATTAAAGACCGGCAGGTTGAAGAACAACAGAAGCAGCGACAGAGCAATAAGCAGCGTGCTGCAGTGAACAAGTGATTTGCGGCGCAACGATACTCCTTCCCAAAGCACCAGCAGTGAAAATGGCGCCAGTGCAACGGCAACCCAGTCATGCTTCAGCTTAAGCCACATGCCGAGCGTTATGAAGATGATGGAAATAATGTGGTAGGTATCAATGAGCGGATCGTCATCGCTGCGGAGACGCAAGGCAATGCCGGCAAATACCAGAAAGAGCGCGCCGAAAAGCAGCGCCGTCAGCCACACCCACATACCGGTGAAACCGCCCATTGCATCGGTGAACGCAAAGAACGTAAGTGCGGCGTTGGCGCTCACCAGGACAATATCCTGCTCATCGGTTTTGGCTTTCAGTTTAAATTGTGACAGCAGTAGGGAAGCGGCAAAGAGCGAGAAGAAAATGCCGGCAATCAGCAGTTGTCCGGAATCCGGAACCAGCGAAAGATCAGCGGCGTATATTTTGCCGAACAGGAAAAGCTGAGTAAGCCCGAACGCAGCCAGTGTGAGCCGGCGCCATGTCTGGTGCCATGACAGAACGACAAGCCCGGCCGTAAGAATGCAGAGATATACTGATAAAATCCACGGCCCCATGTCCGGTGCCGGAATGAGCAGTGGCGTGAGGTACCCGCCAATGAGCGCGAACCACGCAATGGTTTGCCCTTTGTGACGAATGGATGCCAGTGCGGCAAAGAGTGTAATAAGACTGTACAGCACCAGCGCTACCGAAGACGGCAGTTGGAAACCGTGCTGATCCAAAAGTGCCGGCGCATACAGTACGTGCGCCACCCACACCGTAAAATAGAACAATGCAAAACCGCCGCCGGTAAACGCATGCGACCAGAGCGGGAACTGTTTGCGGTACCACTCGCCGGCGCCAAGAAGCAGCGCCGCGGCAAGGACGCTCAATATAATGCGGCCGAGCTCGCGAATGATATGGTTATCAAACGAGTACTTCAAAAAGACGATCATACCAATGAGGACAATAAGCACGCCGGCTTTCTGTAAGAGTTTCTTGCCCACCCATTCTTCCCAATCAATGGAACCCATAAGTGACGGTCCGTTCTGTATGACAGGTGCCGTTTTTACCGCGGTCTTTGGCCGGGCATCTGCTTCGCGCATGGGCTGTGCCGGCTTTGCTGTTTTTCCGGAAAGATAGTCCATGCCATCGGCTGCCGACATGGTGGCTGGTTCCAGTGGCTCCGCTTGCGTCTGCATGTCCGGTTGTTTTCTGGCTGATACTGATCCCGGCACGAAGATATTCTGGTTTGCCCGGACAAATACTTTGCTTTCCAGGGCGCCGTCAAAAGACTGGCGGATAGTTTCCAGGCCCTTGCTTGTAATAAACAAACCGATAAGCCCGACGGCTCCCATAATGTTGGAAATTTCCAGGGCCGCTCTTCCAAGGAGCAGCAGCATGGCCGGAATAACAGCCAGAACAATAAGGCCGGTCCGGAGAGTGGCAAAACCATTCAGGCGAAGCTCTTGTTTTTCCAGTTGTGCATCTGTCTGTTGATCTGAAGAATTGGCAGGCATAAAAAGGAGGATGAACGGACGGCGCCCGCTATTCTGGGGATAGTAGCACAGGACAGAAGAAACGAAAAAAGATGAGCTGGAAGAGGATGGAGATGACATGCCGAACAAAGAAAACGAGGATATACAATCCTCGTTTTCTTTGTATTCTTCCTTTTTCTGTCTACAGCGGCATCGGCCTGCCCTGGTTTTGCATGCGGTCAAACAGTTCTTTGGCCAATGGTACGGCAATGAATTTCCGGTAGTAATAGTCGCCGTTCGGCACATGAGCGACCGGGAAAATGAGAGCTGGAACCACCAGTTCATCACTCTGCATGTTGGTGTAGTTGTACATGCGGGTGTAGCCGAGAGTCGGCTCACCAAGTTCGATCTTCACGCTGCGGACTTTGGCATCTTTACTCATGAATTCCTTTGGCGTCTGCTCAAAGTTCTTCAGGAAATTCAGAATGCTGCCACTGCCCTGTACGGCGGCGTAATCACTGCGCAAATAATTCTGGTTCATGAGCCCCCATGCATCGGTTACTTTCTTTTCGCGGACACTCACGCCGATTTGTATGCCCGCCTTGCCGCCGCCTTCGTCGTACACAGGCTTGCCGTCTATGAGAAGCGGGTACGTGACGCGCTGTACATCGGGAATGTAATAGCTGCTCTTGTCCGGCGTACGTTCGTAGTCAGTCTTCCAGGAGTTATCCACTTCCGGTTCACCGTAGTGAGACATGTCAAAGTTATGTTCTTTGGCGAAAGCTGATGCGAGATGAATGACTGTCGCGTCCGGCAGGATTTCATTGATCTTCACCTGCTGAGCCCGATAACAGGCTTCGTCTTTGCAGTTGGCTGTCGGCTGCGGCCACTGGGCATAATTCTGGTTAATGGATACCATGCCTTCGGCTAATTGCACATTCACCATATAGCCGTACTGCGTGTCCTGCGTGAAGGTAAGGTTATCCACGCGCGCACCGGGAAAAGACCGTATGTTCAGCGCGCCCAAATCAAAATTGCCGGCAATGGCACCAAGATCTATGCGGGCGCTGCTTTTCTCGCGCTTAAGAACCGGTACTGTGGGACTGGTTAGTGGCGGCAGGCTTCCGCTGAAGCTGTATTCGTACTGAGTTATTTCCTGCGGATACGGCATAAGATCGCTCGTTGCACCACCACCGCTACCTGCAGGTGCCATCATTTTGCCGGTACTCGGAGCTGCTGTTGCAGAATCGCCTCCCAGTCCTCCTCCTCCGCCACCGCGGCCGCTGGGCTGCAGACTGATCGTGGAAAGATCACCAAAAGCATTTTGCGGTCGCTTGATAATGGAATAGGCGAAGAGTGGTTTGGCGTCGGTGTGCTGCGCCATGGAGCCCGGTGAACCTGGCGAGTGCAAAGCGTAATAGACCGTGGGAGCGGTAATAATTGCGCCCAGTACCACGCCCAGTACGGCGTAGGAAAATTTGAAACCGGAAAAAACAGAGAAGAAAGACCGGGAAACACCGGCATGCTCCGTTTCCATGGCGCGCGCTTTGGCTTTGAGTTCGGACCGCAGCCGCGCCACGAATGCCTTGGACGGCGTGGCATCGGGCTGATGTTCCAACAGCGTTTGCAGCAAAGGAATGAGTTCCTGTTCGCGGGTTTGTAGCTCGGGGTCTATGGCATACAGTTCTGCCAGAAGGGAGTCGAGTGGTGATTTGCTCATAGTCGGATGGGGGAAAAAAGGAGGAGCAGGAAAGCGGCCAGTGGAATTTCCTTGCGAAGCCAGTCCAAACTGCGGGAAAAAATAACTTTACAATTTGTTTCAGTCTTACCGGTGATGACGGCAATTTCTTTATAGCTGAGTCCGTCCCACATTCGCAGCATGACAATATCTCGCTTCTCCGGTTCCAGTTTTTGCAGCGCACCGCGCACAAGCAGGTATGCCTGCTTGTCATCTAGCGTTTCACTCATGCGGTTGTCTTCGGAAAGATCCCAGACAGTCTCTATATCGGTATGCTCATGATTGGTTCGGTAGTAATCCGTTATCGTATTGCGCGCAATGCGGTACAACCAGGCGGCAAATACGCCTTTGTCGCCGGAGTAACTGTCTATTTTCTGCAACGCTTTCATAAACGTGATACTGGTAAGATCTTCGGCGGTCTGGCGCACAAGCGTACGCCGATAAATAAAACCATAGATCTGCTGAATATACGTCCGGTACAGTGGATCAAAATCTTCCAGATTCCCGGCCTGGCACGAGGCAATAAGAGACTGTTCGTCAGTGGTGGCCATACAAGAGAAGAAAGAACACAGGGAAATATAATCGATCGATTCCTGAGTATAACTACGACACGGCTGGGAAAAAGTTACACGGAGACAGATATAGGATGCACAGTATATGCCGTACGATTGCAATCATACTCCCTCATGGAAATTTCATCGCTACACACTATCATAATTCTCTTGCCGCGTGGCTGTATGTTGCGGCGCCACGGCGCTTGCGTACGGAAATTGTCAGTTGTATCTTTGTCTTTCTTTCATCTTCTTTCCTTTCCATATGAATTTTCACATGAGGCGCCTTTCTTTCCCCGTCGCGGCGGTGTCAGCTGCTCTCTTTCTTTTGCCCGTTGCCGCATCGGCTCACGAACATCAGACTTTTAAAATTGGTGACAAGACCTATTCTTTCACTGTTGGCTCACTGAATGAACCGGTAGTGGTGGACGACAAATCAGGTGTGGAATTCATGGTGTCGCAGCTTGGTGTGCCCGGCGCGGTAAAGCCGGCCAGTGATGGAGACGGCAACAGTGAATCCGCAGGCGTTCCGGTGGAAAATTTGCAGCAGACACTCAAAGTGGAAGTGGCGGCCGGAGACAAGAAAAGAGTATTTGATTTGAGCCCCGCATACGGAACGCCCGGTACATATGAGGCGGTTTTTTATCCGACAGTGCAGACAACGTACTCGTACCGTTTTTTTGGTACGCTGAATAACACGCCGGTCAACGTTACGTTTTCGTGCAACCCGACGGGACATACGCAGACGCCGGAAGATAAAAAAGAAGTGAAAATATCCGATGGCGTGACGCGGACAGACAAGGCCGGCGCTTTCGGTTGTCCGTATGGCAAGGCAGAAATGGGCTTTCCGGAACCATCTACGACGCTTGCCGATATTACAACCACATTGTCCGGGCTGGCACCGACAACGGATTTATCTGCGACGGGTCTGGGCGTCTGGAGCCTTCTCATTAGTATAGTCGCACTCGCCGTCGGCGCCGGTGCACATATGAAGAAGCGAAAGTAAAAAGACAAAGTGTACTTATATGAGCGTCACCCTGAGTAATCCCGCTATTCGCACTTCGATACGTCCTTCGACCCCAAAGGGAACCCTTTGGGCCAAGCTCAGGACTACTCAGTGTGACACGCGGGATGTATCGAAGGGTGACAGTTTTTAGTGTTTGATCATTCAATAGGAAATCGATAAAGTTCTCTGCATGCAAACCCGGTATAAAGTTGGAATTTTAATTGCAGCAACCTTTCTTATTATCGGTTTTCTGATTTTTCATTGGCTGACAGTATCCAACTGCCAGGATTGTAGTTGGCATATGAGCAGAGATGGGCAGCGTCTTTCAGATGTGAATACAACTGCAAATGCAATCTATCAATATACAACTGATAACAAAGCCTTACCGGACAGCCTCAAGAATGTGAAGCCGGGGACGACCTATCATATCTGCGCTACCATGATTGCTGATGCACCGGGCGGTTGCGCCTCTTCGGATTCTGTTTTTATGGCATCCAGTCTTACGGGAAGCTATCTCGTTAGTATGCCTAGAGATCCAAAATGGTGGTCCGGGAATACAACGCCGGTATCCTGTGGCGTTGGCTGCACGACAACATCCGGCGCTTATACAGGGTATACTGTCCGTCGTAATGCAGACGGAACTGTCACGGTTGATGCGCCGCATTATGAGAACCATGGGCCTTTTACAGTGACACGGTAAGTTACTTTACCAACTGGCACGCCGATCCCTGGCGCTCATGGTAGCCGGGGAATTAATTCCCCGGCTACCATGGCTATTTTGAGCGTTACCTTCTTTTATAAACCCCCGCTCCATGCTTCAATAGGCAGGTAATGCTCAATTACTCCCGATCATTTCTCATCGGCTGCATTGCCATCATGAATGTGAGTTTCCTTTCTGTGGCAGGTGCCCACAGCTACGGTCAGTCACTGGAGAAGGCGGTGGATAACTATCTTATAGACATCGGGTACGATGCTATTACGCTGCAGCCGCATCAGCGGGTGGTGTTTGATTTCTTTTTACTGGAAGACAAGCTCCCCTATCCGGCGGTCGATTTCCATCATATTGATGTGGAGCTGAAGCTCGGCTCGCACAGAGAGCACCAGGAGACGGTGCGAACCAGTCCGGACACCGGGCGGACACTCATGGGTTATTCGTTTGAAAAACCGGGGACATATACGTTATTGGTGGAGTATGTTTTGCAGAACGGTAAAACTGTTGATGCGTCCTTTCCTATCCCGGTCGGCGGCGGCTGGCAATTCGGTATCCGCGAAATTTTATTAATCGGTGCCGTTATTCTGGCGTGCTGGATTCCGCTGTACCTGTTCTACGATCTGTTATTTTCGCGCAAAAAACAATCATGATACGTGTATTGCTTGTATCCTTGGCTGTCATGGGTTCCGGCCTCTGGGCCGGACGCGCATCCGCTCATGCGACGCCTGTTGCGTATCAGCCGGAGGCAACATCTGTCGTGGCCGCCATGCCGTCAAACGTAACCATAGATTTTAGCGAGCGCATTGAACCTGCAGCCAGCAGTATAATGCTGTTTACGCCACAGGGTGAAAGTACGCGCCTGCAGGTAACCGTCAGTCCCGGCGAGCCGCGGCGTTTGACGGCACCAATCAGTAGTACCGGTACCGGAACGTATACTGTTTCCTGGCAGGTTGTTTCTGCTGATGACGGTCACTTTACCAACGGCGCGTACGGTTTTTCGGTTGGCACAGTATCGGATACCACGCCACTTGGCGGCAACGCCCGGTTCCAGATACGGCACGAAACCCGCTACGACGAAGGCAGCGCCATTGTTGTAGAACTCTTCGGACAATCACTATTAGTTGGCATTCTTGCCTGTCTGCTCTGGCTCATGCGGCCCACTCCGGAAGACGTACGGATGCGTGTAGCAAAGCACGGCAGACGGCTGGCGTTCCTGTCCATCGGCATGATTGTCGTTGGTACGGCGTTTACTATTACTATTGGAGCCAATGACTTGCGCGCCGCAAATGCCTTCAGTTTTGCATCGGCGGTTGGGACATACAGTTCCACGTCTGCCGGTGGCGCCGCCTTGGTGCGCGGCATACTCGCCATCTTGTTGCTGATTCCGTTTTTTTTCATCGGCTCCAGGCAAAAACGTATACGTACTGTTTCGTGGACCGGCATTGCCGTTGGTATTCTGGTCATGCTCTATGTGCGCGCCTACATCAGCCATGCCGCCGCTTCGTCATTTCATCCGCTGTTGTCTGTTTTCATAAACTTTGTACATGTGGCCGGAAAAGATGTGTGGATCGGCTCCGTTGCCGTGTTTGTCGGTATTGTGCTGCCGGCACTGGCGCTCTCCAAAGACAGCAGGCTCACTGCCACGCTTCTTACCCGGTTATCCATGCTTATCTCCGTTGCGCTGGCCATTGGAGGCGTGACCGGCAGTTACATCGTCTGGCTGCACCTAAAGTCGCTGCACAATCTTTTGGCCACGCACTGGGGTATGCAGTGCGCTGTGCTCACCGTATTTGCATTCGCGCTGCTTGGCATCCGTATGTATCATATTTTTTATACTGATGCCGAAGCCGTTGCCATGGCGAATGGCGTTGTTACCAAACCATCCGAACGATGGATATCTCTGCCGTTTACGCTGCTTACCGAAAGCATTCTTGGTGCTGCAGTGCTCACCATTTCCGGCTTTTTAATTATCACCACGCCGCCGGTTTCCCCTCCGTCGTACGATGTCCTTACGAGTGCTTCATTGCCGGGGACGGTATTGCTCACCAGACATCCGCTGGAAGAATCGTCGCTTATGGTGTCTCTGCAGGATGCAAAGCATCAACTCATAGATACCACCTCACTCGCAGTCTCGCTTACCAATACAAATGCCAATGTCGGGCCGATTGCGGTGGCGGCGGTGGAGCGCGCGCCGGGCGAGTACGTCTTCCCGGTTGCATCATTATCGCCGGCCGGCGTATGGACGGTGAATGTCACCGGCCAGCGCAGCGGTGAGTATGACGTAGTCGGACATTTTACCGTGGATACCGCATCGCTCTTTCCTGCCCACTTTACCCATACTGATGGCGGCCTGTTGCCGGTATCTATCGCTAGTGCTTTAGTTTTATTTTTTCTGGCTTTATATCTTTATTGTAAGAGTAAAAAATTGAATACAAAAATTGATCATAAAAATCAATCCGCATTCGGTTCCCTCATCCTTTTGCCGCCGGGTCCATGCATACTGGCCGTCGCCGTGCAGGTTATTCTTTTTACGTATGTGGCTTACATGTTGCACCATCATAGTATGATGACACCGTTCCAGCGGCAGTGTGAACAGAACGGTCACCTGTGGCACGAGAGTGTTCCCATGCGCGACGGGCTGGCGACATCCGCACTGGCATTGCCGGGTTGCATGACCGGCATGGGTGCCGGTGCGTTTCATTTTCCGTATCAAAATGAATACGCCTATTTCACGCGTCCGTCAGACGCGGCCATTTCCATGATTACCGATACGCCGGAACCTGTGGCCGGCAAGCCGGTTGCCTGGCAATTTTCTGTCCGCGACAGCGCGGGCAAACCGGTCACGGACCTGAGCCGCGATCATGATCGCATTCTGCATATTATTGTCATTAGCCAGGATTTCGGCGTCTTCAATCACGTACATGTGGAGGATCAAACATCGGTGACGGCCGATATGAAGCAGCGGGCCACGTTTCCATTGGCGTACACGTTCCCACGCGCAGGTGAATACATGGTCGCCGTGGATGCCACTGTCCGGTCTCAATTGATTCGTAAACTATTCTACGTGTCTGTCAGCGGTTCTACGCATGTTGTAACCCAGGCACAACCGGATTTTTCACGCACCAAAGAGCTGCATGGTTATACCATTGCTCTTACGGCGCCCGCGCATATTCGTGCCGGCAAACCGGTGGATATGGCGTATCACATGGAGCGCGACGGCAAACCTGTCACCAGTCTGCAGCCATATTTAAGTGCCGCCATGCACCTGGCCGTACTAGATACCACGCTCCGTCAGTTCCAGCATACGCACGGCTACTTGCTGCCGAATTTTCCAGACAACCTCCTGGCAACGCCAGCCGAAAAATTGCACGGTTACCTGCCGGATTCGTTCGGCCCGGATATACATGTCACTGTTGCATTCCCCGTTGCCGGAACATATGCCGTCTTCGCTGAATTTAATGATAAAGGCGTCATTCATCCGGTGAAGTTTTTGCTAAAGGTGGAATGAATACGTATTAAGTATTAAGTATTAAGTATTAAGTATTAAGTATTAAGTATTAAGTATTAAGGGTTAGTCCTGTTGATCGTGAAAAATTTTTATAAAACAGAGTGGGTTGTTGTCCGCGGGTGTTGTTTTTATTTCAGTATATTCGCCATCAAAATCAAAAATGCCGGTCATAAAATGGAAGTGAAAATTAAAAATATTCTTACTACATACTACTTACTACGTACTACATACTTCACCTCAATGTCCATGATGATGCGAATGCCCGCGTCCTTCAAATTTTTTATTCCGGTCATTCCGCAGTAGATAAGCGGCGAGCCAGGTGGAGATAGGCACGGCAAACAGAAGCGTGGAACTTCCCACCAGCGTGCGGATAATTTCTTCGGCCAAAAATTCACTGTTGAGCACAACCCACGCGGGTGAATCGGCCTGTACTTTGAACAGTAAAAGCAGCGGAAGTGAGGCGCCCACGTACGCGAGTGCGAGTGTGTTAATAAGTGAGGCAATATGCTCTTTGCCGACGGACATGCCTGCCTTGCGTAAATCATGATACGACATATTGGGGTTGGCTTTGCCGATTTCATCTATGGCCGCGGTTTGCGCCGTGGTCACATCATCCAGTACGCCCAGACAGCCGATAATAATACCGCCCAGCAGCAGCCCGCGCAGATCCACTTTGTCCAGCACGCCGTACTGCAGGAACATGGATTCCTCGCTGCCCATGCCAAACAGCTTGGCAATATGCACGAATGACACGGCCAGAATGGCGGAGATAGCAAGCGTTACGAGGGTGCTGATAAGAGCTACAGTCGTGCGCTTATGAAAGCCGTGTGCCAGATATAGCGATGTGCAGGCAATGGCGAAAGAGGCAATGAGGCACACGGTAAGAGGATCGGAGCCGGCTACAATTTTTGGTATCACAAAGAACATGAGTATAAACACGCTCACTACCAGCCCGAGCAACGAGGTAAGGCCGGTAATGCCGCCGAATGCGAATGCAAGAACGACGAAGAAAAGTCCAAGATAGAGGACGGCTGGCAGACGGTATTTTTCACGTACCTGATATTCAATATTTCCATCGGATTTTTCCAGCTTTTCCAAAACTACTGTTTCACCTACGCTCAGGCGCATATCATTACGGTTGCCCAGAACTCCATTTTCCAAATCGAACTCTTTTCCTGTATCCGGCCCTGCCGTTATTTTTATATGGACCGTTTGTACCGTACGGTCGATCCCTGCAAAATTGTCGGGCACTTCCTTGGTAATGGCCAATACTTTGCCGCGTTCGAATTCACTCTTGGGCTGGCTTAGCGCCGCTGATGCATTGTCGGCTGAGGATGAGTTCAATGGATCGTTCTGTGCCTGCAAAATAGAAGGCATGGTAAAAACAAGGCTGATGGCGGTAAATGCGACAAGAGAAAAATGGCGTGGTTTCATGGGGAAAGAATACTGCGTTTTGTCGGCGTCGTACAATCGTATGAGATAAATTTTTATAGTGCATATTGAAACGGCCGCTTCGCACAGATGTGCGAGCGGCCGGTTGCCCGAACGTTTCGGGCGGGAAGTCTACATTCCGTTCTTGTAGAAGCTCAGCCGGACCGCATTCATGCCGCCTCGGGGGCGGCGGGTTTCCAGCCGATCCGCGATCTCTTCCCATTCGTCGCGCGACGCGAGGAGGTTGATCTGGCCGGGGGTCACCCTGCTCCCTCGGGTGTGTTGCCTCACCTTAGTGAGACATCCGACCTGCCGGGAGTTGACGTGGCCTCGGCGGCGGCCGACGGTCTTGGTGATCCTTGCGACGAGCGGGGTGATCATGATCTCCGTCATGTTCAGACCTCAGACATTGCCTAAAAGAACAGGGTAAATAGACTTAATTACTATTATATAATAATATAAAATACTGTCAATAAAATCAATAGGTACAACCAAAGTTTTTGGCTTAGGTTTAAGCAAACCATCAAGATATAGCTCTAATATATTTCTACCAGATAGAACAAAAAACCGCCTTCCCCGAAGGGAAAGCGGCATAGTCTCAGTTATTCATTCACCAGGAAGCTTCTCTTCGTCATTCTGCTCGCCGTGCTCGGTTGGGCGGCATGGCGCTGATATTACGGCTAGAGAACATTCTCCTCCACTCTGTTCGGGTGGAGGCGGTTTTTGTTCATCCATCATTCCTCTGTCAAAAATCCCTGTGATTGATGCATCCAGAGTGATGCGTACGTCCCGTTTTTTGTCAGCAGTTCATCGTGCGTGCCGTCTTCCGTAATGGCGCCTTTGTCCATAACCAGAATACGGTCCATCTGGCGGATGGTGGAAATGCGGTGGGCAATGGCCAGCGTGGTGCGGCCTCGCATTAATTCCGCCAGTTGTTCCTGTACATATTTTTCACTGAGTGAATCCAGCGAGCTCGTGGCTTCATCCAGTAAAAGAATCGGTGCGTTTTTAAGCGTTGCCCGTGCTATGGCAATACGCTGGCGCTCGCCGCCGGACAGTTTTACACCGCGCTCACCGACAAGAGTGTCGTAACCCGCCGGCAGACTTTCTATAAAATCATGGGCATGAGCGCGCCTGGCAGCCTCCATTACTTCCTCCGGTGTTGCGCCGGCTCTGGCATAGGCGATATTTTCTAAAAGACTCCGGTGGAACAAAATAGGATCCTGCGGCACATAGCTCATGCATGTCCGCAAATCATCCTGTGTGACGGTGCGGATATCCTGTCCGTCGACAGTAATGCTGCCGCCGGTAACATCCAGAAATCTTAAAAGTAATTTGAACAGTGTGGATTTACCGGCGCCCGAATGACCCACAATTCCTACTCGTTGTCCGGCCGGAATATCCAGAGTGAATGCATCAAACACATTTTTTTGCGTGCTGTAACCGAAGGAAGATTTTTTAAAGGCGATGTGTCCTTTCTTCATGCGGGACTTTTTGGGCACAGCCGGGTCCTGCACTTCCAGCGGGAGCTCCAGAATAGAAACCATTTCTTCGGCATCGGATAAGGCTTTGAATGTGTCACCCAGCGCCCGGCCTATTTCCCATATCTTCATGCTCACAGTCGTAAAATATGTCTGCACCAAGATGACGGTACCGGCTGTAATTTTCCCGTCCAGCCATAAATGCAGTGTCGTATAGATACCGACAATTTCCAGAATACCCATGGCAGTCGCCTGCAAAGCGTAGAAGCTGTTTCCCAGGTACCAGGCACGCGTGCGGGCTTTGTATTCGTTTTGCGTGTATCCGGCAAAATGTTGCAGCTCACGTTTGCCGGATGTAAAAACTTTCAGGTTTAAAATATTGGTGATGATATCCGCCAGCTGTCCCGTAACAGCGGAATCGGCTTCGGCTTCCAGCAGGTCGTAGCGCATCCGGTACCGTACAAAGAGAGTCGTTACTACAAGGTACGCAACACACCAGAGGGCGAAGAACCACGCAAGGAATGGAATGGTAATCAGCAGCACTATAAAAACGCCAATAAGATTCAGCCCGGTAAACCAGAAATTAAAGACAAGTTTGTCATGAATGGTTTCAAACGCACGCGTGAAGCGTTTTACTTTGGCCACCAGTCCGCCGGTAAAACTGCCGACGAAAAAGTTATAGGAGTGACGCTGCAGTTTTTCCAGCGCATAATTCTGCAGTTCACGCATCATGTTGGACTGCAGATAGACGATACAAAAATCCGCAATGCGGAAAAAAAGATTAAAGGTGATGATGAAAAATACCACCATGAGAAACAGCGGCTTTAAGTCCATCCATGCAATCTGATGCGGATCCACGCCGGCAATGCGGTCAAATATCAGCTTATAATAATACTTCAGCAGAATGTCGCCCATTATGACGCCAATGCCGTAGCAGAGGAATACAAGAATTCCGGACCAAGGGTACCGCCGCGCAATGCGCAGATATGTAAGAAATATACGGCCAAGTGATGCACGCTTCTTTTTTTCGGCAGGCATGAAGCAATACTAACGCATTGTGTTCAAATAATCTCTTAACCTGCAGCGTATATGCTTGAAAAGTATTAGTATTCGAATTCAAAGTGAATGGCATCTTTCCCCTATTAACCATACAGATATCGTTTTGATGAAGAGCGGAGATCTGTCATTCTCAATTTTCAATTACAATACGCACCCTTTGCACACTCCCACAATCTCACTCAGATGATTTTTTGCTTTGAATCCTGCCTTTTTGGCGATGGCATTTTCTATGACACACAGTTCCGGATTATGAAACTCTTCAACAAGATGGCACTTGGTGCAATGTAAAAAACCATGATGACCCTTTATCTCCGGGATGGAGCATGGGAAATAAAGCCCGCTACTGGGGTGGCGGTGCACGAGTCCGAGTGATTCAAATACTTCCAGCACGCGGTAGACGGTCACGGTATTGATCGTGTTTTCCTGTGCGGTGATCCATTTCTGGATGTCGTACGGTGAGGCGGGGGATTGTATGTGGATGAGTGCCTGCATCACCATGCGCCGGGGCTGCGTATCGCGCAACCCCTGCGCTTTTAGTAGGTGAGCAATAGAAGAAGTGGTATTCATGTCTTCTATGATGAAAGAGTTATTACGCTACCTGCACATTGATTGCGCGGCTGCCCTTTGGGCTATCTTCGATATCAAACGTTACAGCCTGTCCTTCGCGGAGCGAGTCAAACTGTCCGTCTGTAGCGGAGATATGGAAGAAGATATCGCTGGCACCTTCCATGGAAATAAAACCGAAACCCTTGTCCTGCATTTTCTTTTTGATAACGCCGTTTGCCATAAAAAAAGTGGGAAGAAAAATGGATTTTTGAGGATGGGCGGCTACCCGGCCTCATAATCCACGCGTATATTAATGCAATAGTATTACAATTGCAATACTTAATTCAAAATAATCGAGAGAAATAAACTAATAACAAGCCAGGCATGAAAACAGCAGCACTTTACGTCACCACATCCGCATCAAAAGTGATCATAGTGCCGTTACGGACACTGAAAAACAGCTCAATAGGGTTACAGCACGTTTCGCAATCTTCCACATAGTTATGGTCCCCGTCATTGGACAGGTCCAGCAGGACGGACACGGTATCGCCACAATACGGACAGGCAAAGGTGTGTTCTAGTTCCATACGTATGGGGTAGGGGGAATGTAGTATGTAGTATGGAAATTCCCATAATACATATCCCATAATACTTTATAAAGCTCCAGAAGAGTTTTCGCCTTCTTAATCCGGAGCAAGCTCCGTGTACACCACCAGCTTCTCCTCATAGCGCCCTGCTGTTTTATTCCATGTTCCGCCGCAGGTGATTAGATTTAAATGTATGCCATCTGTTTGTCCGAATATTTTCTGCATCGGTGCCGTTGTATCGGTGTAGGTTTCCTTGTGCTTGACAGTGAAGGTGAGCGTGTGGCCGGCGGAGTCCACTACATCCACGGTATCGCCGGGCTTCAGTTTTTGAAGGTCCCAAAACACGGCTTTGCCCGTTTTACTATCCAGGTGTCCTGCCATAACCGCCGTGCCTTGCTGGCCGGGCCGGGGCCCCGGTGCGTACCAGCCGACATTATTCCATTCGGTTGGCGTTTGCATTTCCTGGTTTTCATTCGTGCCAACCTGTTCCACTGCGGCATCCACATGAATGTTCCGAATGCGCAGGCGGATCGGAAATCCTGCCTGAATGTCACTGCTTTGGAATGTCTGCGCCATACCCGGGCTTATGCCTGCGGTAGATCCGGAGACAGAGACCGGTTGGGGCGTGGAACTGGTTTCCTGCCATGCGGTTGCCGACGCAATAAACGAGGCTGCGGCAAGCAGTAAGGTCATAGCGGCGCCGGCAAAGACGCGTGAGCGGTTCATGGCAATGTATAGACCGACGACCTGTAACGTACGTTACAGGTCGTCCCGGTAAGTAGTGCAAAAATATTACTGCGCCATTCCTCCGCCACCGGTATTAGGGAGACGTGTCGGAATAGAGCTGGTTTTGCCGCTCATGGAGCTGCCTGCGGTACCGCTTGCGCTCATCATGCCGCTCGCAGCGGTTCCGGATGTCATACTGCCCGAGGAAAGAGAAGATCCACCTACGGACGACGTTGTTGTATTATTCAAAGAAAAAGAGCTGCTGGATGAGGTGCCGATGGTGCCGTTTATACTGCTGACGGATGATGATGACGAGCCGGTGGTCATTTGCGCCATAACCGGCAATGCCAAGCTCAGACTTGCCGCCACGGCTGCGATTGAAAGTGCTCTCTTCATAGGAAATTGGGTAAATAATAAATAGAAGCACTCTCTGTGACGGGATACGCCGGCATGTCTTTCGCAACTTTCCGGACGAGTTTTACGGCACGAGTGCGGCTACGTTGTGCACATACAATGCTGGTGCCTTGAAATACTCTTTTAAGCGGTAAAAGCGAATGGAAAGTTGTACGGATTATTGCTCTGCAACCGCCACGTGCATGTCGGTGACCAGATCGCTATAAATAATGAGGCGCTTGTCGTAGTGATTCCATTTTTTGCTCCAGACGCCGGCACATGTAATAAGGTTTAAGTGCGCGCCATCGGCTTTACCGAAAATTTGTTCCATGGGCGCATTATCCACGTCATATACAGCCGTCGCGCGTACAGCAAAAGATCGTTCCGTTCCATTCGCATCGGTGACATAGATGGTGTCGCCTGCCTGTACATTTTTTAAATTCCAGAATGCCGCCGGTCCGGCAGCGGTATCTTTGTGGCCGTCAATAACGGCGTTGCCTTGCTCGCCCGGTTTTACACCCAGCGAGTACCAGCCGAGTTGAAGCGGGTTTACGGGCACATCCAGTTTTCCATCGGGTAACAGACTGATACGCTCCGTAAGGGTGGAAAGTTGAATGGATGGAATTCTAAGCCGGTTCGGTTCGCCCACGCCGGGCACGCTGTTGCCGGTAATTGGTTGTGCTGCCTTCGTGACAGGCGGTTCTTTTTGTACAATGTTCGGCCGGTAGCTTTTGGCCAGCGCCGGTTCGGGCACGAAAACAGGAGTCGAAACGGTATGAACAGGCATGAATACAGGTAAAGCCAGAAAGATTGCGGCAGCCGAGCCGATGGATCGCAGAAACAGTGAAAACATAAGTAAAGAGAGGTGCAGGAGACAGCCTTTATAAAGGGCATCAGCGAGTCAGACAATGAAAAGAGGCACTTTTTTTGTAAGATTTTTCTTGCAATCCGTCATCTGCACATTCTGTCATCATTAGTCGCTATGCTTGTTTGTCGATAAGCTGAACATATAGCGATGAAACATAAAAATTGCCCCGAATACAACGATTTTTGCTATCATAAAGCCATGTCCGACCTGCTTGATGACATTCTCCGGCCCTTTGATTTTGCATTTCCTCCCGAGCTGATTGCACAGTCACCGGCCAGCCCGCGCGACAGTGCCCGGCTGGTTGTATTCAACCGTGCATCAAAAAAAACCGATTGGCTCACGTTTGATACAATCGGAAATTTTCTGCCGCCTCATTCCATACTGGTATTGAATCAGACCAAAGTAATTCCGGCACGGCTGAGGCTGGCGCGGTCAACGGGCGGTAAGGTAGATGTGCTGTACCTGGGAATTGCCAATGATTGTATTCGTGTCTTTGCCAATAAAAAGTTACGAGACAATGAAGTGTTGCAGCTGAACGATTGTATTTCATTTACGGTCATCGGGCGGAACGAAAAAGAATGGCTGATACGGCCGTCCTGCCCTCTGGATGAGTTGCCGTCTGTTTTGGAAGAATTCGGCGTCATGCCGTTGCCGCCGTACATTAAGCATTCGCCGCTCACGCGTGACGAGTTGAAAGAGGAATATCAATCAGTTTTTGCCAAAGAACCCGGCTCCATTGCGGCACCCACGGCATCGCTGCATTTTACGAAAGAATTACTGGATCAACTGCAGCAGAGCGGAATACACATTGCGTACGTTACTCTGCATGTTCATTTGGGAACATTCTCGCCGCTTACGCTCGAGCAATGGGAGACAGGCACATTACATGCCGAATATTATTCGATTGATGAAGAAAATAAAAAAATAATCGAGCGGGCGAAATCGGACGGAAAGAAAATTATTGCCGTTGGAACTACGGCCGCGCGTACATTGGAATCAGCTGCCGATGAAGCCGGAAAGATTGCACGCCCAAGCGGCACAACTCAATTATTTATTCGCGACGGTTATACGTTCCGCATGGTCGACGGTCTCATTACCAATTTCCACGTCCCGCAATCAAGCCTGCTCATGCTGGTATCGGCATTTGCCGGAAGAGAAGAGATACTGACTATCTATCGTGAGGCGATCGAAAGAAAATTCAGACTGTTTTCGTTTGGCGATGCGATGTTGATTGTGTAGTACGGATTACGGATTACGTAGTACGGATTACGTATTACGTATTACGTATTACGTATTACGTATTATAATAATAGATTTCGTACTACTTACTACTTACTACTTACTACTTACTACGTACTACGTACTACGTACTACGTATTAGGTGCATTCATCAAGCTTCATCATGACCACTTCTCCCGTCTTTCTGTTCTTCACTTCTACATTTCCCTCCGCGAGCGTCTTTGGTGATACGACTATTCTGACAGGTAGGCCGAACAAATCGGCATCGGCCAGGCGCGAGCCGACGGAGCCGTCCAGGCGGTCATCAAATATTGTTTTTTTGCCGCGTGCCAGCAGCGCTTTCTCCAGCTCTCTGGCCTTCACGAATGCGCCATCATCAGTTGTTTTACAAATGGGAACAATATGCACATGAGCCGGCGCAATGGCCTCGGGCCAGACAAGGCCGGCATCGTCGGACATGGCTTCGGCCACTATGCCCATAAGGCGGGAGATACCTATGCCGTAGCAGCCCATAATGACGTCTTTCAGCTGGCCGTCGCTGCCCGTGAACTGCAGGCCGAATGCCGATGAAAATTTATTGCCGAGCTTGAAAATATTTCCCGCTTCGGTACCTTTCTCTTCGCGGAATTCTTTGCCGCCCGTAAGCGGACATACCGTGACGCCATCCTCATAAATTTCTTTGTTAATGGCAATGCGCTGGCCTTTTTTTTCGGCTTCCACACTCACATATACAACATCTTCGCCGTTTGGCAGCAGTATCTGATACTCATGCGAATACTGCGAAAAGCTCCCGCCCGAGGCATAGGTAAGGTACGTCAGTTCGCCGAGTCCCATACGTTCGAAGACGCGCATGTATGCTGCCTGAACAATTTCATAATAACGGTCCAGATCCTCCTGGCTGGCGTGGAAAGAATACAAGTCTTTCATTAAAAATTCGCGGCCGCGCAGAATGCCGGACTTGGCGCGCAGTTCGTTCCGGAATTTTGTTTGTATCTGATATGCCGCGAACGGCATGTTGCGGTACGAATTGATGAACTGTTTCACAATGGGCGTTACCACTTCCTCGTGCGTCGGGTTGAGTGCGTATTCCGTGTCGTTGGCGGCGGGTAAACGGAAGAGTACGTCCAGTGTTTCCCAGCGGCCGGTTTTCTCCCAGTAGTCCTTTGGCGACAGCGCCGACATCAGTATTTCCTGTCCGCCGATGGCATCCATTTCCTCGCGTACAATCTGCTCGATATTTTTGAGTACGCGTAAGCCCAGCGGTAGGTACGAGTACACGCCGGCCATGGTTTTACTTATGAATCCGGCGCGTACCAGAAGATCGGCATTTTTACTGCTGGCATCGGACTGGGAATCCTTGGACGTTTTGGCAAAGAGCTGGGAAAGGTTCATAGGGGGAGGTGAGTGAAATGGATCATACAATAAAACCAATGACTTGCATAAAATTCTAAATTCTAAGCACTAAATCCTAAACAATGTACTTACTGATAGAACGAAGACGTTTAGAGCTTAGGATTTAGTGCTTGGTGCTTCCGTTTAATATTTCCATTCCTTCTGCCACTCTTTCATCTGGTTTATCTCTTTCTGCTGGGCGGCGATAATATCACCGGCCAGGCGCTTGATTTCCTCGTGTCCTGCATCTCGCTGGGCGAGTTTGGCCATGGCGATGGCACCGTTATGGTGCACGATCATGGCGTCGATAAAGGCTTTATCGAACGCGTTGCCGGTCTTGCCCTGCAAAACCTGCGTCATCTGGTTCATGGTCATGGATGTGTCGCTGCCTGTTCCCATCGAATTGCTGTGAGGGGTTGTATCGGCGGGTACGTTGGCCGGTGAGGACGCAGTGCAGGCCGCAATGGTTACAGACATCGCGATGAGTATGCCTGTATGCAGCGGAGTTGTTTTTTTCATGGGCGGGAGAAGGATGAGAATGTGAGCATAGCATAGGCAGACGAATACATTCTGCCAAAGTGAATCGGGCTTTTTTTAGTAAGAGAGTCGGCAGGCAGGCGTCTGGACTCTTGTCTTCACATGTTTATTTAGTAACTTTCTATTGTATGCGTAAATTTTTATCTTTGGCAGCCATGGTGGCGGGAGCCGCGGGAGCCGTGGCTTTTTCCGGTCTGCCGACATATGCCCGGACATCCGGTTCACTATTGCCCGTCTTGTCGCCTGTAGATTCTACATTTGCATCCGGCTCCACCAAGGTGATGGTCATGACCCATGTGTGCAATGCATCCATTCAGTCGGAAGCTGATTTCCAGGCTGTGGAAGCCAAGGCCAACGGCAACCCTGTCGATGCACTGGTACAAACCGTACTGGCCTGCCCCACTGTTCGTAACCCGGGCAACGAGCCTGTTGCAGGTACTGCAACAGGTGCTGTTGCCGGGCCTGCCACGCCATTTGCTTTTGATGTATTGGACAGGAACGGCGTCATTCACCCCTGGTCCGAAGGCGTCTTCTCGGCCCAGGCACTCTGTGAATCCGATGTGCATCTGGATGCCAACGGCGATGGCACTATTTCCGCCGACACATGTCTGGATATCTCTCACGACGCGTTTACGGTGCCAACCGGAGCCGTAACCGTATTGGAAAAAACGCCGCCGGCCGGAACCCGGTTCGGGACGCTTCGTTTGACGCCGGCCGCTTTTGGTAATGCAAATGATACTGCTTCATTGCTCCAGACATATCCTGCCAATGGCGCGGTTTTCATGAACACCAATCCGGATACCGATCATATGGTTATGTTGCACGTTTATAATTTTATGGGCAGCGGCCCTGTTGGTAGTTCCGCATCCGGCTCTCCGGTGTCCGTTTCGTCGGTTTCATCCATTGGTACATCTTCCGGCGGCGGCTCCGGTACCAGCCTGGTTACAACTGGCTCCGGTTTATCCGTAAGAAGCATGGCTGCGGCTTCCGGGTCCGGTGAAACCACTGTATCTCTCAACAGTTCGGTAACCGGTCTTCAGCACTTTACGGTTATGCTGAGCGGCAACAGTGAAGTTCCGCCGGTTCCGTCATCCGGCAGCGGCGATGCATTATTTACCCTCAGCGGCACGTCGCTCCTGTATATGATTCATGTTCATGATTTGTCGAGCGCCATTACGGCTGCACATTTTCACAGGGGTGCCGCCGGGTCTACGGGCGTCATTATTCAGCCTATTGCGTTTGAGGGTACGCAGGCAAACGGAACGTGGGTTGGTCTTACCCGGCAGGATCTTGCCGATCTGCTGGCGGGCAACATATATGTGAACGTGCATACGGTTCTGCACCCCGGCGGCGAGATACGAAGCCAATTGCAGCTGCGCAAATAATACGTACGCTTATCTTGTATAACCGGGGGTTTGAGCCCCCGGTTTAGAGTGAAAGCGAAAAGCCGGTCTTTATGGTTATGCCTTAAACTCAAATAACTCCTCCATTGGGAAACGCACTTTCTTATAGCTTGCTGATGTATCGTTTGCGGAGCGGTAACCAAGCGGGCAGATAAGGGTTGCCGTTAGATTTTTTTCGGCCAGCCCGAGTATGCGATCAAATTCCGGCGCACTAAAACCTTCCATGGGACAGGAGTCCACATGGTGCTGGGCCGCGGCGGACAGCAGGAAGCCGAGCGCGATATACGTCTGCTTCTTGCTCCACAATTCCATATCTTCCGGCGTCATACGGCTGACAGTGTTGCCCATCATATCGCGGAAATTCTTGAGGGTATCCACGGTAACGCCGCGGGTGGTGGCCATATCCCGGATGTAGGCATCAATATCTTCTTCGCCAAGTATTTTTTTGGTGCACATAATAACCAGGTGTGACGCATCGGTAACCTGGCCCTGTCCCCACGAATGTGCCTTGAGTTCCTCGCGCAACTTTGCGTTCGTAACAACCAGGAAATGATAAGGCTGAATGCCGTAAGACGTAGGCGTTAAGCGCGTTGCCTCCAGCAGCTCGTGCAAAATATCATCTGGAATTTTTTTTTCGGTATCAAATTCTTTCGTGGCATAGCGCCAGAGCAGGTTATCGGTATAGGTAGACATGGGAAAAGTTGGAAATAAATACTGGTCGAGTCTAATCTTATGATATAATTTTAACAAGTACATACTGAAGAGTAATGTACTATACTAAAATATAGTGTAAAACTTCCCCCTTTTTCTATGTCTCCGTGTGATAAATTCTGCCCCGTCAACGTGACGCTCGATGTTATTGGCGGTAAATGGAAGTTACTTATTCTATGGTATTTGCAGGATGAGACGCGCCGTTACAGCCAGCTGATGCGCGATATTGAAGGCATTACGCCCAAAATGCTGGCACAGCAACTGCGCGAACTGGAACGCGATGGCGTGGTGAATAGGACAGTACACCCGGTTGTGCCGCCTAAAGTGGAATATTCGTTAACGCCCTATGGTCGCACGCTGAATCCGATTATTGAATCACTCGGCAAGTGGGGAAGCACTCATTTGGAGCGGACCAATGCGGCAAAAGAAAAGCAATTAGTTGCGCTGTAAACAGGCAGGACAACGGAAAGGCTGATACGGCGTTTTATTTCCGGGCACATAACGCCCGTCTGGAAAATGCAGTTCCTGCATGTGCGTATTTCTGCTATAATATGAGGAAATGCACATCCTCCTTACAGAAGACGACGACTTTTTGCGCCAGGTATATACCGACCAGTTTACGCAGGCCGGATATGCGGTAACGTGCGCGGAAGACGGTCTGCTGGCACTGGAAAAATTGAAGGCCCGGACATTCGATCTTATTTTGTGTGACGTGCTAATGCCGCACATGGACGGATTTCATATGCTGGAATCCGCGAAGGCTGCCGGCCTTCTCGGTAGTACGCCTGTCATCATGCTTACGAATGTGGATGATCAGAAGGACCGCGATACAGCGGTGCAGCTGGGCGTAAAAGAATATTTTCTTAAGACAAGCATGAATATTGATGAGCTCGTGCAGCTTGTAAAAGTATTCGCCCCGATTCCAAAAGCATGACAGACATGAGCCATTACCGGGATGCCTTTCTCAGCGATGCGTACGCATCAGTAGAGAATATCCGCAGTGCTCTTATGTATTTGGCGGACAAGCCGGCCGATCACGACGCCTTGTTTGAAGTTATGCGGCTTTTTCATTCCATAAAGAGCGCCTCTGCCATGATGGGCTATGCCGACATGTCGCAGACATGCCAGGAGCAGGAGCATGTTTTCAAGACGCTGTATGAATCGGAGTCCATGACGGAAGACACGCTTCGTGAGCATGCCGTACAGGCGGTGGAAACTATCCGGAATGGTCTGCAGGCCATACAAAACCAGGTATCCTGTGGCCTGTAAGAGGGTTCAGCCCGGAGCAGGCACGGTTTTCCCGGGTATCTTGGCTTAAAACGCATTTTCTGCTATACTAAAGCAGTTAACACACACATTCATACCGATGACTGCAAATAGCACACTGTCTGCTACGGCTTCGCAAAAGGAGATACAGCTCCTTGTATTCCGGGCGGCCAACGAAGAGTTCGCGTTTCACCTTACCGATGCGCGTGAAATTATCCGCATGTCAGACGTGACGCTTGTTCCCGGTGTTCCGCTCTATGTACGAGGCATTATGAATTTGCGCGGAAGGATTTTGACCGTTATTGATCTGGCGGCATTTCTTGGTACCGCTGATACGGCCGAAAAAAAACAGGACATTATTGTGGTGGAAAAAGGAAAAGAGCTTTTCGGATTCCTGGTAGAAAGCGTAACCGGCGTACGGCATATTGCCGCCGATGACGCCAAGGCAATGCCGGAGCTGGCGGACAGTTGTGTTCCGGCCGGGTACATTGACAGTGCCGTTATGAGTAACGGAACGGATGACGCAAAGACGGTGCCAGTGCTTCTTCTTATACTCTCCCTGCAGAATATGCTCGCTCCTCTTACCGCTATTTCCCGATCATAGTATGATGAAAAATACCTATTTCCACAGGCAGTCCATTGCCCATCAGCTCTTTCTGGCACTCGGTTTGCTGGCAAGCACTATGGTGGCGACTATTGTGTACGCGGCATCCCAGATGCATGGTTCGCAGGTGACAATTCTGCTTACCATTGCGGTTATTGTGAGCATTATGACCGTTGCTACAGGAGCGCTGCTCGCGCGTACTATTCCGGCCTCCGTTTTACGTCCCATTAAAGATGCCTGCGATCAGCTGAGCAAGACGGCCAGCCTTATGACGTTATCCACCGAACAGGCATCATCTGCCGCCGAGCAGAATGCCGCAGTTTCGCAGCAACTGGCAGCCGGTGCTACCCAGCAGAGCAAGCAATCAGCGGAAATTTCTGACATGCTCTTAAAAATGTCCTCGGCTGTGACGCAAATGTCCTCGGCCACCCAGCAGGCTGCGTCACTCGCCACGCAAACATCGCAGCTTACGCAGAAGGCGGGTGAAGGTGCCGAGAAATCCAATAACGATCTTACTACCATTCACGCCGTCTTCTCCAATACTGTCGGAATCGTAAAACAGCTTTCTTCGAGTTCGATGCAGATTAACGAAATCGTATCGACGATTAACGCCATTGCCGGCCAGACGAATTTGCTGGCGCTGAATGCTGCTATTGAAGCGGCTCGCGCGGGTGAAGCAGGCCGCGGTTTTGCCGTGGTAGCGGATGAAGTGCGCAAGTTGTCGGAAGAATCGTCCAAGGCCGCCCAGGATATAAAAGGTATTGTGAAAGGCATGTCCGGTCTTATGGAAGATGCGTCTTCCGCCGTGGAGGCAGGCGGCGATATTTTGAGCCGCGGTACCGAAACCATCAAGCAGACACTCGGCTACCTGCAGGATATTGCAGCCAGTATTTCCCGCTTATCCGACAATATGCAGGAGCTTTCTTCTGCCGTACAGCAGCAGAATACCTCTACATCCGACATTGCCAAGACCATGGATGGCATTGCGCACGTGGCCGGACAAAATGCATCCGCTTCACAGCAGGTTGCAGCCGCGGTGCAGCAACAGAGCGCCGCCAACCAACAGATATCCGCTGCGTCCCAGCAATTAAAAGCGCTGGCGGAGCAGCTGCAGCAGCTTACGGGTTCCTTGCATGGCACGGCGCATGAAATGCAGCGCGAAATGCAGGCGGCAACGCGTTCTGCAGATGTACCGCAGAAAAACACGGATCATTTCTCACCTTCTTTTGCGTCGCACGCGGCGTAATACTTTTTTCTCTTCCTTCTTATGGCAACGAATCCTTATTACGAGCTCGTCGAGCAGATTATTACCAAGCAGGCAACCGTTCTCGGTTTGCCGGTAGCCATTCGCAGGGCGCGCAATGTTGCCGGTCTGGAAATCGATGATGCAGGCAAAGTGACAGCCATGCCGGCGAATGCGATTCCTATTCTGGAAGGAATTGTTGAACAGTACAAGGCACTTTCCGGTTCCATGGGCGTAGAGTTTTGCAAGCAAGCCTCGGCTGTGACGCGTCAAGCTCACGCCGACCTGCTTCTTCCGACTATTTTGTCCTAATTATTATCCACCCATTTACTTCACTCTTATGAAAATCGTTCGTACTCTGTCTCTTTCTCTCTCGGGACTTACGGCATTGCTTACCGCTATTCCTGCATTTGCCAGTGAGATGCCTGGTATGGCCGACACAGGAGGAATGTCAGTGGATCATCTTCTGTTTTTGGGTGTTGATGTCCTGAACCTGGCCATGATTGCCGCGTCCGTTATTATTCTCGCACTGGTCATCGGCCGTTATGGTGCGTCTGAATTGAGCACTATTTTTTCCTCGTTCATTGTTGCGGCGCTTCTTCTGGGGGCATGCCGGCTCTTTATTGTTTTTGTGAATAACGGGATCATCCATATATCCGATGACGGCATGGCCATGGGTTGGCATATTATTTTCTATCTGGCCATGATCACGTTCATTATGGGCGCGCGGTCACTCGTAACATTGTCAAAAGAAGGCCAGTCCGCCGTGACCAATAAAATTATTCTTATCTGGAGCGTCATTGTCGCAGTCGTCACCTTGCTGGTTTTTATATTTGCCGCGCAGATTGATGAGGCATATATGAAAATTTTTGGCGGAACCGCGTTGGAGGCTTTTGGTATCATTCATTTTATTGCCTTCCTGCTTGCCGGCATTGCCGCATTTTACGTTTTCCAGCGAACCAAAGTAGGTGCCGTGACGAAAGTATTATCGACACCGCTTCTTATTGCCATTGGATTCATGTCGCTCCAGCACTTATGGGAGCTGCTTGTTGAAAGCTGGAAAGTGATTCCTATTCCTTCCAGTATGATTGAACAGGTCGAACTGATTTTTGTCGTACCATCGTACGTTCTGTTCGCTTTTGCTTTCCTGCGTCTCTACAGGCTTGTCAGCCGTAGCGCCGCGTAATATTTTCTGCCCATATTATGAAAATCCTTTTATCAGACGACTCTCAATTCATGCGGACCATCCTCCGCACCATGCTGGAAAAAGCTTTTCCGGGCACTGAATTTTTTGAAGCGAGCACGGGCGTTCAGGCCATGAGCCTCTGGCATGAGCATCAGCCTGATCTCCTGCTGCTGGATCTGGTCATGCCGGAAAAAGGCGGTATAGAAGTGCTTCGCGAAACCGGCGCCTTGAAAGCCGCAAAGGTTATTATTATCAGCGCGCTTGGCCAGGATAAAATAATCCAGGAAGCCATGAGTCTTGGCGCTTTGGCATTTATCGTAAAGCCGTTTGATGAGAAGCAGGTGATTGATACGGTCACGAAAGCCATGGGCGTGTAACCTTTTTCTGCCATGATAACCGTACTCATTGCCGATGATTCATTCCTCATGCGCAAGGTTATCGGCGATATTTTATCGTCGGACCCGGACATTCGTGTCGTGGGTTCGGTGAGTGACGGAGAGCAGGTAATCGCCGAGGCAAAGCGCCTGCAACCGGACGTTATTACCATGGATCTGGAAATGCCAAAGCTGAATGGCCTGGAGGCAACCAGGCATTTGATGCACGGCAGTGATTCACGTCCGATTGTGCTGATGGTCTCGGCATTCGGCCGGGATCAGGCGGAAATGATGCTGGAATGCCTGCATGCCGGAGCCTTTGATTGCGTCACCAAGCCATCCGGGCCGCTATCACTGGATTTGGAAAAAGTGAAGAAAGAAATGATTGCCAAAGTGAAAGCGGCGGCTTCATCCCGTCGCGATGCGCTCAAAAGAAACCGCCCTCTCCGTGAGCCAGTGCAGACTGTGTCTGTCAGGCCGGGGTCCGGTGAATGTCCGTTGGTTCTTATGGGTGCCTCCACCGGCGGGCCGCCGATTCTGGAAGAATTTTTTGCAGATCTTGTCAGTCCTTTGCCGGCCGCGGTTCTTGTCGTACAGCACATGCCGGAACATTTCACGGCTACCATGGCGGACCGCATCGACCGTATCAGCTGTATGAAAGTAAAAGAGGCACAGGATGGCGAGCGTCTGAAGCCGGGTCTTGCGCTGGTTGCTCCCGGGAATTTTCACATGCGTGTCGTGCTGGAAATGGAAGATGACCGCCAGATTCCAGTCGTGCGGCTGTCTCAAACCGAGCCGATCCATGGCATGCGGCCGTCTATTGACGCGCTCATGACCAGCGCGAGCCGGGTCTATAAAGGCCCCATCGTCGGCGTTCTTTTAACAGGCATGGGGGAGGACGGCGCCGAGGGAATGGCTGCCATTCATAACTGCGGCGGAACGACTATCGTTCAGGACCCGCAGACCTGTGTCGTGGACAGCATGGTGCAGGCGGCGTTACGACAGACCACCGTTGATAGTATAGTGACACCCGATGAGCTGGCCCACGGCGTTGCTTCCGCTGTTTCTCTTTTTTAATTCATGGATACCTCACCCTATCTTTCATTGTTTCTCCAGGAGTGCCGCGATAATTGCGCGGCCGTGGAAGAACAGCTGTTGGCTATGGAAAGAGACGGCGTAACGAGTAACCGTTATGCCGAAGTCATGCGTCTGTGTCACTCATGCAAGGGCGCCGCGGCCACCATGCAGTTTGTGCGTCTTACCGATGCGTTTCATTTGCTGGAAGATGTTTTTAGTGCGGCGCGCGACGGAAAAATCGCGCTTGATGCATCGGCCATTGATATGGCGCTGCGTTCTATTGATGCTCTCCGGCAATCACTCGTCTACGTAGAAGAAAATAATGCCGAACCCCAAACCATTGAAGGACTGCCGGATCTTCATGTGCTCGCAAGCGGCGGCCATACCGAAGAAGCCGCGCCGGCGGCAGCGGAGCAGGCCGTCACCGATGAGCTTTCCATGCTCCCTCATATCCGCGTGGATGCCCGCAAGCTGGACTTTCTTCTGGATCTGGCCGGCGAGCTTTCGTTGTTACGTCAGCAGTTCCGTACACTGGCCGATCAGCCGCAGTATGTTCTGGATTTGGATCCGCTTGTCTCCCGCCTGGAAAAGAATACGCAGGAGTTGCTCATCCAGGTAAATGAAAGCCGGCTTATTCCATTGGATCAGGCGTTTGCCCGTCTGCCGCGCCTTGTCCGCGATACGGCCAGAAGCCAGCTCAAAGAAGTCACGTTCACCATGCAGGGGACGGATATTTCACTGGATAAATCAATTGTGGATCATCTGGTGACTCCGCTGGTGCATCTTCTTCGCAACGCCGTTGATCATGGCATTGAAACACCGGCCGAGCGCCTGAAAGCCGGCAAGCCGGAACAGGGAACGGTTACGCTTTCGGTTCGCGGCGAGACAGGTTTTGTCGTCGTGAGCGTGGAAGATGACGGCCAGGCAATCGAGCTTAATGAGCTGAAGAAACTTTCAAAAAATCGCGGCTTCAGCGACGATGAAATTGAGAGTATAACCGAAGAAACCATTCTTGATTTGCTGTGTTCCTCCCGCTTTTCCAGCAGCCAGACGGTGAGTATGGTATCCGGCCGCGGCGTCGGGCTGTCCGCCGTGAAGCAGATAACCGATGGTCTGGGCGGTCATTTATCACTTGTACGGCAAGCGGGCGGCAAGCGGTTCGAGCTGGCGTTGCCGTTGCAGCTTTCCATTATTCCCATCATTCTTGTCCGGGTAGGCGAAGGCGTCTACGGCGTGCCGTTCGTTCATGTGGATCGTCTTTTGCAATTATCTTCTGCAGATACCATGCATATGATGGGAAAGAGAGTGTTGGATATTGAGGGCCAGCCGTTACCGGTTCGTTCGCTGGCCACGCTTCTTCATAAGGATACAGAAGCCATCGAGGAGCCGCGGTCTGTTTTGGTACTGAGTGACGGCAATCGCCGGTTTGGCATTGCGGTTGACGAAATTATCCGCAATCAGGAAATGATGATGAAGCCGCTTACGTCGCCGTTACGCTCCGCGAATTTGTATGCCGGCTGTTCGCCGCTGGGCGATGGAAAGATTGCGCTTGTACTGGACGTACCCGCTCTCATACAGCATGCTTTTTCTATTCCCGTTACATAACCATTTCCCCCATTTTATGGAAGTTACCCTTTCTCCCCTCGGTAAAGATGCTCTCATGGAAGCCATGAATATCGGCGCCGGCCATGCGGCCAACGCGCTTTCTCAAATGACGGACATGAAGGTGGATATTTCCACGCCGCGTCTGGAGCTCATTCGCGTGGAAGCGGTTTCGGTATTCACCGGCAAGCCGGATGACATTATGTCGGTCGTGCTTGTGCAGGTTCTTGGCGATGCGCCGGGAGTCATGCTGCTTATGTTTCCGCGTGAAAGCGCCTTAAAAATCGCCTATCTTTTGATGCGTAAAGAACATGCCCTCTTAACAGAGATTGATCGCGCCGCCCTGCGCGAAGTGGGGAATGTGCTGGCCGGCTCCTGCCTTACATCACTCGGTAATTTTTTGAAAATGAGTTTCATTCAGTCCGTGCCCAATGCGGCGACAGACATGGCCGGAGCGCTTATCACCAGTGCGCTCGCTGAAATCGGCAAATCATCCGAAAAAGTGCTGATATCGGAAGTGAATTTTATGATTAAAGAATTGGATGCCGATGGAAAGATTTTCTTTCTGTTCGACCCGTCTTCAACGCAGAAAATTCTGGATGCCACTACAAAACTCATACCGTGAATCACGTCGTTTCCATCTCCATGGGCGAGCTAAAAATCGCTTCCGCACCCGAAGTGCTGGAGACGGTTGGCGTCGGCTCGTGCGTTGTGGTGATTATTTATGATCCGGTTACCAGAACAGGCGGCATGGTTCATGCCATTTTGCCAAGCAAGCCCGCTACCGCGTCCGATGATGGCGGTTTTCGTTACGTGGATACGTCCATTACCGCATTGATTCATGATCTCATCGGCACCGGCGCCAGGCGTGACCGGTTGGTTGCAAAAATTGCCGGCGGCGCACATATGTTTTCGCTGTTCGGCGATGCCGAACACGGAATCGGCGCGCAAAATATTGCCAAAGCCCGCGAGCTTCTGCATGAACAGGGCATCACGTTGACGGCGGAAGAAACCGGCGGCAGCGTGGGACGTTCGGTACGTTTTGATCTGGCCTCAGGCATTTGTTCCATAGAAACCCACATGTAATAGTTTCTGATTTCTATTTTCCTTCTTTTCTTATGACAAACCGCATTTTTATTGTTGATGACGATGAATTCCTCACACAGATGTACCGCCTTACGCTCAACGGGCCGGACCGCGCAGTCGAAATTTACCACGACGGAGAAGCTGTACTGGCTGCCGTGGAGGCAGGCGAGCCGGGCATACTGGTGCTGGATCTGCTCATGCCGAAACTGGATGGGTTTGGCGTGTTGCAGAAGCTGAAAGACAAAGGATGTCATTTCCCCATCATCATTCTGTCCAATGTAGGCGGCACGGTCGATCAGGAAAAATGCCGGGCTTTGGGTGCGACGGATTTTTACAATAAAAGCAGCACGGATTTGGAAGGACTGGCAGCAATGGTATCAAAGTATTTACCGGCCTGAAAACGTACGCCGGACTTCGGTATGCCTGCCATGCATCATTTCCGCTTAGCGTAACAGCCGGTTTGTTTATGCTTCGACGGCGCTGGGGAATTCGATAATAAAGCAACTTCCGGCATTTGCTTCTGATTCGCAGCGGATAGAACCGCCGGCATGCAGCAGAACTTCTTTTACCAGATACAGCCCCAGGCCGTTGCCATTAGTATCTATTGCCTGTGCCTTTTTAGCCCGGAAGAATTTGCTGAACAAGTGTTTCTGCTCGTCGGCTGTCATGCCGATTCCCGTGTCGCGTACGGACAGAACAATACTGTGCGCCTGCTCCTTGCTCGCAATGGTAATGGTGCCGTTTTCCGGCGTGTACAGAATTGCGTTATGCAGTATCACTTCCAGAATCATATGCAGCAGCAGCGGATCCATCTGGACGATTGTCAGCTTGGACGTATCAAATTCACGAATAACAGTGTGTTTCTTTTTCATTGTTTTCTCCAGGTTTGAAACGGTGGTATCAACGGCTTTCCATAAATCCACCGACTTGCTGTTGGCGCTTATGGCACCGCGCTCTATGCGTGCCGATTCAAGAAATACATTGAGAATGCCGATGGCGTCGCCTATGCCGTGGTTAATCTGATTCAATAATTCCAATTGGGAAATCTGCAGTTTGCCAAAGTTGCTGTCGAGCAGCATTTCCACATGCCACTTGATACTCCCAAGCGGCGTGCGCAAACGGTGCGACAGCAGGGCCACCATCATGTTGTTATCGACGCTTTCCCGCTTTAACCGCTGATGAGCTGATCGCTCTATGGCAACGACCACGAGCAGAAAGCCGATAACGATGGCGAACAGGATAAGAGTGATATCTGTCATAAATCTAACTATTATAGCATATTTTTACGTTGTATGGAATCAGCAAATATGGCTTGGTTCTAAGCCTGGAGCGGGTATTCGGTTGCCGTATTTTTTATTTTTTGGCCGGTCCGGGCCGGCATGCTCTGTCTGTCTGTTTCAGTTACGGTTCTGAACCGCTTTTTATTGTTCGGCAAACGAATCGCGGTAATGATTATACAGACATTGCGTCCCCAGTGAGTATTCACTCTTCATTATTTACCCACTTTTGTATGTTTGAGAATGTTTGGCGGCCAGCCAGGCTGCGCGCCGGGGCTATGGCGACTATTATTTTTTGCACGACTGTCGGCACCGCTGCTACCTCCGCGGTTCACATGGCATATGCCGCAGGAGAATATATTGTATTGGATGTGTATTCGGGCAGCCCGGGTAGCGGACTAACGGTAACCGGTTCCGGCTTTCACGCCGGCGACAGTATTCCCGTTACGCTCCAGGGCGTGACTGTGAATGCCACGGTTGCGGAAGATGGCTCATTCACCAGTCCGGCGATTACCGTGCCCCAGCGGCCGGCCGGTTCCTACCCGGTCATAGCTGCCATTCCCGGTGGTACGGACGTGCGCACTGCTTTTTATATCAATGGTTTCTCGCCCGACGCGTCGCCGTCCGAGTGGTGGCTGCTTCCGGGCCAGAAGCTTGGCCTGAGCGGTACCAACTTTGCGCCGAATGAAGATATCTTTGTCACGGTAGGCGGCTCCAGTGAATCAATCGCCACGCTTCATGCCGATAAGGCCGGCAGTTTTAGTGTGGCCGGCGCCGTTACTGTTCCATTAAGTGCCGCAGGCAATAGTCTTACGTACCACCTTACGGGCCAGATGAGCGGCTCGGTAACAGAATTCACTGTCACTGTGGGAGGCTTCTTCCCCGGCGCCGTTCCGTCCGCCTATTTTGGCGTGCCGGGCCAGACTATTGGCGTATCGGGCAGCGGCTTTTCGCCCGGTGAAACAGTAAAACTGATAAATGCCGCCGGTACGGAACTCTCTACTGTAACGGCTGATGGCATGGGCAATGTCTCGGCTGATAGCGCCCTAAAGCTGCCGTATGGTGCGGAAAATTCGCTGGAATTCCGGCTGAAAGGCATGACCAGCGGCGCCATTGCGTCATTCTCCATTTCTATCGGCGGGTTTTCGCCCGGCGTCGTTCCGTCCGCGTACTTTGGCGTGCCGGGACAGACAATCGGTATTTCTGGCAGTGGCTTTGCGCCGGATGAGAAAGTTACATTACTAAGCGCGACCGATGCCACGCTCTTCAGTTTTACGGCTGATGGCAAGGGCAACGTGTCGGCTGACAATGCCATCAAGCTGCCGTTCGGCGCCGAAGGTGCGCAGGATTTCCGCCTGAAAGGCATGACCAGCGGCGCCACGGTTTCATTCTCCATTTCCGTCGGCGGGTTTTCACCCGGCATTACGCCATCCACTTTTTGGGCGTTGCCCGGTCAGAAAATCGGCTTTAGCGGGACCGGTTTTGCGCCGGATGAGAAAGTGAAACTCACCAATGGTGCGGGAACATTCATTATGGATTTTACCGCAGACAGCCTTGGCGCATTTGAGGCACCGGACGCCATCAAAATTCCGTTAAATGCAAAAGGCAGTCTGGATTACACATTTACCGGTGATGCCAGTAAAGCTTCCACCACATTGTCTCTGGGCCTTGGTGGCTTTGATGCCTTCATTGATCCTGACAGTTGGTACGTACCACCTAAAAAAGCAGTAAAAGTAAAAGGCCAGGGTTTTGCGCCCGGTGAATCCGTTCAGGGCCTGGTGGATGGCGTAGTAATGACTACCGCAACCGCCGACAATGAAGGCGCTGTCGCATTCACAGTCAAAGCTCCCAAAACCGGTGGTGATTCTCACAGCTTTATTGTTGGCGCCAAAGGTGCCGACAGCGGCGCTTCTGCCGAGCGCACCATCGGGTTGGCCGTTGAGTGTTCTGTGGATGAGCAATAAAAAATGTGATCAGTTATTTATATTGTCCTCCTTGCTTTTCATAGCATGGAGGACAATAAACAGAAGTAGTATACAAAAATCCGGTCAGCCTTGTATAAATATATTTTATATCGTATAATGCTAGATATGAGCGAACATGAGCAGCCACAGGATGATGGTCCACAGAAAGAAAAAAAGACGGAGTTAGCCATTCGGGAGCCAATGGATCTGGTCAGAGCCGCTTCTGCGGATGTCTTGAATGCATCTCTTTCTGACAATCCCGATTTGGTAAACTTTACGCGTATTCTTGCCGAGCATGGGAAAAATCCTGCCTATACAGTTACTAAAGCCAGAGAAGCAAATGTCCCCGAGGTGTATATCCAGCAATTTGCGTATCACATTATTGCCCTGGAAATAGAACGAAAAGATTATGGTTTTATTGTACGCTTCATGACGAACATGAATATTGGCACGGCTGAAGATATTGCATATTTCCAGACATTACTCGATGTTCAACGAAGAGAATTGGAAGAAAAAAGAAAAATCCGTGAATTACAGGAGCTGGAAGAATCCAAGAAGCCGAAGAAGCGGAAAAGAAACTATTTGTCGCTAAAACCGGATGCTACTGTTGCCGATTTGTGGCGTGAATTGGATTCGGAAGCTGTTAACGACAGCGTGTTTGATATATTTTTTCTGGAACTTGCCGATAATATATCCACTGAGCTTGGGCCAAAACTGATTGATCTTCAAAACGAACCAGAGGCGGAGTCTTTGAAAGTTGTCGATTTTTTCAAAAATGATTTTGATTCCATACAAACATATCTCCCGATCAAATTTTCTTTTCCAAAAGAAGAAAAGAAAAAGAAAAAATCCTGAATTCTTTGTATTTTTTACAAAGCCCCCAGATCCAGCTGCTCGCTGATCTCAATTTGATTCACGAAGTCCTGATCGTGACTTACTAAAATCATGCCGCCGTCGTATTCGCTGAGCGCTTCGGCAATCACCGGCAAGTGACGGAAGTTAATGTGGTTCGTTGGCTCATCCAGAATGAGCAGCGTCGGTTTTTGCAGCAGAAAGCGCGCAAAGCACAGCAGGCCTTTTTGCCCTTCGGACAGCGACGCGACATGTGACTGCATTTTGTCGCCGCTCAGCAGGAACCGTGCGCCCGTGGCGTAAATAAGCTGCTTGTTTTCCATATCCAGTTCGGCCGCCAGAATTTCATACACGGTTTTATCCAGTGGCAGGCCGGAGAAATCCTGCCGGTAGTAACCCACTTTCACGCCGGGCGTAAGAACGGCGCCTGTTTCGGCTCCGGTTGCCAGCGCTTCCAATAAAGATGTTTTACCGATGCCGTTCGGCCCCGTTATGCGGAGTCTGTGACGGCGACGCACGGTGACTTCCACCTTTTTCTTTACCAGTTTGTGATCTTTCATAATGTGTACCGAATGGATATCCACCAGCGGCTTCGGGAACGGTTCGGCATCAATGGTGAACGGCGCAATGGTTTTATCTTCGCGGCGTACATCCACTTTATTATCCTCGGCTTCCTCTACGGCATCGCGCATTTTACTGGCCAGTTTGCGCATTTTTCCTCCTTTATGGGAGAAAAAGTTGATCTTGTCTTTCTGATCCTGAATGTCTTTCTGCATGCGGGCGTTTTGTCGCTGTTCGCGTTCTATCTGTGCCTGTATCTGTTCCACCACGTCAAAGTAGTCACCCACGTACTGGTCCACTTTGTGCGTGTGCGTATCCAGGTGCAGCACGCCGTGCGTGAAGCAGTTCAGGAATGCCGCATCGTGGGAAATGACAATAACGGTTTTTTCGTACATAATGAGGAAATTTGTCAGATGATCGATGCCCGCCATGTCCAGGTTATTGGTCGGCTCGTCCAGCAGCAGAATGTCCGGTTCCTGTATAAGCGCGAAAGCGAGCAGCAGGCGCGCCTTCTGTCCGCCGGAAAAGCTTTTCAATTTTTTATCCGGGTCCGCCTTTAGGTGTACCACGTCCAGTACCTTGGCAATGTGTTTTTCCAGATCATATTTCTTATCCGTGAACGCGCCTTCAAAAAATTCATACACGGTTTTTTCCAGGTCATTGTGCGGAATCACCTGCCGGGCAATGCCGATAGTCGTGCCGCGCTTGGTGTGAATTTGTCCTTCGCTGGGTTTCAATTCTCCCGTGATCAATTTAAAGAGCGTACTTTTCCCGGCGCCGTTTTGTCCCATAATAGTAAGCTTGGCGTTCTCGCGCACGGGAAAACTCACTTCTTCTAGAATTGTTCGCTTGTGATCGTAATGAAACGTCACGTCCTGAAACCGTAGAATAACTTCACCGTGGTCCATGAAAAAAGAGAGGAGAAATAGGCGGGAGCGCGGGATTATAGGCCATCACATGGCTTTTTGGAAGCTGATTGACCATGAAATTACCTGTCCATACAGCTGATACGACACATAGCCGCAAAGAGTGCCGGTATCGCGGATAAAGACACCTTTTATCGTAAGGTTAGCCTTTTATAATCGTCAACTAATTATCCACATGGTACTTCACGTTACTGCATCGGATCTTTGTTTCATTCCTTCTTCCGTATGAAATCACCCGTTGTTGAATACGATTCGTATCTTATTGATACCTGCAAAGTTGTACGGACAGGCAAGTTTGTTCCGGGTGCCATCAAATATAAAGGACGCAAGAAAATTGAAGTGGTGCAGTGGAAAGATAAGACTTTTGACACGCAGGAGGAGGCAAATGCGTTTGTGAAGGAGCATTTTATGGAACTGGGTATTGCCCAGCCCAGCCATGAATGGGAGATTTTTAAAATGACACCCGGCTGGTAACGGGTTTCGGGGCAATGAGCCGCACCTGCGTTATATCAGTTCTTTTATGCTGCGCAATATGCCATACGAACGTGGTGCAATATTTGTCGATCAAAAACGTCATCATTCGCATCATAACCGCCACTTGATAATGCGCTCTCACCCTCCTTTATCCCGTGTTGTTATTACGCTCATAGTTGTGTGCTCTTACAGTGTCGGAAACGTGCCCGCCGCCGGTGCCGCCGTAACAGGCTGGGAAAAAGGTGCCAGTATGAACCCCACCAGTCCGGAAGATTTTGGCAGTGCGGCTTTTCGCGAGTCGTTGCGGCAATTGGTGAACGCTCATGCCAATATGGTGAGTCTCACCATTCCGTACCACCAAGACACTATTCATTCGGTAGATATTCAGCGTGGCTGGAATACGCCTTCAGACCGTGCGCTCATACGTGCCATTGATGCGGCGCATGAATTGGGCCTTGCAGTGGCGCTTAATATTCATGTGGAAAGTCATGATGGTTTCTGGCGGGCGGAAATCAGCCCTGCCGACCGCAATGCCTGGTTTACAAATTATGCAGGTATTCTGAATGCCTACGCCGCGCTTGGCGAGACACACGGCGTGGAACAGATGACGATTGGCACGGAGCTGATTGGCATGTCATCGGCGGCGGTGGATTCCACAAACACGCAGCACTGGAAAGACATGATTGCCGACGTACGCAGCCGTTTTTCGGGTGCGCTCACCTACAGCGCCAACCACGGTGGCAGCGGTATTACGAATGAAAAGGACGCCATTGGTTTCTGGGCTGACTTGGACTCTATTGGTATTTCCGCTTACCATCCGTTGTCACAAAATAACGAAGCATCTGTGGAAACCATGAAAGAGGAATGGGATACATGGAATAAGACGGAAGTTCAACCGTTGCAGCAAAAATACAATAAGCCGATATTATTCACGGAGGTCGGGTATCGCAGCGTTACGGCGGCGCATAAAGATCCGTGGGAATACAGCCGTGGCGGCTGTTACGACCCTGCAGAGCAGGTTCGCGATTACGATGCGCTTTTTTCGTACTGGAATACGGATCCCCATATGCAGGGCGTGGTTCTGTGGGACTGGAAAACAGATCCCCATGCCGGTGGTGACGGCAACACCGATTTCACACCGCAAAGCAAGCCGGCACAACGGCTCATTACGCATTGGTTTCGTTCCGGTACCGTCTATCCGGCCGCCGCGCATGACGGCACGGGCAGTAACGCAGGCGCGGCGTGTCTGGCATTCGCATCGGCAGGCAACAGCTCGTCGTTTATGGGCAACTCGTCTTCATCGTCCCTGAGTCCGGCGGCTTTCGTACCTTTGGTTACAGGTACCGGCAGCAGTTCTTCGGAGGGTGGCGGCATACAATCGTCATCGGGTCATGCAAGCGGCGGAGCCGCATCATCATCATCTTCGTCGGCAGCCGGCAGCAATAAATCCGGTTCCGGTGTTTCCACCGGCGGATCCGGCGGAGGGGCCGGCGGTGGAAGTGAGTCGTCCGCTTCTTCATCAGCCGCTGTGTCCTCTGGCGTTTTATCGTCCAATACTTCAGTGGCACCATCCGGCGGTAATGGAAATAGTACAGGCGGTTCGGGCGGTTCAAATGGTTCAGGCCCGGGTGGCCCGGGAGCCTCGTCACCAGTGTCACCCGGTTCAGGCGCAGGTGGCAGTTCGTCCGGTGGCGTGGCACCGCCGGGCTACGGTGGCGGCTTACCGTCCGGCTCACCCGGCAGCGGGGCAGCCAGCGGTGCGGCCGGTGCGCCAACTACTGCAGGTATTGCACCGCCGGCCTTTGGCGGCGGAAGCAGTCCTGTTATTCCGCATTTGCCTCCGGCTGCCGGAAGAGGTGCGCTGCCCGTCCGGCATGACGTACCGGCTTTGAGGTGGATACTTTCGCTCAGTACGATGGCGTGGTTCATACATCGTTTCTATCAGCCTTTCTAAATCATGCGGCTATCTGTTTATTACGTGCCCGCTACCACATGTCTGGCAACAGTACTTGCACTGGCAGGTTTCCCCCGCAGTGTGAGTCCCGTTGTACCAGCTGGTCCGCCGGCACCGGCCGAAGTATTGCTTGTGAAACAGCGGACGATACCGCCTGGCACGCCGGTGCGCCTGCAGATACCGTCTCTCTCGGTGGATGCTCCGGTAGTTCCTGTGCGTCTTACGCATGCCGGTGCCATGGAAGTGCCGGCCTTTGCCGATACCGCCGGCTGGTTTGCGCCGGGCGTACGGCCGGGTGAAAGCGGCAACGCGGTACTGGCCGGTCATCTGGATGCAATGGACGGATCGCCCGGAATTTTCTGGTCATTGCACCGGCTGCATACGGGTGACGCGCTCACCGTGCAGGATGATGCCGGTACGAAGCTGCGGTTCCATGTGGAAAATATACAAAGCTACGCAATGGACGATGTACCGTTACAAAGAATTTTCGGTTCTTCCACCGGCGCACGTCTCAACTTAGTGACGTGTTATGGAAAATGGAACAAGCTAAAGGAAACCTATGACCGGCGGCTGGTAGTCTATGCCTCGCTTGATCCTCATTACTCCCGCCAGCCGTAGCTATGTATGGAAATTGCCGATTTAGTCATAACGTCTTGATATCTGCATCAAATGAGCTTTTGCATGGCTTCCAGTCCCATCATATAAATGACAGAAGATATAAAATAAGCTATAATACTATAAAATGCACACACACATTCACCGACATCTCCGTCGCTGGTTTGAGCCGTATCATACGCATGGCATGGTCATGCTGTCGGGCGTGCTCGCCGCATTATTACCGCATGTGTATGGCTTGTCGTTTGATGCGTACCTGTTGGCCAGAATGCCGGGCCATGTCGTGTATTTGTACGATGCTGGACGGGAGAATATTCATGTACCGCCTCCGCTACGGTATCAACTACGGTACCAACCGGGACATCAACCGGAATACCAGGCCGGGAAAGACGTGAAAAAATCAAAAGCAGTCGTTGCCATTCTTGCGGAAAAAAATCTTGAACAACATCCCGGTGAACCGATACATGCGGCAGCCGCGGAAAGCAGTGCACCGTCTGTTGCTGCTGTGCGGGATTTCCCGGCCATGGGCAGTGCGGTATTTCCCGTTTCGCGTATTCCCAACTGGGGCGCGTTCACCACGCCGGAGGAATGGAGCAGAACGTATGAAGATATGCCGGCACATGCGTATGTCGATGTTCCGGCGTATGATACCGACAAACTGAATGTGACAGTCGCGTCACTCCTTGTACCGGAGCGAAACACCGCGGAGCTTACGCGAAAACTTTTTTATTCAACGATCTTTTTTGGAAAGTATGAACTGGATAATGCCCGGGAATTCACCGGCATCCACCCTGCACTGGATTTAAAACTGCCGTTGCATACGCCGCTGCACGCAACGGCAGGCGGCAGAGTGCTGGCGGTGGAGAGCGATGCTGAGCTTGGTCTTCATGTGGTTATCGAACATCGTCACCCGACGGACGGAACATTTTATTCGTTATACGGACACATGGGCACGGCAGCGGTTTCGAAAGGCGATACTGTGACAGCCGGCCAGTACATTGGCACGGTAGGAATGACCGGCATGACAACGGCGCCGCATGTGCATTGGGAAATTCTCAGGGCGCAGGGGAGTGACGGATCCTATGTTCCGTACGATCCCGTCATTGTGCCGGCGCGTACCCAGGCAGCCAGACGGGTGGTGAACCCGGCTGAGTTCGTGAAAAAATATGGCCATTTGGAATGAGTGTGACGTTGTAATCTGAAATATATCCGCCAGTCGTCCGTCAGCCATGGTATGTGTGCCGGTCTTGCGTTGCCACTGGAAAAGTTCGATGAAAAAACGATTGCGCGCCATCGGCTGGAAGAAAGAACGCTGGTTCACAGTGACGGCACGCGGGAAGTCCGGTTTCTTTTTCGTTCGCCCAAAGCTTTGTTGCCGGTACTGACGGACGGCTCACTGGACATATATGAATGGGGCAACAGGGATAATAAGGAATCGCGGCTGCCGCACACCGGCTGGTGCCGCGTGGAAAGCTTATCAAGTGGAAAGTGGAATTTTCTGCACCCGGAAGCGGTAGTTATTCCGGCTGCCTCCGGCGTGGAAAAAGGTGTTTGGTTTGAGGTGCCGGGACAAGGTATTCAGGCGGTGAAAGTCTACGACGAAGAAAAGCAGCCGCATGTCTACATGCTCACGCAGCCGGCGACGGAAAAATACCGGACGCTGACCAGGCATGACCGCGAACCCGTATTCACAGGTAAACCGATTTAGAATTTCGGCATGAAGTAATGTTGTGCATCAATTTTTTTGTAAGAGCAGTAAGCCGTATGCCGTCAATATAGTCCTATTCCCTTACATTCTATGAAAGCAGTTCGATGGTACGGAAAGGAAGATATGCGGGTGGAGGAAGTGCCGGACCCCGTCATCCAGGAGCCGCGCGATGCCGTGATAAGGATAACATCCACGGCCATTTGCGGTTCGGATTTGCATTTGTACGATGCCTTCATGCCTACCATGGAGAAAGGCGATATTGTCGGCCATGAGCCGATGGGGATTGTGGAAGAAGTGGGAAAAGGCGTGAAGAATCTTAAAAAAGGCGACCGGGTCGTGGTGCCGTTTACCATTTCCTGCGGCTCGTGTTTTTTCTGTAAGCGCGGTCTGTACTCGCTGTGCGATACGTCCAACCCCAATGCCGAAATGGCGCGAAAAGTGATGGGGCAGTCACCGGCCGGGCTGTTTGGCTACTCGCATATGCTGGGCGGTTTTGCCGGCGGACAGGCGGAGTATTTGCGCGTGCCGTTTGCGGACGTCGGGCCGATAAAAATTGAATCGGATCTCCCCGATGAGCAGGTGTTATTTTTGTCTGATATTTTTCCGACCGGTTACATGGCGGCGGAAAATGCGCAGATAGAAAAAGGCGACACGGTTGCGGTGTGGGGCTGCGGGCCGGTGGGACAGTTCACCATTAAAAGCGCGTGGATGCTCGGGGCGGGCAGAGTGATTGCCATTGATCGCGTATTGGAACGTTTGCTGATGGCGGAAGCCGAAGGCAAGGCCGAGATTATTAATTTTGAAGAAGAAAAAGTATATGACCGTTTGATGGAAATGACCGGTGGACGCGGCCCGGACTGCTGCGTAGATGCCGTCGGTTGCGAGGCGCATGCCGGCGCCAGTTTTGATGCCGCTTTGGATAAAATGAAAACAGCGGTCTTTTTGGCGACGGATCGTATTCATGTGCTGCGCGAAATGATCTGGTGCTGCCGTAAAGGCGGCACGCTTTCCATTCCCGGCGTGTACATCGGTTTTGTGGATAAACTGCCGTTTGGCCCGGCCATGAATAAGGGGCTTACGTTTAGAATGGGCCAGACGCACGTACAGCGTTACCTTAAGCCGCTGCTGGAAAAAGTGGAGAACGGCGAGATTGATCCGTCATTCGTTATTACGCACCGGGTCTCGCTGGCCGAGGCGCCGAAAATGTATAAAACCTTTCGTGACAAAGAAGACGGTTGTATAAAAGTGGTATTAAAACCGTAGAAGCGTGAATGGATAATTGATTCTTATCAAAGCGCACTTCTGTTCTCATTCAGATTATTCAGCTGTTCCATTTCATCATCAGATAATTCAAAATCAAAAATATCGATATTTTCGCGGATACGGTCCTTATGAATGGATTTGGGAATAACGCTGTTACCATGCTGCACGGCCCAGCGAAGCATAACCTGGGCGGCGGTTTTCCCATGAGCTTGTGCAATGGCACCAATAACAGGGTCCGACAGATTTTTGGCCCGGGCGAGGGGGCTGTAATCCTCTACCGCAATGTTCCGCTCATGGCAGTAGTTCATTAATTCTTTCCGGAACCAGAACGGATGAAATTCTATCTGGTTCACCTCCGGCATAGTGTGGGCGTATGTCTGCATTTCTTCCAGGTGCTCCACGGTGTAATTGGACACGCCGATGGCTTTGGCCTTGCCCGCTTTCAGTATTTCTTCCATGGCGTGCCATGTCTCCTCTCGTCTGTTATTGCC
>JAQBQQ010000044.1 GCA_028286915.1 Candidatus Peribacteria bacterium | reverse complement strand
GGCGTGCAAGTGCACGCGGATCTGGTGCGTACGGCCGGTATGCAAGTCACATTCCACGAGCGCCGTTGAATGTACCATGTTTGTCACCAGCGTCCTGTAGGTTGTTTTCGCATGACGCACGCTACCCACGCCCGTAATGGACATTCGCGTTCTGTTCATACTGCTACGGCCGATAGGCGCATCTATAACTGCAGACGCAGGGGAGGGGATACCGGCCACCAGTGCCAGGTATAATTTTTCCACCGTGCGGGACTCGAATTGTTTCTGCAACGTCTTATGTGCGGCGGCATTCTTGGCAACCAGCAGACAACCGGTCGTTTCTTTATCAAGCCGGTGCACGAGCACTGCTTCTTCGGAGAAGGGGATACCCCGCCCCATAAACAGAAACGCGATGCCGTTTAACAGCGTCTTTTCTCCCGGCTCCATGCCAGCACCCGGGTGCACAGCCAGTCCCGCCGGTTTATTCACAACCAGACATGCATCATCTTCAAACAAGACCGGCAATGACTGATCAATCGGTTCCACGGCAATATTCTGCTGGTCGTTACTTTCGGCTTTCACCGTCACGGCATCATCTGCAGACAGTATGTAAGCCATTTTTTTTACAATGACAGTGTTCACGCACACATTTCCGGCGGCGATCAGCTTCTTTGCCTTTTCACGACTGAGCACGATGTTTTGGGACGCCAGAAAGGCATCCAGACGCTGGCCGTCCTGGGTGACAAGTAATAACATATACCCATTATATCTGTTTTATGCTGATGCAAGCCAGAAGAAAGGGCTGTATTTGCTAAATATTGCATAATAGTGTACAATAGTATGTTACTTACACATACACACACTATGACACAGTCTCTTGGTGCCGGAAAAAAAGCAGGCCTACTGACAGCCATGTTGCTCTGTACTGCCGTTACGGCAGTGCTGCAGCACTCACTAGGCGAATCCGGGCTGGTTGGCCAGATTACAGGGACGCATCCGGCAAGCTGTAGCATTCAAGGACTGGAGGGGACGGTAAAACAAAATCAATTTGTACGCCTGAACGTGACCGTTACCAATAAGTCTCTACGGCCCGCCTGGTTTAGAGGCGAAACGCACTATGCGGCCAAATACTTCGGGAGTGATACCAGTGTGGAATATTACGCCCCGCAGTACGTGCTTTTAAAAGATGTACGTTTCAATGAATCCATCACACATATAGCTTATATACGTACGCCCAAAAAAGACGGCGACTACTCGCTTATTGTGGCACCGTATACGCTTTATTCCTGGGGCCAGCCCTGCACGGCGACCGTAAAGGTACGAACCGAACAGGCTGTGCCTCCGTCACCGGGCACCACGAATACCAGTACAATCCAGGGCTACAAAGTGGCAAGTGATGCCGCATCGCAGCCGGAGATTGCCAGGCAGGTAACCACCCTTACCGGACCAAACACCAATGAAGTAAAAAATGCTGATAATCCTTTTTATTATCGCTCTCTTGCAGCCGGCACATACACCATGAGTGCCACGGTTCCGGACCAATCCACGGTCGGCTATACCATCTGTACCAATACTTTTCTCTGTCACAGTGCCGTACCGACAAGCGGCAATACTGCCACATTCACGGTTCCTGCCAAGAGCTACGTCGATATTTACTGGCATTACACCAAAAAACCGGCTGCCGCCGATAACGCAGCCGTCACCAACGCCAACTTCAAATTGGATCCGGACCCAGGCAGCATGCAAAAAGGCACATGCACCGTAAAAAATACCGGCACATCCAAGTGGACGGCCGTGGAATTCATCAGTACGCCGGAATCCGGCATCTACTTCCGCGCCGGCCTTCCTGCACTACCGGTTGCACCGGGTGAAACGGCAAAAATAGATATTTCTTACGTGGCTCCGGGGCAGGATGCACACACGCTCATCGGGCGCATGCACAACCTGGGCGGCGAGTTCTTCGGAGCCGCATGTCAGGCTACCATCACTCCCAAGACTCCTGTGTATACGTATGATGCCGAACTTACCGAAGTAGGCATTCCCGGCACCATGGTTGCCGGACAAACAGTCAATGGCCGTATCAACGTGCGCAACAAAAGTTCCATTGGCTGGCGCTGCGACTCGGCAAATAATACGTCCGTCACGCTGGCCTCGCCAACCGGCGTACCGGCATCTATTGATTACGGCATAGCCTGTGATACGGTTCCGGCCGGCGTTAGCGGTCCCGGCGGATCCAAAGATTTGCTTATTGTGCTTTCCGCACCCAAAGAAACCGGCCTGCAGACACTCACATTCCAGATGAAAAAACCCGATGGAACGTTTTTCGGAAGCAAACTCGTAAAACAAGTGACTATTGTACCAAACCCCAACCCTCCGGCATTGCCAACCGGCTGCGCAGCCGGACAGGGGACTCGGAATGCAAGCGTCTCCATGACTCCTGCAACAGACACGCCCGTACCGGACTCGCTTGCTTCCGGACAGTCACTGCAAGTGAACTTTACTCTGCGAAATAACTCAGCCACACCACTGCGCAGTTGTGATTCCTACATCGCACTCGCCACCGATGACAAGGGATTCCAAGCCACTCGCGTGCTGCTGCCAGAAGACGTTGCGCCGGGCGCTACCGTGTCGTTTAGCATGAATATAAGAGCTCCATCGGTGGATCATAATGCAGATACGGCACTTACCGTCCTTGCCGTACAAACGGGATCTGCTTCCGGTATCAACTGGCCGTATCAGAAAATCGTTCATATTATGAGCACGAACCCACCAATGCCGGTAGCGCAAGGCAAGCCCAACGACGCGACATATGTGAGTGATGATTTGCCGGCACTGCCCGCCACATTGCAGCCGAACAGGCAGTACACGTTCCACGTCACGTGGCTTAACAGCGGAAACACCGCATGGAATGCCAGCCAGAACTACCGCTGGATTCAGTCGGATACTCAAACCTTCCAGACCACGCAAATTATTCCCGTCGGCACCAGGCCCGGCGAAAAAGTGACTGTGGAATTTTTATTTAAAACACCGCCTACGCCCGGCACCTATACGCTTACCGGAGCCATTGCCAATAACGATATCCGGACACAGGCGAATCCGTTTGGCTACGTGGGAAACAAAATGGTAAAAACTTTTACCGTCAATGACGGGCTGGACAGTGCCACTATCGGCCACACGATTCCACCGGCCATTGCAACCGGCAATATGTATTCGGCACTGTTGACCATGAAAAATACCGGGACAACGCCATGGAGCAAAACCACAGACACCCTCCTGCTCTTACTGCCCGGCTCGGGTGAACCAACCGTATTTCCACTCACGCAAAATATAGCTCCCAACGGCACGTTCACCTTTTTCCTCAATATTGTCGCACCACCGGCTACCGGCACATATGTCATGCAGTGGCGCATGAAAAGGAGTGACCAGCCGTTTGGAGAAAGCGGCCAGCAGGGAGTCATTGTCACGCAGGGAAGAGATGCCATCTTTACGTCTGATACCATCTCCGCGCTCGTTCCTGGCGTGCCGACAAATGTGATGCTCAACGTGACAAACAATGGCGGCGAAACCTGGTACCCGGGAACAGACACTCTTAAGGTCATCAGCGGAGCGGACCTCTTTAGCCTCAATGCCCCTCTGCCACGTGAAGTGGCGCCAAAAGATGCCCTGTCCATACCGGCTGTCATTACAGCGGCAGACAAGCAAGGCTCCTTCCGGCTGCAGATCTCCATGGCCAAAAACGGCAAGCCATACGGCAGACTTCTGGACAGGCAAGTGGATATTCAACGCGGCCGCAACGCCCAAATGCTGTACAACGATGCCACAGGCCGAACATTCCTGCCAAATGCGCCATCCACAATTATGGTGACCATGAAAAACACCGGAACCTCTACCTGGACGCGCGCGGAAGACCAGATAGGAAGCCTGCCCGGCGGAAACCCGATGGCAGCCGGCAGTGTTCCTTCCACGGTAGCACCCGGTGAAAGCGTCGCCATTCCTGTCTTATTCACGGCACCGGGCCAGCCAGGAATGTATACACTCAACATGACCATGATTCGCTTTGCAGATCGGTATGGCTCGGCAAGTATTCCCATAGAAGTCAAAGGATCAGCCACTGATCTGTATAAAGCGGAGTATCAGTCGGACACGTTCCCGCCCTACGCCAAGATAACCGATGCGTATATCACCGGTTCGGTCACCTTCCTCAACACCGGTGCCGCCGCCCTCAAAACCACAAGCGTACAAATGCAGGTAAAGAACATAAGTGACGGCAGCACAACGTTCTTTCCATTGCCGTTTGATGTGCCAGCCGGACAAAAAGTGGAGATTCCGGCGACGTACGCCACACCCGCAGTTGTGCCGTCTCTCACACTGGAATTCAGTCTCATCTATGCCAAAAATATCCGTATCAGCCAGCCGGGAAGCCGCAAAATTATTCTGAGCTCCAACCCGAAATATGCAAAGTTTATCAGTAATACTATCCCGACAGCCGTAGAAGCCGGAAAAGATTATACGGCGACCGTAAGAGTGCAGAATACGGGGCCGGCCGGTTGGGAGACACGCAGTAATTCACTTAAAAGCACTACTGATTCACAATTCACGGTCAATACACCGTTGCCACGCTACGTGGACAAGCAGGCATCCACAGATATCTACGTAACCTTCACAGCACCAAGCTTGGCCACCGGTACATATCACATGCTTCTGCAAATGTACGACACAGCAGGCTTTGGCGATATACTGGATGTCCCTATTCGCCTCACCAATAACGGACAGGTGGAAAAGTCCGTCAAGATTGTGGGGAATAGCATGCCGGCCACAGTTGCACAGGGAAGTACGTTTACGGTGGAATTTATTATCCAGAATACCGGTACAGCCACTATTTATCCCGGTGGTGACAGTTTTATATGCGACACCATCCAGGGGCAATTCAGCTGTAAAGGAAATCTGACTACTGCTATACAGCCAAACGGAAAGACAACGATTCAGGTAACAGCAAAAGCACCGTCAACCGGAACATTTGCCATATTTAATGGAAGCATGGTAAGCGGAGAAAAAAGATATGAAGAAAGATTCAAACAGTATGTCCTCCTCTCGCCGGGAAGTGCAGGCAATACAGACGACCCTCCCACGAGTCCACCTGTCATACGTATCACAAAGCAGGTAGATAAGACTGACGCAAATCGAAACGATATCATCAATTACACCATTTGGGTTATAAATGACGGTAACTCACCCGCCAAAAATATTGTAGTCAGCGATGCGTTACCGGAAGGCCTTACCTTCCAGCCAAGCCCCGGCTGCGAGGCGACAAACAATAATGTTACATGCAAGAAAGACAGCCTTACTGGTAACGGCAACGGCATAAATTTTGTCATTGCGGCGAAAGTGGAAACACAGTGCGCAATAGCAACAAACATGGCAAATATCCGCTATGACGGAGGCACCCAGATAAACAGCAAGACTGTATCAACAGTGATTGCATGCGATAATCTCAATGCACATCTTCAATTGGACGTCGGGTACGGACGAGCCGAACCCGGCGGCAGTCTTTCAATAAAAGTGACCATTCATAACACCGGAAACCTTACTATATCTCCTGATCTTGATTCATTGGTTTGTACGAAAAGTAGTGATTTTATTTGCCGTATTAAGTTGCCTGAACAAATCAAGCCAAATGAAGAAAAAACTTTCACACTTTCAGTGCAGGCACCCACACAATCCGGCGACAAATGGCTGGAACTTGGGATGAGTCGAAATGGAAATCAGTACGGCAATATTATTTTTGCGAAAATATCTGTTCAACCGCCTCATAATGGCTGAGGCAGATCGAATAATGGAAATGGCAGTGGCTACATAGATGCCAAAAGATAAACTGACATGTTGCACAGCGGGTGAATTTGCTACTCTTGGTCCATGACTACAGAAGAGCTTCTCACCCGCGGTGTTTCCAATGTCACTCCGCGCTCGCTCGCCGAGGAAAAATTGAAAACCGGCCAGCCTATTCGCATCTATCTGGGAATCGACCCGACCGGTACCAGGCTTCATCTTGGTCATGCCGTGGTACTGCGCAAGCTCCGGGCGTTTCAGGATGCCGGCCACACCGTCATTCTGGTCATCGGCAGTTTTACCGCCATGGTCGGGGACCCGTCCGGCCGTGACCTGCAACGGGAACCGCTCACCAAAAAAGATGTAATGAAAAATTTTGAATCCTATAAAGAACAGGCGGGCAAAGTACTCGATGTATCCAAACTGGAAGTGCGCTACAACCACGAATGGCTGGAGGCACTGAATCTACAGGACATTCTAAGGCTTGCCGGCAACTTCTCGGTTCAGCAAATGCTCGAACGCGATATGTTTCAAAAGCGCATGAACGACGCAAGTCCCATTGGAGTAAACGAGTTTATGTATCCGCTCATGGTGGGCTACGACTCGGTCACTCTGGATGTAGACGCCGAACTTGGCGGCAATGACCAGTACTTCAACATGCTGTGCGGCCGCACGCTGCAGAAAGCCTATGGCAAACGCGACAAATTCGTTCTTACCACCAAGCTGATTGAAGGAACAGATGGCCGCAAAATGAGCAAAACCTACGACAATTGCATCTGGCTGGAAGACAGTGCAGAAGAGATGTACGGCAAAATCCTTTCCATCCGGGATAATTTAATTGTCACGTACATGGAATGCTGTACGGATATTCCCATGGATGACGTTCGCGCAGCGGATGAGTCCCTGAATTCCGCTTTGTTGGAAGCCGAGTCCGGTGAAATATCTGCGGCTGACATCAATCCGAAAGATCTTAAAATGCGCCTGGCGCGAGAAATTGTCACTATATACCATGGTGCAGATGCCGCTGCCAAAGCCGAAGCCAATTTCCAGAATATTTTCAAAAATAAAGGTATACCGGATGATATTCTGAGCGTAACCGCCGCCAAGGGGACTGTCCTCATAGATGTTCTGGCCGAGCATAAACTCGTTGCATCCAAAGGCGAAGCCCGCAGACTGGTAGAACAGCAGGGGATTCACATTGGCGATCAACCCGCTACCGATATCCAGGTTAAAATCGGCGACGGCCTGACTCCGGAAGAATGGGCGGCAGGTGTCGTGGTACGAGTAGGAAAGAGGCGGTTTGTGAAGATTATCGCTGCGTAATGGATTCTCCATTGATAAGGAAAATACTCATAAGCTTAGACAAATTATTAACACCATAGGCTGGCCTACAGTGTCGAAAGTAGGTATGGATGCCAGTAATGCGGCATGGCTTATTATTCAACATGCAGATCACGACGGAAATTTCCAAAAATTATGTCTTTCTCTTATGAAAAAAGAGCCTGCATATGAAGTGGATCAATCAAATATTGCTTATCTGGAAGATAGAATTTGCATAAATGATCAAAAGGCTCAGATATATGGAACCCAATTCCATGTTGTGAATGAAGAATTGGTGCCATGGCCTATAGAAAACATGAAAGATTTAAACACTCGTCGCAAAGGTATGAACCTTATGGAGACTTTTGAAGAACATTATAGGCAATTTCAAGAATGGTTTTCTGAAAATTCATACATATAAATATTTTTCTTTACCAGTTTATTAAGTATAAACCTTGCAAGCCTTACGAATAATAATTACCTTATATACATACCTAACAACCTTACGCATGAACTCCATAAGCCTTGCCGCCTTACGACAGAGACAACGGGAGTTGGACCAGATAATAGATAAGGCACGCAAAGAAAAAGAGCACATTGAGTACGTCATCAAAAACTTTGTGAAGAAAGAAGACATTCAAATGAGCTTACCAGATCCACTATTCACATTTGCCAGTAGGGGAGAGCTGCTGGAACTTGTAACGAGTATTCTCCAACAAAACGGCAACACTATGAAAGCCGGTGATATCTACACCGAACTCCAGAGAAGGGGAGTAGCTCCCAAAAAAACCACCTTTGATGCCTATATGAGCCAGTGGAGCGGAGACCCCGCTATTTCCATACACAGACTACGGCCAGGAATGTATAAGCTGCACGCATAAACATAAGAAAATATGTGTCTGACACGCATGCGATCGCTTTGCTCAAAATTATTTCTGTATACCGATATGGATAGAATTTGGAATACGGATTCTTGAGTCCTGCGCTTGCCTTGCCTGCCGAGCCATAACAAAAAATGCAATAGTAACAATGGCAAGAATAGCAACGAGCGCTGTAAAAAACAGGGCCATACTATGATGCAAAGAAGGTGCCATAACTAAGGAGGGAAGCAGAAAAAGATATCCGTCTGCCTTCCAAGACGTACAGGAGTTAGCCATATGACGTGATACGATAGCTTTTGTAAGCAAATCTTTAGTATTTATACCTGCTTCTCATTTCTCGTATCCCATGCTTCGCGCACAAGTTCAAGTGAACAATATCCGGCAACTGCCTGATTCGGCTGCTGTTTTTTCTTTAATAGCTCATTAAGCCGCTTTCGTATTTTTGGCATTTCAGACCTTATACTGGGCTCCTGTTTGCCATGCAGGCCATGCCTTATATTGTAGCTTAGAATTTCCGCCCATAAACTGCCATCGCTTATTTTTACGTGTTGCATACTCATATAATACAATACATATAAATTTATGCAATTATGCCCCTTCCGGCTTTCTATGAAATTTTTTGTGCACTTCTTTGAGCTGCGGATTAGTAACGTGGGTGTAAATCTGAGTGGTAGAAAGATCTTTATGACCCAGCAATTCCTGCACAGAACGTAAATCAGCACCGTTGCGCAATAAATCCGTGGCAAACGAATGGCGGAGCGTGTGAGGGGAGGGATCAGTTACAATACCGGCCTTCAGCGCGTACTTTTTGACAATTTTATAGATACTAATGCGTGACAGCCGGAATTCCTCGCCGGGTGGAAGAGCGTTCACCACGTTTTGGGTATGCCGTATAAAAAGGGGACTAATGTGATCCAGCCGCGACTCCAGATACTGCTGCAATGCATCTACCGCGGCATCAGATAGAAATACCACTCTGAGCTTGTTGCGTTTGCCTCGGACGCTCATTTCTCGTGTTTCAAAATTAAGATCTTTTCTATTCAACATTCGCAATTCTGTCAAGCGGAGGCCGGTAGAGAAAAATAATTCCAGAATTGCCGCATCACGCTTGCCGTCTTTTGTGTCTCTGTCGGGTGCCTGCAGCAAGCGCTGCATTTCATCGTTATATAATACTTTTACTTTTCGCTCCTCCTCCTTAAAACGCGTTACCCGATCCGGCGGATATGTATCCAGCTCTTCCTCAGCCGTTAAATAACGCAAAAAAGCCCGGAGTACCGTTAGATGATGATTCTTTGTCCGGATTCCCAGCTCACCGTTATCCCTGGCCCGAAAGTCATGCAATGCCTGTTTGTACGCGCGTACGGATTCCTTTCCAACTTCTTCCACACTTCGTATATATGTCAATTTCAGAAAAAGATTAAGCGACTCCCGATAATTCTTTACGGTAAGCGTCGATTTATTTTCTTCCGACTGCAGGTAGCCCAGATATCTGTTCATAGCCTGGGACAGAGGCGAATTATCACCGGCCGAAGTTTGTACGGAAACCTGAGGCATAAAATGTTCGTAAGCATTACGGGTAAACACTACAGATTTTTTTATGAAGAGACAGTCCCGAACTCTTCCAACTATTGGAATACCGCATGAGTGCGAAGAATGAAAATGTTTTTCCGATGTCCCGGAGGGGAGCAGGCCTTACCACTATATATAGGGCCATATATAAGTTAACATAATGCATTTTATGTTAACTTAACACGTAAAGCAATAGCATATGTACCGATTGACATTTCTGCTACGAATTTTCACTCAAATCCCCTCCCTTAATAGTTATCCACAGGGGGTGTGGATTAGCAGATCACTTCCCCATTAGACAAAAATACCTAAATAGTGAAAAACGGCACAACGTGAAGAAAACATGCCCTCTCCCCTCTTATTCTTCACAAATAACTCTTTTATGTGTAAAGAAAGCCAAAAAGTCCGTACCACACCATCCCGACACCCTCACGAAGAATACTCCGTAGCTCGAAATAGGGCGCAGCATGCGTACTGGCTGGGTAAATCTCTAAGACGCGCCAGCCCTGTTGAGTGGCCAATTGCCGAATACGAGCCAGGTGATACCGGTCACTAATACCGATAACTGTTTTACAGCCGGCAGTCAGCGGCCTGGTATTTTTTAAATTTTCCCATGTGGAACGGGATAGATCCTCCGTAACAATGCGGCTGGCCGGAACACCCATCTTTAGAGCTTCTGCCCGCATAATCTCGGCCTCACTCGCTTGGCTGGCATTTCCTTTTCCACCACTCATAAACAGCTTTTGAATCTGGCCTTTCTTATAAAGGTCAGCTGCCGTTCGCACTCTGCGACGAATACCGGGGCCGGATACATCACCCATAATAGTGCCATCGGCACCTATGACCGCATGAACGGCTGCCCCGAAAACCATGCCGCAATCAGCAGGCAACGTGGCATTGCCGCCGAAAGACATGCCAACTTCTACGAGGACTGATCCGTATACCAGGCCGGCAACAGTGCCAATCGTGAGCAGTTGCCACTTCCATCTGGAGAACCAGCCTCGTACAGACTGGAACACCTGCCAATGCGCCGTCATTGTTGCCGGATGGAAATATTGGCCGGCACCTGCGTGACAGATCCACTCCATGGCGGCCATGTATGTATTTCCGCGCGTTCCACCTCGGGCATATTTTTAATAATTTTTATAGCCTCACCTTTCGCCAGGCCGACAATAGTATCACGCACATTCCTGCCGAATTTGGCACCTACGGGCAATAGCGGATCCAGGACGAACTCCTCCGTGGCATTCAATTCAGCCGTCACCTTTACCCATGCCAGATTATCATCATATTTAATGAGAAACGTCCGGAGACCATCAGCTGAAACGCTGTCCGCTACCAACTGCTTGCCTTCCTCTATATGGGAAATAAGATCGCGCTGCAGCAGCGTCAGCACACTATCCGCATTATAGGCAATGACCGTATAAGTGACACTGCCTTCCGCCGGCACAGACGTCACCGTTTCCCCGAGGAATTCCGTTGGCAGTTTCACATCATGAAAAATGGCCCGAATGAGCTGCTTGTCATCAAAGTATTGCATGCGTGTATTTTTCTTCTTCTGATTTAACACCGATAATTGTTCATCTATGAGTGTGCGAGCAGTACTAATCAACTGGGTATCCAACTCTTTGTGCGCCGCATCCAAATCTTCCTGCTTAAAAACCAGACGTGACGAAGTGGTTCCGCCCTGGCCGGAGGTAACATTCTTGGCATAAATTTTTTTCTGATCCGCCTCGGGTAAACCCGGAAAAGTCCAATCCAGGTTGGCATGCACATTCCCGCGTTCGCCAATAATGGCGCCATACACATCTTCGTCAGCCGCAACCGCTGTTACCGTCACCTGTGTGTGCGGGTCTATAATAACCGGATCCTTTAGCCGGAACAGCAAACCGCCGGACGAGTGAAACAGGCGGCTGCCATCGCGAAGCGGCACGGTATCGGCAGTATCATTAAAAATTTTCATTGTTACCTGCGCCGGCCGGCCGGTAAATACCCTGTGAATATGATCAAATGTGATGGATTTTTTTACTTCCACCGTTAATGGAACAAGTGGAATGCGACGCACGGAAGAGGCGCTTGGAACTACCGCGCCGCTTTGTACCAGATAGATATTCACTGTCTGGCTCACCGTATCCTGACGCGGCCACACACGCACTTCGGCCGATGGCAACAGACGAAACATGACAAAGAGAAACAAGACAATGCTGGTCACAATAAGCGTCCAGATACGAATACGCGGCAGCGATAATAACCCGACCGCCTGCAAGCGGCTGCGAAGCTGCTGTTGCCACACATGCGGCGAGAATACCCGCACGGCTTCCGCCTCCTGAGGATGTGCCCGCAAAAGCTGATGCAAAGCTTGTACATTTGTCATAACCTGAAACCCAAGACTTTTGCACTCCCGTGCCAGTTCGGCACTCCTGGTTGCCACCGTCACCGAAGAGCCATGCCTGCCACAAGCCTGAAGCAAAGCACGTTTTTTGAGCTCATCGGTCAATTCCTGCTGATCCCGCGGCGAAAGAACAACAATGACAGCTTCTGTACCGCCGTCATGTATCTGTCGTATAAATGCCTCCCACGTATCATCATCCCGCCGAAATAATACTGTCGGAACCGTTTGTTGCATGAACAGAAGATGGACGGAAGAAAAGGGAGAAGACAATCGTCATCAACTCAAAACAAACTATTGTTCCAATGCCTGTAAAGCCGGAAGCGATTTTCCGGAAATATATTCCAGCATGGCGCCGCCGCCCGTACTCACAAACGTATAAGCAGCCATAGGGAAGCCGTAACGCACATGAAAATCAATGGTGTCGCCGCCGCCTACCAGCGAAATGGCGCCGCGGGCTGTTGCTTTGGCAACGGCTGTCGCAATCCCGCGCGTTCCTGCGGAGAACTGCTCTGTTTCATACAATCCCATTGGCCCGTTCCATACAATGGTCCCCGCTTTTTCCAGTACCTGTGCATATGCCTCAACCGTTCCCGCGCCAATATCGAAAATACTCATATCCGCAGGTACGGCATGGGATGCTACTTCGTGACTATCGGCGTCATTAGAATGTGCAGCGATTACAACTGACTTCGGAACATGGATAGATGCCATGTCAACTTTATTGGATGCCTCCAGTAACTCTTTCGCCGTTTCCAGCTGATCATCTTCGTGCCGGGAGGTACCAATGGAATGACCTTCGGCTGCAATAAACGTATTGGCGATACAACCGCCAAGCAAAATATCATCACCGGTCGACAGGAACCGTTCAATGACCGGAATTTTCGTCTCCATTTTAGCCCCGCTGATAATGAGCACCAGCGGCCGCACAGGGTCATGAACGGCCCGGGACAGATGCGATAATTCCTTATCCAGTTGCAGACCGGCATAGGCCGGTAGCAGTGCGGGCAAGCCCACCATACTGGCGTGCGCACGGTGACAATTGGTAAACGCATCATTCACATACACGTCACCCAGCGCAGCCAGTTCAGCTGCAAAAACCGGGTCATTGGCTTCCTCGCCCGGCTCGTAGCGCAAGTTTTCCAGTAGCAATACTTCACCCGGCTGCAGCGCGTTCGCCTTTTCCTTTGCCTCCGGACCAACACACGATGGCGCAAATTGCACCGGCCGGCCGAGCAAACGTTCCAGCTCCGGCACCAATGGCTTCTGGGAATATTCCGGCACCGGCTTACCCTGTGGCCGGCCCTGATGAGACAGAATAATGAGCGATGCATCTGTAAGAATATGCAACATGGTAGGCACCAGCGCTTCTATGCGCTCCACTTCCATTACCACGCCATTCTCCATCTTCACATCAAACCCGGCGCGCAATAACACGCGCTTGCCTCGCAAATCTGCCTTCGTGAGAACGCTATAGGACATGGCTGCATTGTAGACAATACCGCGCCCGAGCTATACGAGGATTGATTGACAATAGAATTACATAGCACGTAATACATAATACTTACCACGCTCTGTAATTCCCCTACAGATTTCATATCTCAATCTCTATACTGCAAGCATGTCGGGCACTCCCCTTTTGTCGTCTCCCCTTTTCGTGTGCAGCACGGCATTTGTGTGTTCCTTTGCCTTACACGGACTGGCTTTAGTGCTATTTCCAAAAATCGGCCTGGTAGATTACCCGGAACGCTATGGTCACAAACGCGCACCTATCCCCTACCCTGTCGGCATTGTCTCGGTAGGACTGTTTTTGGCTTTTTTTAGCATAATAGAGCCATTTTCCATACAAAAAGCCGGCGTCGTGGGGGCAATCGTGCTGTTGGCAGTTTTTTGTTTTACAGATGACCGCCGGCCTTTACCCGCCCTGCTGCGGACAGGCGTCCAGCTGGCAACGGCACTTATAGTCTTTATAAGCGGCACGCGTATTTACTCTCTTACTAATCCGCTGGCCGATACGGTAATTTTTGGTAATACCATTCTGAGCACCATCTTAAAGCTTGATATATTTACCATTACCGTTCCGCACATGGGGAGCCTGCCTGTTCTTAGCGGCATTTTTACCATCGTCTGGCTGGGCATGACAATCAATGCGGTAAATTGGTTTGATGGTATTCCGGGGCAGGTTCCGCTTTTGTCCACACTGGCTTTTCTTACCATTGGCTTTCTGTCTTTAAGCAGTCGTGTCCATCAGCCGCAGCTGGCACTCATTGCCTTCGTTCTGGCCGGCATTGCCGGCGGCTGCCTTGTCTTTAACATACCGCCGCCGCGCATGCTCATTGGCGATACCGGCTCTATGTTCTTCGGACTCATGATCGGCATTCTTACTATTTATTCGGGTGGAAAAGTGGCAACGGCATTTCTGGTTCTGGGCGTCCCACTATTTGATTCCATTTTCGTAGTCATTCGCCGGCTGCGAAAGCGCTCCTCCATTTTCCGCGGCAATACGGTGGATGAACATCTGCATCACCGGCTGCTGCAGAAAGGCTGGTCGCCACGGCAAATTCTCTGTCTCACGGCCATGCTGGGCACAGGCTTTGGCGTAACGGCATTATTTATGGATACGTTTGGAAAATTCATCGCCATGCTGGTACTGGGCTTTCTGCTCATGGCAATCAGCCGGTACTCGGCGCCAACAAAACAAAAAATGTAATGCCCTACCATGATAAAAAGAAATATGCGTACAATACGACACATACTTCTTCCCTCATTTTTATATGAAGCTCACTCGCTTCGCCACGCTTCCGTTACTTCCGGCATTTTTACTAATGTCCGCCCAGGGCGCCTTTGCGGCAGACAGTACCATCTTTGAACCTGCAGCCGAAAACAGCGCTATCAGTCTAACTGCAAGTGTTACACACGATGTAGAACCGGACATGATAAATGTATCGGTTACCTGTACCACAGACACGCCCATGTCCCTGGCAACTACCAAGGCAACACTGGATACGACCTGGAAAAAAGTGCAGGCAATTGCCAAAGAGAACGGCAGCCGCCTGCGTCGTAACGGCACAATATCCTTAACAGAAAACTACCGCGACCCAACCGACAAAACCGCCAAAGAAGAATACACGGCAAGTATGGCCGGCAGCATGTTCAATATTTCCAAGAGCTCACTGCAGTCTGTACTGGACGGCATAGAAGCAGCTGACTGCTCCTACACGGTAGACGCACGTCTTGTGAATACCAATAAATACATGAGGCAATATAAGGACCAGTTGTTGCAGGATATTATGGACCAGAAAGCAATCTACGAAAGCATGCTTTCCACCAAACTTGTAAAAGTGAGCAGCCTCTCTTTCGCCACTTCGGCAGACAGTTATTACGGTCCATCAGCCGGTTTCACCGGCGGCAAAAACGCCAATGGCGGCTACGGCTATTCGCAGAGCTCAATCTATGATTTGGATACGAATACATTCCGCGCCGTTACCACACTAAACGTCACCTTTGATTTCAGCACAGGAAAAATAACAAAGTAAATGACACTATTCTTAGAACAAAAGAGCGGGACCACCCCCCGCTCTTTTTATAATCATCTTCTACTCCCCTACCCTCCCGCATTAATTCTTTGCAAACTGCAACGGCACACTCGTTAAAATAAGTCCGAGCGGCTGTATCTGGAGTACGACTGTATTACTAAACCCGAGCACTTGCACTTTCACGCGGCCACTGGCAGCATCAGCTTCCGTAATGCGGGCCGGCTTGAATTCCGCCTCTCCATACGCCGTGCGCAGGTAAAGATCTTTGGCAAGCGCGGGCCTGGCAACAGTTTTGCCACTTTCGTCTACGAATACCAGTTCGATAGTTTTCCATTCACGGCGGCTGGTTTCCAGTCCATCCGTCCGCAGTTCTATGGTTGAATATTTGTTTTTAGCAGTGCCTGAAACGGAAGCAGCAGAGGACGACGAAACCGAAGCAGCGGAGGACGCGGAAGCAGGAGCAACAATGAAAGGCTCATCGTTATAGGCCACAACTGTCTGCAACGTAACTGGTGTGCGTACGGCAACGATACTGTTTTTTGCCACACGAGCCTTTAAGCGCTCATCCCGCAGTTCGGCGGCTGTCAGTTTTTTTATGGCAACAGATGAAGACTGATTACCGCTTACTGCAACTGTCTGGTTCCCGGACGCAGCATAATGTGCCTGAACATACAGAACAGGACTCACATTTTCGGCATAACCGCGCTCCTGGTACAAGCCCGCATCCACTGCTTCGGTATAGCTGAGACCGGCGTCACCTGCTTCCTTTGCCGTAAACGGCCACGAAGGCTGACTCACGGGATAACCGTTACGCATGGAGTCGCGGCCGATCTGAAAGTGCAAGTGATTACCGGTAGCAAAACCGGTAGCACCTACTTTTCCAATCATACGTCCTTTTTCTACAATAGTGCCTTCGGTCACACTCGTTTCACTCAAGTGAGCGTAAGTAGCATAGAGCGTCGTCGTCCTGCTGCGATCATTCGGATCCGGCGCAAAAGCAGTTTTTACTACAATGTAATTACCGAATCCACCTTTTTCATAGGCCACACGAACAATCAGTCCTTTCATACTGCTCACAACCGGCGTACCCGCAAGTGCGCGAATATCCACACCCGGGTGACTGCCCGTACCATCAGCCCCTGTGGCATACGAACCCATATAGCCAATGGAATAGATCGAAGCCTGATTCCCCTTCCGCTGTTCCACAGGGTCATACAGCGGCAGATCCTTATACGCGTCCGGCGGAACCATGTCGTATGTCAGACTGGTGCCATACTGCGCCAGGCGACTGTAATCCGGCACCCGCAGTGGCGAGACTGTTCCATCGTAGGCAATAAGACTATTATCGACATCGCCGAAGACAGACCGCATAAATACGTTCACCCCATAATGACCCACCTGATTCCCTATGATAAAGGCAAACAACGAGAACATGGCTGTCCAGAAAGCGAACTTACGCGACAAATATGATACAATGGAAACCTGACGTCTCCGGTATAGTGGCTGAATGCGAAAGCCCATGGACTTGCGGGATTTTATTGGCATAGGATGTTTGGTTTTGTTTACATAGATATATTATAACTATTTTACATAAAAGTCAATGTTTGATTCATGCACCCTGACACTGTCTGACAGGCAAAAAATGGCTTCCGCAGCCAAATTTTTGACGAAAACACTGTATGAACCGGCAACAACTATTTTTCTGGATGGCGAACTTGGTGCCGGTAAAACGACATTTGTTCAGTACCTGGCAACTGCTTTGGATATAACGGACACCGTCAACAGTCCCACCTACGCACTGGAGCAGCGGTATCCCCTGCCGGACAAGCGCGAATTCATCCACATTGATCTTTACCGGCTGGAGGAAAAACAGGCACAAGGCATTCTGCATGCCTCCGAAGATTTTCAAGGAATCCGCTGCATAGAATGGGCAGACCGGTTGTCACCAGCTGTTCGCGCATCCATTCCGGCCATCGATCTTCGTCTGCATGTCGGGGTAGCAGACGAGCGCATACTTGCATGCATCTTCCGCGACTCTCCCCTGCCGACACGGGAAGATGTAGAGCGCTGGCGTACGGAAGTTGCCTTACCGGCACACATCCAACGTCACTGCGATACGGTAGCCAATCTCCTGAAAGTGTATGCCGATCACTTTTTATCAGAAGCAAAAATTCTTCGGCCACTCACTCTTACACGTGCCGGTGAATTGCATGACCTGCTGCGCTTCACCGATTTCCGGGAAGAATCCTTACGCAAAGCCGACTGGCTCACCGAGGACATGCGGAGAACGTGGCAGACCTGGAAAGAACGCTATCCAAACATGCAGCACGAAGAAGCCGCTGCCGCTTTCTTGACAGCCAAAGGGTTCAGCACGCTTGCCAGCATTATACAAACACACGGATTTGAAGCCAAAAACCGCCGTACGACCGAACAGCAACTACTCTATTACGCTGACAAACGCGTCCGGGAAGACGCAGTTGTAAGCCTGCGTGAGCGCTTTGATGATCTTATTGTCCGCTACGCCAACGGCAGGGAGACGGAAAATCAAAAACGATGGTACGCGGAGACACTTGCCGTGGAAAAAGAGCTGTTTGGAGACAGGCCGCAAAAAAATTAGTCCCTTTTCAACCTGCAACACGTGGGTTACGCATTGGAAATATAAACTATAAACCTACACTTTCCACGGCACCATTTGCTGCAGTAACACATGACGGTACAGGGCATCGGAGATTGGCAACAAAAGCGGAGCCAGTAGTAAAACGGCTGTGAGCACAAAAAACAGAACGACAAATGACTGTTCGCCAAAGTACCATTTCTGGCGCAAGGCGGCATTGGTGGACTGCATGTGCGCAGCAGGGTCCGCCAATATGGCGGTAAAGCGCTGCAGGACAATGAACTTGGTAAACAGAATGGAACCGGCGCGGACAAGCACGGCTTTGCCATGGAACGTAACGGCAACGTACTCAAAATTCAGCGATGGATCCAATAACATGGCCATACATAAGCCAATGGCCAGTAGCGCCATATCCTGAATACTTTCCCGCACCACACCACGCACCGTCACCCCCCAGCTGTAGCCGTGCACGTCACGGTACTTCACGGTATCCAGTGCCATATGTGCCAGAATCAGCAGTGCGAAGGCGCCAAAATTGAGTAAGGCAGCGCAAAGAAGCGAGAGGACAAAGAAACCTGCGCGAAACGCAGGAATATCATCGTGATCGGCAATAAGACCGTAAATAGCAGCGCGGGACATAAAGCTGTATGTGTGTATGAATCAGTAACTTTAATATTATAGCATATTTTTTAAAAAAAGCTATAGTCTACTGTTCATTCTGCTTCAAAAGCGTGGAACGGACGGCAATCAGCCTTTGCCGTACTTCCGCCTCGAATCCTCTGTCCGTCGGCTCATAAAACTGCTGATGCGGCACGCCAACCGGAAAGTAATGGGCAGCCACCACTCCGTCTTTGCTGTTATGCGGATAATCGTAGCCCTTGCCGTAACCCTGCTCCGCCATTCCTTTTATGGGAGCGTTACGCAAATGATTCGGCACTTCCAGCGAAGGCGCAGCCGATATAGCTTCCTTCACGCCATGCATGGCTTTAGTCACTGCATTACTCTTGGGCGCCTGGCTAATGTACACACACGCGTGGCTTAAAAAAAATTCTCCCTCCGGCAAACCTACCAGCTCAAACGCCTGCCAGGCCGATACAACCACCTGCAACGCCCGCGGGTCGGCATTGCCAATATCCTCACTGGCAAAAATGGCCATGCGCCGAAACAGAAACCGCGGCTCTTCACCGGCCTGAATCATCATAAAGAGCCAGAGAAGCGCCGCATCCGGGTCCGAGCCCCGCATGGATTTAATGAATGCCGAAATAACATTGTAGTGATCCTCGCCGTTTTTGTCGTAGCGCCGGCGACGCTGCCGCAATACTTCCTCGGCCTGCTTAATGCTGATCTTCTGGCCTACCGTGAGCACCGTCAGCTCCAGACTGTTCAGTGCAATGCGCGCATCACCGTTACTAATGTGCGCAATATGCCGTAATGCCTCTTTGCTTATGGTCACCATACCGTTGTAGCCACGAAAATCCGTAAGAGCATGCTGCAAAATCCGAAACAAATCCTCTTCACTCAGCGGCTTTAGCAGATAAATCTGTGAACGCGACAGCAACGCCTGGTTCACTTCAAAGTACGGATTCTGCGTAGTAGCACCAATAAGCGTAATGACGCCACTTTCCACATACGGCAACAGCGCATCCTGCTGGGATTTATTAAACCGGTGAATTTCATCGACGAACAAAACTGTTCGCGGCTGAATAGATAGCTGCGCCTTTTCCGCCGCTTCACATACTTCCTTAATATCTTTCACGCCACTCGTCACGGCGTTCAGCTGCACAAAGTTGGCACTGGTAATTTCGGCAATTATCCGCGCCAGCGAAGTTTTACCGGTACCCGGTGGCCCGGAAAGTATGAGCGACGTGAGTGCATCCTTCTCTATAAGCGTCCGAAGCGGGCTGCCCTGGCCAACAACATGCTCCTGCCCGATAAAATCATCCAACTTGGTCGGGCGCATGCGGTAGGCCAGTGGTGTCGTGTCTGCCATACAATAATCATACACCGTCAGCGGATTGCCCTATAGCGTGAATGGCACTTCTTTTTATTGCTTTTGGCGCTTCGCTCACTTGTGAGAATTGTGGAATTTGCCTATCCGGCGTGTGCACCCTGCCACACATCCTTGTCCATTTTTTTATATAAGCAACTGCCTGAGTGAATCCTCCCCGGCCTTTGCCAGTGCCGTCAATTCCTCCCGTGCATCCAATGATGTTTCCAGCACCTTTCTAAGGGAAGCCAACTTGTCATCCTGTCCTTGCGACATAATTATCACTGGAATACCACAGGCAACAGCTGCCAACGCACCATGATAGCGGTGTGAAAGAACAAGCTTGGACTCAGACACAATTTTTGATAATTCGTCCAGTGTCGCGACGGACTGAATATGGGCGATGGAACCGAGTTCATTTTGCAAGTCATCCGCATATTGCTTCTCGCCGCTATCTTCATAGTGAAGACAGCATATTGTTACACAGTCAAAATTATTCTCTGTATATAATTTTATGGCTTCTTGACGAAATGCAGAATCAGAATTTTTACGTGGAATAATAGTGAACACATTATTTGTTACCTCACTAAATTTTTCTTTATGCAATAACAAAAATACAGGATCTGCTGTTTGTACTATTTTTGTACTCATTTCCCAATTTTTTATCCGCTCATACGACAAGTCGTCGCGAACGGAAATGTACGCGGCATGCTTCACCACCCATCTGGCGAACCACTCCCCTGCCCGGCTTGTATACGGACCCATTCCCTGAAAAGCCAAGTACACCGGCTTCCCCAATAAACGGGCAACAGCAGCATGCAGCCACCACAGAAAACAGGCATACACGGACTCCACATCGGTAAATAATGAACCGCCGCCGAATACCACGCCATCGCATGTGCGGAGCTTGCGAATAGTCGTAAGCCACTGCGTACCGAAGAAAGATCGCACACCACCAGGCAAGCGCGGATACTCATTGCTGGAAGCATCTGGGTTTGCCGACAAAACAACCCATTCCACTTCCGGAATGTGCGTTAAAAAGTATGTCCGTAGTGCTTCATCTCCCAAATTAGCCACGCCGTAATTACCCACAAGCATGTAGCGCATGGCGTGAGTATAGGGGAACCGCAGGTATTACGCAGCCGGAGTCTCGTCCGCAGCAGTTGCCTCGGCTACTGGAGCGTCTAGAGCGGCCTCAGCCGTAACAGCTTCGGCTGGTGTTTCTACTGTCTCTTCTGATGGCGTTTCTTCTACCGGCTGGGTTTCTGCAGGAACATCCACAGCGATCTGGAATTCATCGGCATTGGTAAAGCGCTCACTCATACGGGCGGACTTACCCGTGCGACCACGCAGGAAGAACAGCTTGGCGCGGCGAACTTTGGCCACCTTCTTTACTTCTATCTTCTCAATAGTCGGTGAATGCAGCGAGAAAATACGTTCTACGCCCACGCTGGAGGCAATACGACGAACTGTAAACGTACAATCGGTTGCCGTGTGACCCTTGTGCACGCTGATGATCAATCCTTCAAAAATCTGCACACGCTCCTTCTCTCCTTCGCGAATGCGCTCGTGTACGCGAACAGTATAACCAGGAGCTACCTCCGGGCGCTTCTTCGTGTACGTTTTGGCCTGATCGTGTAAAACAATGGATGGCATAAGAGCCGGGAGAGACTATCTAGGTCTGAAAGGACTGTCAATATCAGTTTGTAGTCCGTGGTCTATAGTTCATATTTTTTCATTGAATGCATTATCTCTGCTTCTTAGTCAAAATAGCCCTAAAGACCACGGCTCATGAACGACGGGCTGCAAACTATTTTCCTTTTGCTTCCTCTATCTCCTTCTGGAGCGTATTAAGAATAATAAAATGCCGCGGATCATTCATAATATCCAGAATAAACCGGTCACGTAAGCTTAAGCGATACAAGAAATCTGCTTCGGAGAAAATAGAGTATTTAACATTCTTTAGTGTGGCATCCTGGAGCAGAAGCGCTTCGAGTAATTCTTTTTTCACATTTCCAACAATCAGGAGGTCCACTTTACTTTCGGTATTGGCAAAATGCCCGGCTAACAGGATAAATTGTACATTCGGCAGACTCTTGAGCTGAATAACAATCGGACTTTCGGATTGAATCTCTTTTGCAAAGATATTCTTCAAATCCAGATATAACGGAAAATCAGGATCAATATGGTAATACTTCTTCCTGTTCCGGTGACGGGCTTTCACCAAACCGATCTTCCGCAGGTTTTCCAGTTCCCGACGGATGGAGTTGATCTGTTCGCCAAGTAATCGTGTGAGTTCGCGGATGAAGTATTCCTCGTCCGGGTGCAGCAAAAAGGTGGACAGGAGTTTCACTCTTGTCTGGGAACTAAATAGCGCTTTAAGGATGGCGGATGACATGCATACAAAGATTACTCATGTTGCCTCACTTAGTGCAAGAAAATTGTACAAGGATGAGTACTAGTATTTTATACTGAATATTTGGCTCTATTATAACAAATAGAGCCATGTTAACTGTTTTTAACTTTTATACATTGATCACAAAATATACTCACTAATTTTTGCTTTTATGGTATAGATATACTTTAAGGGATCGCCCCGGAGAGGCCTTTTACAAATATTGATGTAAAACCGTTTTTATGGTATTATTATCTGATGTCCCGATACAAACAATTTCTTACAGGTAGCTGCGGTCTGTTTTTACTTTGGGCCGTGTTCAGCCAGGGTATTGGCGGAGTTGTGGGCTTGCCCCATGTAATGGCGACGGCATTGGATACCAGTAGTGTCATAAACACCATGCGGTCTTTTGTAGATATCATTTTAATGGTGCTCAATGTTGGCATGTGGATTATTTTTAGAATGCTGGATGTTGTCATGGATCCGGCTGTTATCTTTGATCTGCCGCCCGAAGGAAGCGGCCAGCTCTATAACATGCTTCACTTTGTGTGGCAGTTTTCCAGGGACCTGGTAAATGTGAGCTTTGCTTTTATGCTCATTGTAGGAGCCCTGTATGTCATTGTTCGCTCGGACAGTAACTTTATTAAAGAAAGGGCGCCAAAGTTTGTTCTGGCTATAGTACTTGTCAATTTCTCCTGGTTTGTCCCGCAGGTTATTTACGATGTGTCCCAGATTACGGCTTATACAGTGTATCAAATCCCCTCTCTTATTCCGGGCGGAGCAAATTGCCGCGTACGCAAGGAAGTACCGCTGCCCGGGTTTGACCTGGATGACCCAAAAAACTTTGAACCCTGCCGCATTGTCACGAATGTTTTGCTGTTGGATAATGTAAGAGGAAGAAACGCCGCCATGCTAAAAGCTGAAGATGAAGCAAAGCCTTCACCCATAAAAGGTGAATGGGAATGCGTTATAGGTGACCAGGTATGCATACGAACACAAGCCTGGAACGACCCAAGCGTGGTCGCCAGTGCCGACTCACGCATTATTAACGGACTGATTATCAATCACGCACGCATGCGGTTGCTGCTACGCACAACCGAAGCGCCAGGCGGCGTTCCCGGGAATAAGGTCAACCAAACAACTCGGATTATTACAGAGCTTATCAAAATTATTTTGGTGCTGGTTATGCATGTTGCCTTGTTCTTCCCCATGCTGGCGCTGCTGGTTGCTTTCTTAATCCGCATTCCCATTTTGTGGATCACCATGTGCTTTATGCCATTCGTCTTTGTGGAGTTTGTCTACGGCAGTGCTCTCCCAGGCGGCATCAACCTTAAAGACAAAATCTGGAAAAACTTTCTTACAGCTGTGTTCCTGCCAACAGCGGTAGCCGTACCATTTGCCATAGGCTTCATTCTGATTAACGTCGGCAATACCATTGCTCCGCCAATGACCATGCAAAACAAATTAAATGATGTCATTCCCCTCTTTGCCGGTATCCAGGGCTTCTGGCCGCTCCTGTGGATGATGATTGCACTTGCCATTCTGTGGACAGGCGTCTTTGCGGCCCTAAAAACAAATGAATATGTAGGCGGCATTACCGAGCGCATTAAATCTACGGGCCAGGCGACAGGCAAACTGGTGGCAACAGCTCCATTGGCACTGCCTATTGTCCCACTGCCCAGCGGAAAGAGATCTCCTTTGGATCTCCTGCGCAGTTATAACCCGAATAATCTACTAAGGAGCCTGGAACAAACTGGTCGCCTGGACCCCGGCTATGCGCGTAACTTACCGAATCCTGCCAAAGTAAATGCGGTGGCTGATCATATTACACAAGACCAGCGAGGCGTCAAAAATGCTGTCATTAATTTAAAGACAATCGTAAATAGTACAACCTCCACGGCGAATCAAAAAGATGCCGAAATAAGAGCCTTGCGCGCCCAACATTCCACTCTGTTCCACGATGGTAATGCTACTGCCGCCGCAGGAATCCAAAAAGCACTTGGTCTGCAGGAAGTAGACCGCCGGCACATTCTGGAAGCCCTTAATGACGAAGAAGAACGCCGCACATCCGCTGCAACGCCTCCTCCGGTGGCGCCACCGGCTACACCGCCTACGCCACCACCCGTCACTCCACCTACAACTTAACTATGTCAGATGCGGAAACACCAGTGGCAGTAGGTGAAGAATTTGAAGACAGTCCTGCGGCAGCAGACCCGGAAGCCATGCGTGACGCAGAAAAAGCCGAAGCGCACGTGGAATCCACTACTGCCAGAATTCTAACCACCAACAGTGTCATCAGTACCAAAGATGTCTTTAACCCTACCATTACCAACGACGCTCTGCGGAATATCTACACCCAGACAGCCGAATCACGTGAAAAAGCGGCACTCGCCAAACTGGTTGTCGCACAACCGGCTATAAAAAATGCACAGGAACAATTGCAAGCAGTGCTCACAGCCGACATTCAGGATTCTTTCCGCGGACAGGTAGAAAAAGTAATAGACGGCTTCAATGACATGGAACTGACGAAAGAAGAGTACTCCAATGAAAAGTTTCTGCTGGCCCTGCGGGACGGAACACACCTTTTGGATAGCATGAAAGAATTGCATGCCGAGCCGGATTCCCCAACTGGCATTTTGACTGCAAGGCTGGAAAATTATCTGGCCGCCTATTATGAACCGACAAAGCAATACACCCTCGCCAGCGTTATGCCCGGCTATCAGCCGACAGAAGACTCCCGTAGCAAAGAAAATGTACGCGTCGTCCTCAAGCTGGTTGGCGTGTCGGTTTTCGGTGTACTAACCGGCATTAGCGCCTTTTCCAAAAGTGTACCGTTTACCATGGCCTACGGAGGCCTTACATATCTATGTTACAACGGCTTCAATCTCGGTACGGACAAAGTGGATAATCTGGTACAGGAAACAAAATTCCTGGCTGACGGCTCTGGCTTTGAAGACTTCATGCGCCAATTCAACATGGCAGATAACCGAAAGCCGCTTAAGAAACTGGCTCAAGCAGTGTTCGATAAGGATGATGACTTACTGAATACAAAGGCAACGGACGAAGAGCTTAAGACAGCCATGCAGCGAATTGCCAAAGCAGATGGCGAGCCGCTGTCACCGGAAATGCTGGCACTTACGCAGGATCCGGATAAAGCCAAAGCATTCATCGGCTACATGAAACGGTTTAAGACCGAAGAAGGCCAGAATTTTGCCATGGAGTATTTGACGCACACAAAAAACGGTGGTGGCCGCGCCTTGCTGGCAGAACTCGACGAAGCAAGAATGGCAAGCGCCAGTTAGCTTTACCTCAAAATATGAGCTTTCACCCAGGCCCATTTTGTGCAGCAACTATCAAAACTCAAAACTCTACTTCTCCTCTCTCTTCTTTAGTTCCCGGTGATACGCCTCCAGCACGTCACCTTCTATAACGGGCATGCTGCTTTCTATGCGCATACCGCACTCGCTGCCTTCTTTGGCTTCTTTAATATCTTTATCAATATGCTTGAGCGAGAGAATGCGACCGGTTCCCACCTGCTCACCACCGCGCTGCAGGCGGAATGCCACACGCTTAATGGAGCCGTCCGTAACCTTGCCGCCAATAATCTGCTCACTGCGCTTGGTAAGGAACACGCCGCGTACTTCCAGATGACCAAGTATCTTCTCCTCTTCTACCGGCTCTATGAGGCCTTTCAGTAGGCGATCCACTTCATCCAGCAATTCATACACAATCGTGTACTGACGCACCTGCACGCCTTCACGGTCGGCTGTGCGCAAGACATCGGAAGAAACATTGGAATGGAATGCCATCACCACCGCTTCACTGGCGGCAGCCATCATGACATCGCTCTCAGACACTGCGCCAATGGCACCGTGAATCACTTTCACGCTCAAGTCGGTGCTGCCCTCCGTCTGTTTGCGCAGCGCCTCCTGAATGGCATCCAGCGAACCCTGCGTGTCTGTCTTCAATACCAATTTTAACTGAGTCAGTTTTCCTTCGGTAAGGCGTGTTACCAGGTCCGCAAAGCTGCGCTTTTGCGTGCGGCCGCTTTGCTCCTTAAAGGCATCCATAAGAACGCGAGCCTGCTTTTCGGATGGCACAACCTGCAGAATGTCACCCACTTGCGGCACGCCGTCAAACCCGGATACACGCACGGCACCGGACGGCCCTACCTCTTTTAAGCGCTTGCCCTGGGCGTCCATCAGCGTTTTTACTTTTCCGATTACCTGTCCGCAAACATATACATCACCCACGCGCAGCGTACCGGCATTTACAATCAGTGTTGCCAGAGACCCGAGTGACGTATCCAAATGGCTTTCAATAACCGTCGCCACTGCCAGACGCGTTGGGTTCACTTTCAGCTGCTTCAGTTCGGCAATCAGCAAAATAGTATCAAGCAGATCATCCAAGCCCTGTCTGGTGACAGCGGATGTGAGCACAAACGGCGTATCGCCACCCCACTCTTCGGGCTGTAAACCGTGGGTGGCCATATCGCCTTTCACGCGGTCAATATCGGCACGCTCCTTATCTACTTTGGTAATAGCAACAATAATGGAAACACCTGCCTCCTTGGCATGGTTAATGGCTTCGATGGTTGTGGGGCGCACGCTTTCCTCGGCCGAAACCACGATAATAGCAATATCGGTCACCTGTGCTCCGCGGGCACGCATGGCGGTAAAAGCTTCGTGACCCGGCGTATCCAAAAACGTAATTTTACGCATTTCTTTTATACCGGCGTCTTCAAACTCATGCTCCACCTGGTAGGCACCGATGTGCTGCGTAATACCGCCCGCCTCGCCTGCCACCACGTTGGTATGACGAATGGCATCCAGAAGCGCTGTTTTGCCATGATCCACATGACCCATGATAACAACGATAGGCGGACGCGTGACAAGATTCTCGGTATCGTCTTTTAGGATGTCGGCCAGGTTACGGCTGAAGAGATCTTCAGACTTGGCGGCAGCCAGCTCGCGCTTTACATCCACGCCCAGCTCGGCGGCCACAATGGCGGCTGTATCAAAATCGATAGACTGCGTAATAGTAGCCATTACACCGTTTTTCATGAGTGTCTGGATAATCTTCGGTACCTGAATACCGGTCTTTTCTGCAAACTCTTTCACCGAAATCTGATCCGGCAGGGAAACCATTCCTTCTTTCCTTTTAATCTGCTGCTGATGCAACGTTGCATCTTTTTTCTCGGCCTGCTGCTGGCGGAGAATTTTCTCCTCACGCTCCTGCTCCTCACGTTCGGCACGCGTCATGGTATCAACCGGCTTTATGGGTGCCTGCCGGGCAATGGCGTCTTTGGATACGCCCTCCAGTGACAATTTACGAAGAACATTCAACGAGGCATCTGCCTGCGCGGCGTCTTTGGCAACCGAGCCCGGCTTTCCCGAACTCGCTGCATCCTCAGTTTCGCCCTGGTCATCTTTCACCTCTTCTTTTCGCTCTTGCGGCTCACCATCGCCCAGCCCAAGCTCCTCCATATTCACCTGAATATTATATTTGGTGGCCATGAAACGGATAATGCCTTTGGCCAAACCTTCCGGAACCTCGCGGTCTGTCGGTTTTACGCCAAAGTTAACCTGCATGAGTTCCTTTCGGAGCTCTTGCCCTGTCATGTTGAGTGCCTTTGCTATTTGAACGAGACGCATACGGAAAAGAGACCGGGAAATTCAGCGGCAGGATAACACAAAAAACTACGTCTAACCAGTGAGTAATTGGCAAAATATGAATCTGGCGTCTTAAAATCCAGGCTTTCATGTCCGCCCGGTGCGTGCATCAAAATTGAGAAACCCATGGCTCCCGACCTCACTTCGTCAAACTCTTCACTATATCCGTCCCCTCCTCTCCTGCGGGCTTGGCAATCTCGGACACCAGGTCCACGGATGGCTGCTGTGCGGGCAAAGGTTCTGCTGATTGTGCACCGGGGGATACATTTTTTGCGGCTAACGGCAATGGAACAGGTGGATCTGAGGGTAGAATATCCTGTCCGTCATGCTTCTGTCGCTCAATCCCCTCCTTGAGCTTTTTAA
>JAQBQQ010000011.1 GCA_028286915.1 Candidatus Peribacteria bacterium | reverse complement strand
GTCCACCCGGAAGTAACCGCGCGCTTCAGCCTGACCGGTCGCGCCGCGGCTGACACACTCCATATAGACGCCCTGTTTGCCGGCGTGCCGGCACCAAAGATCATGCAGCCTGTTCCGCTATTCCCGGACATTACGTACGACAGTACGCATACGCTCAAGCGGACACAGGAAGCAGGCCCGCTCCTGGAAACAGCATCAAAAGCTGATCCCCTTCTGACAGGCATAGAGATCGTGGATATGTACACCGGTAAACCGCTGGCCGACAACGAATACAATCTCACCATCCGCTGCACATACAGCGCGGCCGGCCGCACGCTAACCGAAGAAGAAGCCCGCAAAGCGCACGAAAAAGTACTAAGACTGATTAAGTAATGAAGCCTCACGGAAGCCAACACTTCACTTTTTTCTCCCGATATTTTGACGTACTTTCTCTATGGTTTTTAATAGTGACATATTTGAACACATAAGCCGCAGTGAAGAAACAAGCATCAATCAGTTTTATGTTCATCATGCAAAGGAATCAAGCGCTACAGACGGACAGATTCTGGCATGCCAGAATGCTTCTGATAAACGCTACCGCTCTGCACTCAGCCGGGCGTGTCATACGCAACCCCGTAATCTTACATTCGCCCTCAGACAGGTGGAGACTGAAAATGAAATGAACCAATGGCCGGCTGTCCCGCCTGGTAAAGTACAAGAAACATTCTCAGCTTCTTAAAAAAAGGAGTATGATTGCCCTCAAGATTCCACATTCCCATGTCCATCGTCACCCGCACCGGCGATAAAGGCCAAACCGGACTCTTCGGCGGTGAGCGCGTGCCAAAATCCTCCATTCGCATTGCCGCCTATGGTACGACGGATGAATTAAATGCCATTTTGGGCGTGGCTCTTGCCGAAAATTCACTACCGGAAAAAATGGTGGATCAGCTGCTTCATGTTCAGCGGCTGCTGTTTAAAGTTGGCGCGGACCTGGCCACGCCCAAACTGGATCAGCCGAATATACGGCGCATAGATGACAAAGACATACAGGAACTGGAACAGTGGATTCACTCATTGGAGGAACTGTTGCCGGTTTTAACCCGATTCATTCTGCCGAGCGGCTCCAAAGTAGGCGCCCTTCTGCACCATGCCCGCACTGTCTGCCGCCGCGCAGAACGACATGTCGTGACACTCATGGAACAGGAAAGTATCAATACCAAAGTGCAGATCTATCTGAACCGGCTAAGTGATTATCTGTTTCTGGCTGCACGCATGGCCAATAAACATGCCGGTGCAAGGGAGGTGGAAGTATGAGAACGGGAAAGTGAAGCAGTTAGATCTTTTCCGTAGTATTAGTCTTCTCTACGAAAACATAATCTGCGATACAGCTGCCACCAGCCCGAAGGCCAATCCGCACACGGAAATAAACGGCGTGCGCATTGGCTTTTTCAGCTGACCGTACATCCAGCCGAGCAGTGCGCCAATGGCACAGTAACCAAAAAAATTGAGACCGTACGCCGCAATCAGTAATCCCCATATGTTCAAATAATCTTCGGGGCCAAAATGCCCGGCAGCAATAGCCAGAAGTACCGTGGACAACGGAAACAACGGCACTACCAAAAACGGCCACTGAATTTCATAGACGAATAACAGAATAGCTACGAAGCTGACAATGAGTGCAGCCATACCAAACGTCACCGCTGCGAGGGAGGCATACGGCAATTGTTCTTTCTTCTTCCAGAAAAACTTCATGAAAAGGCAGGATAAAAATTAATAATGACGAACATGATAAACAGGCAGGCCAGCGGCAAACCGACTGCCAGCCGGAGGCTCCGGGAAGGTGCGCCCGGCGTTGCCACGCTCACGTAAAAGCTGATGCCGGCATATAGCAGTGCTGCTGCAATGAACGGCAAATCTGCCACCTGCAACCACCAGGCTGGCCATGCGCCGCCTGCTCCTTTCCGGAGCACTACATAGGCGCCAAAAAAACTCATCCCCAGAACGTAAAAGAAAAACCCGGAGAGCTGATGCAGATAGCGAAGCATTACTGCTATTCTATATTTTATCAGTCCGGTGCAAATCGTTTCCTTGTTGTTTGTTTAGTAGTTTCATGTTGGTTTCATTTGGTTTCATGATTATCTCACGAAGGTCTCCTGCAGTACTCGCGGGATTTAAGTCGCGTATCTATTTGACTCAAGAACGCAGCGTACTTAAAATAATAAATCTGGTTTACCCAGACAGAAGAAGGATCGGCCACACACTTGATCTTTGAAAGGAGACGGCCATGGGAAAGAGCTTGTCGCCAGATTCCGCAAAGGTTTTGAGCGGCGAATTGCAGGATTACATTGTATTTTTCAGTGATCCACCGCCCAAAAGCCATAACAGCGAATGGATTGTCCCGGGCGAGATCAGGGAGACTGCGTCACGAAACCCCGGCAACGTTGTCCTGCCGGCAGGTGCGTCCGGCTTTTATTACTGGACATCGATCAGGGTAAAGCTGCAGATTGACGACGGGGAGCCAGTGAACATGGTCCCGGAAAGCAGTGATGCCCAGGAGGTTCACCAATACAATCACTCGGATTACCACTTCCCTGGCGGGCAAATCATCAACTCCTGGAACGACTTGCCCCCGGCAGTTCGGAATCAATTCGATCCGGATCTGGACTTCCCTATCGTGCGTAGTCGAAACGGAAAGTACTACAGCGGCTTCGACTATGGCTTCCAAGTGCACTGACAAATCCTTCACTATCCCTTATGCCAAACTGGCATAGGGGATTTTTTAAGAGTAAAAACACTCCAACGTTTCTTTTGAGCAAGCCAGTTGTTTGTTCGTTGTTCGTTTGTTGGTTTATGGTTGAAGCCACGCAGATATCAAGATTTTATTTTATTTTGACTATTATAATTTTTTGATATTTTATATATCTAATTCTGGAATGCCAGAATGAAGAAAAATCGGACCTCGATCATTGGAGCATCGCCATGCAGTTGCCGCCTGATTCTGTGGTCGTCACAGATATCGACTGGGAAACCTATGTCGTCTTCCTCAGGGATCCACCGGCTAAACAGAAAGACAAGAGCTGGTTCCTGGAGGACAAACCAATCGTGATCGACACGCACGATCCTGCAAAAATCAGCTTGCCTGAGGGCAAAATCGGCTACTACTTCTACGATAAACTGAAAGCAACCCTCACGGCCGGCGATCGCACTGTCCAAATCGACAGCGACTGGACTAGTTGTGACTTCACGCCGTTCAACCAGTCGCGCTACTATTTCCCGGGCGGACGAATCGCTTCCTGGGAAGAGCTGCCAAATAAGCTGCGCTATTCGCGGGAAAAAGATGACTATGACTTTCACAAGCGCGTGCAAACATGCAGTGGAAGTTATTACGTCTTTAGGCACGATGATCCCGACATCGAGATTCGATGAACCCCCCTCACCCTTTCCACTATTTCGGTGGAAAGGGTGGATTTATAATCAGAGCACACCAAAAACCAACCAACGAATAAACCATCAATAATGAAATTTACTTTGTATTCTTCTGCACCGTGAGGCGCTTTCTGCCGGTTGCACGACGACGCGCCAAAACCTTACGACCGCCTGGTGTTTTGCTTCTCTCCAAAAACCCGTGTTTCCGAAGACGCCGACGCCATTTAAGTTTTCCTAGCATTGCCGGAGCAATTTACTGTAATCAGTTTGTCATAGCAAGGAAAAAGATTTCTTATACTTATAAATGCCTTTAAATACGTTTATTCGTTGATTCGTTGTTAGTTTTTCGTTATGTTCCTAATCTCAAGGATTGTACAATCGATGAACTAACCAACGATAAACGAGCCAACGGGCATTTCTTATCTTCCTTTCTTAGCCCTCTATGTTCTCCATCCAGAAGCTCGCCTCCGGCCTGCCTATTCTCACCGCTCCCAGTGACGGAACCGAATCCATTACCGTACTGGTCTTCGCCGGTGCCGGCTCGCGCTACGAGCAGCAGAACAACCGCGGCATCAGCCACTTTTTAGAGCATATGTTCTTTAAGGGCGGCAAAAAATTCAAGAGCACCAAAGAGGTAAGCGCGGCCATAGATGGCGTAGGCGGGGATTTTAACGCGTTTACCGGCAAAGAATATGCCGGCTACTACGTAAAAGTAGCCGCCAAAAATGTGGAGCTGGCCTGCGATGTACTGTCCGACATGCTACTGCATGCCTATTTCCCTACGGAAGAAATTGAGAAAGAACGCGGCGTCATTATGGAGGAAGAGCGTATGTACCAGGACACGCCCATGTACCGGGCCGGCTGGGATTTTGAGGAACTACTGTTCGGCAACCATCCACTGGGCTGGGACACCATCGGAACAGAAGAGCTGATTAAATCCGTAACGCAGGAACAGTTTCAGAAGTACAAAGAATGGCTTTATACGGCGGCAAACCTGTGTATTACATTCGCGGGAAATATCACACAGGAAAAAGCACTCAGCCTGGGTGAAACGTACTTCGCTCCATTGGGCGGCACGCACAAGGAGACATTCATGCCTTTTACCGACTACGGCACAGAAAAAGTAATGCTGCGCACCAAGAACACCGAACAGGCACACCTGGTACTGGGTGTCCCCGGCGTATCGTCCCAGCATGACGATCATTTCGCCATGAAGCTCCTTGCCGTTATTCTGGGCGGGAACATGAGCTCCCGCATGTTCTTAAACATCCGCGAAGCGCGCGGTCTTTGCTATTACATTGCCACGGAAACCGATAATTACCTGGATGCCGGCTCTCTTTCCACCCGCGCGGGTGTGGATCAGTCCAGACTCCATGAAGCCATTGAAGCCATAAAACATGAATACCTGCTCTGCGCCGCCGAAGGCGTGACCGATGAAGAAGTGCAACAGGCCAAAAGTTTTCTGAAAGGAAAAATCACCCTGTCTCTGGAGGACAGCGAAGAGCGGGCCCATTACTACGGCAAACAGTTGCTGCTCTACCCCGGCGTCCGGGACATCCATGAATATTTTGAGAAGATTGATGTCGTGACCAGGGATCAGATCAATGTACTGGCCAGCCGCCTGTTGTCCGCCAAAGAACTGCGCCTGGTAGTAATTGGCAAAGAAGAAGATAAAGCAAAGCTGGTGGAAATGATTTCCTGAGGTAAAGACTTAACGTAAAGAGAAGAAATAAAAAAAGCAGAAAAAGGAAATGGAGGATATAATCCTCTATTTCTTCTATTCCCTCTATTTCCTCCTCATACCACGACCCCCAACACGAAAAAAGCAATCGTCTTCTGTAATTGTAGCCAGCATATGCCGTCATGAAACGGCATTCTGGAACTTATTTGTCTTTTTCCCATCGATAGTATGAAGAGATTACTTTCTATTCTTTTGGCAGGAGCAGTAGCCATGTCAGCCGCACCTCCGGGCTTTGCCGCTCAAAGCACCGCCAATACCAGAAGAATACCGCTACAAACAGCCGCTCAACATTCTGCCTCGGGCAGTGTTTTACCTATGCCTGACACGCAAACCGGTATTGCCGAGCAAATGGCATGGGAACTTTTGCATACCAGATACTGCGAAAGCCTGAACACAGCCGCACAAACCGACTGTCTGCAGGGCATAAACACCATGACGAACGATGAAAAACAAGCTTTTCACATGCTCTACACACGCTGGCTGGATGACTTGCAAAGCCAATATGATACATTCATCAATACGGATATCGGCAGACCCGGCAGTGGCACCGGCTCTGCGTACCCTACAAATTCCCTATCCAATAACAGCGTATCAGGCTCATCACTGTACTCGCTCGATCAAACCGGCTGGCAAACCGCCACCACGGATTACTGGACCACCCGCAATAATGAATGGGTAAAAGTGCAGAATGGCGCACTGGTATGGAGTATCGATAACGGGCAAACCTGGACAAGCCTTCCGGACAACGCCTGGCAGGCAGACGATGGCACCTGGTACCGGCTTGATATGAACGGAAATTTGCAGATAAGCACCAATGGCGGCATAAACTGGACAAATTCCACCGATAACATGTGGCCCGGCAGAAACGGTATCTGGTACCGCCTCAATGCCAACGGGCAGCTGGAAATGCGCGATGGAAAAGGCGGCATGACAGCCGGCACACTGCCCGGCACAGATGCCGCCAGCCGGCGCCAGGAATTACTGAATGAATATAATGCCTGCAAAAATGTATCGCCGCGCCGCTACGCCAACTGTATTGACGCCTATCGCAGTTCGCATAGTGCCAATCAAACGACGACTCCATAATGTTAACTCGGATTTCGGGGAATGAGGACGGGGCGAAAGACCGGCAGAAAGGGCAGAGGAGAGGTGAGGCGGGAGAAAGGTAAACGGGTGGAGCGGGGGCAGGAGGGATCCTGCCCCTTGTTACAATTAACGAGCAGATGGCAGTGAACAGGTTGTAGCACGCAAAAAATAAACGTGTGCTGCTTCCACGTAGCCAATAAGCGTTACTCCCTACAACCTGCCCACTGGAAGTTGCGTTGGTTTTTTATCCGTTCATCCAGTACACTCACACTCCTACCCATTTCAAACACTTCTTCATGGAACCACAGCAAAGCCTTATTCTCCTCAAGCCCGACGCCGTAGAAAAGAAATTCCTTGGCAAAGTACTCAGCCGTTTTGAAGAGGCTGATTTCAAAATTATCGGCTGTAAGATGATTCATCTGCACAAGGATTTACTGCGCGAACACTATGCACATATTGCCGATAAGCCTTTCTACCCGGAAGTAGAGGACTTTATGGGTTCCACGCCGGTTCTGGCCGTTGTCCTGGAGGGAGCGGATGTCATCGCCAAAGTACGCGAAATGCTGGGTGTCACCGACAGCCGCAAGGCGGCACCAGGAACCATCCGCAACGAGTTCGGTGTCGACCAGATGATCAACGTCGCTCACGCATCGGACAGCCCGGAAGCCGCTGACGCGGAGGTAAAGAGATTCTTTACGGAGGCTGAATTGTTTATGTACTAATTACATTGATTGGTTTTTTGGTTGATTCGTTGATTAGAAAAGACCGCAGGTTGCGGTCTTTTTATTATCAGCTACAAAATATGACAATACCGCACTGCTGATTGCAGCGATTGAGGCTTTCCGCCCGACTTAACATAGCAAGCAGCTAAGGATTTCCCTTATGATCAAACTAAAAACCAACAACCAAAAACCAAAAACATTAGCGTAGCAGCGCCGCCGTCCCTGTCTTCTTTTCCTTACTCACGTCTTTGCCCTCCGCCAACCAGGCAACCGCTGCATCCAACTGCGGATCTTTATTGGCCTTATAATCTTCGGCCGTACGCTGAACAGTGATATCCGGCGTAATACCAAGCTTGGCAATACTGTGGCCGTTAGGCGTAAACCAGTGCGCAATAGTCACGCGCAGACTGCTGCCGTCACCCAGTTCAATCACATCCTGTACGCTGCCTTTTCCGAAACTTTTCATACCGATTATCTTGGCGCGGCCGTAATCCTGCAGGGCACCGGCTACAATTTCCGAGGCGCTGGCCGACCCCTCGTTAATCAGCACGGTTAAGGGGAGAGTGGGATACGTAGTATTACCAGTGACACTGAGTATTTCGGCGGCCTTGTTCCGGCTTACCACTTTTACCACCGCGCCATTGGCCACAAATTGGGATGTTAGTTCCTGCGCGCCATCCAGGTAGCCGCCGCCGTTAAAACGCAAATCCAGAATGAGACCTTTTATCTTGGGATTTTTCTGAAAATCCGCCAGTGCGGCATGCACTTCTGTCATGGAATTATCGCCGAACTGACGAAGCGCCAGATACCCGAGCGGACCCCGCTTGGTATCGATGGTCTTTGTCTCCACGCTCGGCACGGTAATATGCTCGCGCATAATGGTGAGCTCATGCGGGCTGGTGTCATTTTTATGGTACACCGTCAACGTGACTGGCGTCCCCTTCTTGCCGCGGATACGGGTAATAACCTCATCCAGCGTGAGTGACGTAATCTGCTCGCCATTCACTTTAAAAATAATATCTTCCGGCAGCAGCCCGGCCTTCTCGGCAGGCGAACCTTTAAGCGGCGCCACAACGACAACCAAATCGTCGCGCATAACCAATTCCGCACCAATGCCATCCAATGCCCCTTCCATACTTTCGTGGAAACTCTTGTTTTCCTTTGGCGGCATAAGCACGGTGTACGGGTCACCCACTGCTCGCACCAAACCCTGCGCCGCACCCATCGTCAATTTGTTGGAATCCAAAGCGGATGGATCAATATAATTATCACTCAACAGCTTCCATGCCGCCCACATGCCCGATAAATTGGCTTCATGCGGCGGATCCTGCAGTATTTTTCCGCTGCCGCTTGCAACCACCAGCTGCGGACTGGCCGCCGCCCGGTATTCGTACTGCCGTCCCAAATGCCAGCCAAAAACCAGAGTGAGTACCGGAACACCAATGGTAAGAAGCTTGCGTGAAAAAGTAGATGCCATAAGACATAAAGACTAGCAGATCTCTCCCAAATATGCTTATAAAAATTTCCTCTATTTGGTCTCTTTCCTCTATTTCCTGTATTTCCTCTATTTCCTCTATTTCCTCTATTTCATCTATTTCCTCTCTTCCATCATCACCAGGATTATCTAT
>JAQBQQ010000029.1 GCA_028286915.1 Candidatus Peribacteria bacterium | reverse complement strand
GCAGTTGAAAAATCCAAACCTGCAGGTGGTGGGAACGTATTCCGGCTCACCGCGCGGGGAGGATGCAGGGCAGATTGTATCGGTAATCCAAAAAGCCCGGCCCGCTATTTTGTTCGTTGCCTACGGCGCACCGGCACAGGATATGTGGATTGATGAGCATATGCAGAAATTACCTTCGGTACGCGTGGCCATGGGCGTGGGCGGCACGTTTGATTTCCTGGCCGGAGTTGCCAGGCGTGCACCGGTCGGCATCAGAAACATGCATTTGGAATGGCTGTGGCGCGTAGCCCTGGAACCATGGCGCATAAAAAGAATCTGGACGGCCGTGGTGGTATTTCCGTGGTTGGTTGTGAGGCACGGGAAGGGATTGAGTTTTAAGTTGCACTAGACAAAAATATAGCCCGCAAGACTCACTTGTCGGCCATAGCCTTAGAGGCGACGGCTAGAGACTCAAAATTCATTATTCATTACTCGTGTAACATTTCTTCTTCGGCGATTACCCATTGTGAATCTCTCTTTTCCAGTTTCACCAGTTGCGCGCCGTTTTTTGTTTGCGCCAGGTAATCGCGGTGGATTGTATCTTCGCGCAGGAGCGTTGCCTGCGTGATCTTTGAATCAAGAATATAAATGGCCAGGTCCGGCTTATCGGTAAGTGCGGCATTCAGGTTGATAGTGGCGCGGGCAAGTGCGGCCGCCAGCATGACAATCATCGCACACAGCAGAACAGTCCAGCCAATAGCCTGGTTGTAACGCATGCGGGAAAGGAAGTGAATATCCATAAATCGAATAATTATAGCAGAAAACGTGATTCATAGCCAGACAGGGCAGTGGGGAAATCCTAAATTCCCCCGAAGCGGTCCCCTTGGGATAAGTTCTAAATCCTAAAGAGCCGTTACATGCCTTTCCGACATTATTAGAATTTAGTGCTTGGTGCTTAGTGTTTTGTCTTTTATGCTTTTGGAGCATCAATTTATTTATTACTGCCTTTGTATGTCCACCCTTATCCTTCTCCGCCATGGTCAATCTGCATGGAATCTGGAAAACCGGTTTACCGGCTGGACGGATGTGCCGCTTACGCCGCAGGGGGAAAAAGACGCCGTCACTGCCGGTGAACATCTGAAAGATTTTCACTTTGATATCGCATTTACCTCTCGGCTGAAACGCGCGAACCAGACGCTGGATCGTGTGCTGGAATCGGCCGGTCAAACCGGATTACCAACCGAAAAAGATTCTGCTTTGAACGAGCGTCACTATGGGGATTTACAGGGACTCAATAAAGCGGAGACAGCCGAAAAATACGGACAGGAGCAAGTACGGCTCTGGCGGAGAAGTTACGAAACACGGCCGCCGAACGGCGAAAGCATGGAAGATTGTGAGCGCCGTACACTGCCTTTTTTTCTGCAATACATTTTGCCGGAAGTGAATGCCGGCAAAACGGTTCTTGTGGCCGCCCATGGCAATAGTCTGCGGCCGATTATGAAATATCTGGAAAAGCTTTCTCCGGAAGATGCGGCCAGTATGGAAATCGGTTTATGTACGCCGTATATCTATACGTTTGAAGATAATAAGATGACGCATAAAGAAATCCGGGAGATTCCGGGCATTGTTACGAAAGTATCTATTACAGAAAAATCAGTGCAGAAGGGGACGGTTTAATGCGGCTGTCGTATGTCCACTTCTCCATGCCGGATAATCAGTCTCACAACATGACCGTAGCGGTTGTCTTCAATATAGGAGCGGATGAGACGGAAGACTGACAGGCTCAGTTCTCTGTTTTGCTCTTTGTCGTTTGCGGCTGATGCCGATTTTCTTACGTCCAGAACTTGTTTTGTCGTGTCCGCGGGACGGATGTTCAGTTGCGTGTAAATATCATGTCTTTCCAGAAAACGCTGCATGTTTGTGCGAAATATATCGATGTCGAATGAGAACGGTTCCGTATTATCCAGAATGATACGATCTGCATAATTCCAGCACGCGGCGCAGGCGGGTTCGCCGGTGCCGGCATCAGATGACAGATCATTTAATGTATGGTGAATAGTCATGTTCTTATTCTCAGTTCCGTTAGGGCGTTCGTCAATGTACTATTCCCCGGATGAACGAAGTCACGTATCGATCAACGGATTTTTTGGATCTTATAGCCGGGCACCCCGACCGCCATGTGCATTTGATCATGATTGCCACGAAGCCGGATATTATTAAGCAGGTGCCGTTGTACAAAGAGCTCAAGAAGCGCGGTCACCTGGTGCTGCTCGGTCACACAGGCCAGCATTACGACGAGAACCTGAGCGGCGGCATGTTGAAAGAATTCGGCGTGCAGCCGGATTTTAATTTGAATGTGCGCGGGGCAATGTACGAAGTGGTGAGCCAGATTATCGGCCGGCTGGGGCTGGTTATGGAGGAGCTCAAGAAGCGCGATAAAATCGTGATCCCATACGTGCATGGCGATACGACGACTGCCATGGCGGCCAGCAACGCCGGTTACTGCCACGGTTTTGCATCGGTGCATGTGGAGGCGGGCATTCGCACGCTTACGCCCAAGTACAGGGAGGCGGCGGACCATCACTGGGAAAGCGTGGAGGATTTTGATGTCTCACACTGGTATAACTTTTTGCAGAACGCCGCCAATTGGGAGCGGGGCAGCCAGGAGCCGTACCCGGAGCAGTTCAACACGCGTGCCAGCGAGGCGGCTACCGGCGTTCACCTGGCGCCGCATGAACTGGTGAAACATTTTCTGGAGAGTGAAGGCTATGCCGCGGACCGCGTCTTTGTGGTGGGCAATACCGTCGCCGATGCCACCTTGGAGGCGCTGGAGAATGCAGCGGCATCCGATATTTTTGAAAAATATCCGGTACTGAAAGACGGCGATTTTGTGCGTTTTTGTATTCACCGGCGCGAAAACTGCACATCCGAGATACGCTTCCGCGCCATTTACGACGCCATGAAGAGCCTTATTCTGGATGGCAAAAAAGTATTGCTCATTTCCATGTTCCAGACAGAGGAGGCACTCAAGCGCTACAACTTAAAGGAAGAGCTGGATACGCTGGCGAAGAATTACCCGACATTTATCTACTCGCCCGTCTGGTCGCAATACACAGATGTCATTGTCGCCATGAGCCAGGCAGCCGTTTGCGCCACGGACAGCGGATCCATGCAGGAGGAAATGAATATTATGGGTGTGCCGTGCGTTACGCTGCGCTTCGGCTCGGACCGGAGTGAATCCATTATGAACGGCAGCAACATTATTGCGCCGCCCATCGACGGCAAGCTTATCCGCCGCATTATCGATTTTGCCTGGAACAACGAATACATGCGCCGCCGCCCTAAAATTTACGGCGAAAACGTAAGTGAAAAATGTATCGATGCCGTCGTGAAAGTGCTGGCGGAAGGGGAGGTGTTCCGGACAGAAGAGGAAAGATTGCACTTGGGTTAGTCCATTGTTCGTTTTTGATTGAACATGCTCCAGAAAATTCGTGAACGGCTGACACTGGCTTTGCTTTTATTGCTGCCGTTTCATGCGCTTTTGGTAACTGTTTTAACGCGGGTATTTTTCGGCGCCAATCTGCCGCCCGAATCGCACCTGGTTTTATGGAAGGAAGGTTTACTGGCAATCATGTTGCTTGTAGCTGTTATTGAATTCTTTCAGCAACCAAAAACCAAAAACCAAAAACTACAAACTGACAAAATCGATCTTCTCATTCTCTCGCTCATTGCTCTCTCCATTCCCGTTACATTCCTTCAAAAGGATCTGGGGGATTTTATCCTGGGGTTTAAGTATGATTTTCTCCCGCCGATGTTGTTTCTGGTGTTCCGCCGGGTGGGCTGGTCGGAATCATTTCAGCACTATGCACTAAAAGGACTGCTGATTGTCGGCGGTATTCTCTCGGTGTACGGCATCATCAGCTTTGTTCTGCCACAGACATTTTTTACGTGGCTGGGTTACTCTGATTTACATTCGCTGTACCAGGCCCATGGTCCGTTGGCGCCATTCCAGCAAATCGGCGGGCTTGGTCTCCGTCGCGTCCAAAGCACCATGAGCGGCCCGAATCAGTTTGGCATTTGGTTGTTAGTGCCGTCTTCTATTGCATTGGTGAAGGTTTTTCAAGTGCAGGACAGGGAATACGGAGTACGTAGTACGTATTATGATTTAATAACGGCTCTTGTTCTTGGCACCGCTTTACTGCTCACATTTTCCCGCTCCGCGTGGGTTGCTGCCTTTGTCGTTGTTGCTGTATTGGTATGTCGCACATTTCCGCGTCATCAATTATATAAAATGGCCGCAGGTTTTGCAGTGCTGTTGATTGTGGCTGTCGCAGGTATATCTGTGTTAAAGCCGGGAATTCTTGTGCGAACAGCGTCGTCAAAAGGACATATCGAAAAACCGCTCGCCGCCATTCAAACAATGGTGGCGCATCCGTTTGGCCTGGGCCTGGCATCCGCCGGCCCGGCATCCAACAGAAAAAGCGATACATGCGTGTACGTGGATGCCGGCTCCGATGTTTCGTGGGCTGTGCCGCACCCAGACTTGTGTGTCTTTGTGGCAAGTAAGCAAGTGCAGCCGGCAGCCAAAGCATGCAACTGCCCGTTCGTCACCGAAAACTGGTATTTGCAAATTGGCGTGGAGCTCGGGTGGATTGGGTTTTTTCTGTTTATTCTTCTGATTGTATTAATTATTCGTCGTCTAAGAAAAACGATGCAACTACAAACTACCAGCTACCAACTGCAAACTTCTATTGGATTAGCTTTCATAGCCGTAAGTATTGCCGCCCTCTTCCTCCACTCGTGGGAAGATGCCGCGGTGGCGTATACCGTGTGGATACTCGTGGCTGTGGTTTTACAGAGAAGAGAGGCCGCTGCCGTGGACGTCCGTTCGGTGTAATGTGTGTATTCCAGCTGATTATTTGTAAAACTACATACTATAAAAATTATTAGTCAATTTTTGCTCTCTCCTGTAAACTGCGTCTATGGAGGCTACTGCACATCCGGGCAGCATCATTATTCTTGATTTTGGCGGCCAATACGCCCATCTCATTGCCCGCCGTGTGCGCCAGTGCGGAGTTTTTTCGGAAATCCTGCCACCGGAAACGCCTATTGATCAGCTGAAACATGCGGCCGGTATTATTTTATCCGGCGGCCCGCAGAGCGTGTATGACGAAGGCAGCCCGCAGGCGGATCCGAAACTTTTTGAGTTGGGAATTCCTGTGCTCGGTATTTGTTACGGACTCCACTGGATGACGCAGACGCTTGGCGGAACCGTGAGCCCGGGCCACATAAAAGAATATGGGAAGACCAAACTGACTATTGTGAATGGTGGCGGTTCGCTGCTGGCCGATTGCGGAGACAGCTGCATCGTCTGGATGTCGCATGGTGATGAAGCGACAGAACTTCCCCAGGGTTTTACGCTTATCGGCACATCGGATACCTGCAAAAATGCGGCTTTTGCCGATGAATCCCGGCATTTGTATGCTATTCAGTTTCATACGGAAGTAACGCACACCGAACACGGCCAGGATATTCTTAAGCGGTTTGTGGATGTCTGCCACGCGGCACCGTGGTCTATTGAAAGTTATGCCAAGCATGTGGGGGATCAGATTGTGGCTGAAGTCGGGAATAAACCGGCCTCGGCTGAAGCTACTGCCGGCAAGAAAGTATTTATGCTGGTGTCCGGCGGCGTGGATTCCACGGTTGCCTTCACATTGTTGAATCAGGTTTTAGGAGCAGATCGCGTCGTTGGCCTCATGGTGGATACCGGTCTTATGCGCAAAGGCGAAGTGGCCATGATCAGGAATGCTTTTGATGCTCTGGGCATTACAAACTTACATATTGAAGATGCATCCGAGGAATTTTTTGCCAACCTAAAAGATGTGTATGAACCGGAAGCTAAGCGGAAAATCATCGGCGATACGTTTTTGGCGGTACAGAAGCGCGTCGCAGGCGAAATGAATATTAATATGGACGATGGCTACATGCTGGGGCAGGGGACGATTTACCCGGATACCATTGAAACCGGCGGCACCAAGCATGCGGATAAAATCAAAACGCACCATAACCGGGTGGAGGCTATTCAGAAAATGATCGAGGAAGGCCGCGTCATCGAGCCGCTCAAGGAACTGTATAAAGATGAAGTGCGTGTGCTGGGCGAAGAACTGGGCCTGCCGCATGAGCTGGTATGGCGGCACCCGTTCCCGGGGCCGGGATTGGGCGTACGAATTCTGTGTGCACAGAAGCCTGATAGTGTCATGCCTGATACCGTAACGGCTGATGGTCTGACGGGTAAAATCCTTCCGGTTAAATCCGTTGGCGTGCAGGGTGACGGCCGCACCTATCGCCATGCTCTTGCGTTTTCTATTGGTGAATCACAGGAGATGTATGATACGGCCCGGCATCTGGCAACATCTGTTCCGAATGTGAATCAGCAGATTAACCGCGTTCTCATCAGTCTTGATCCGTTGCCTGATCAATTTTCATTCACAGCAAATTATCTCACGCGCGAACGTGCCGACTTACTGCGCGAGGCGGATAGCATTGTCGATACGATCATGCGGCAGGAAGGATTATACGAAAAATTGTGGCAGTTCCCGGTTGTCTTGCTGCCGATTGGCAAAAAGGATGGCGGCCAGTCTATTGTTCTACGGCCAATGGATTCCACGGATGCCATGTCGGCTGATGCACGATTCTTGTCGATTGATGTGTTGAAAAAGATGTCAGACGCGATTAAGAATCATCCGGCACTAAAAGATCATATTGATTACGTGTTCTTGGACTTAACCAATAAGCCGCCGGCTACTATTGAGTGGGAATAGTTGGTTAGTTGGTAGGTTTTTGGTTTTTGGTTTTTGGTTTTTGGTTTTTGGAAACAACTGATCATAAAAATGGCCAACTATCAATTGTCAGGTTCAGCGACTGAACGATAAACGAACCAACGATAAACAAACAAACAAATGAAGCCTAGAGCTATAAACGAACAAACGATAAACTAATAAACGAAAGCCACAGCTAGTCAGCAGATGGAAGCCACATGGTGAACACATCAAAATTTCCCTACAGTCCCCGGCGTTTTCCTCTACAATCACATCCGTCATGATACAGCAGCCACTCGAGGAATCGGATATCCGAACGCTTATTGCCAGTGCTCAGCAGGGTGATACGGATGCCTTCGGCCAGGTGTATGATCATTATTTTCCGTCTGTGTATCGCTACACGGCATTCCGCGCGCCGGCGGAACTGGTGGAAGATATAGTGGCCGATATTTTTGTGAAGGCGTGGGAGAAGCTGCACCAGTATAAAGTGCAGAAAGACATTTCATTTGGCGCCTGGGTGTTCCGTATTGCACGCCATACGGTTATTGATACGTACCGGACACAGCGCAATTTTGAGGAAGTGTCCGAAGAACTGCCGGACAACGATATTTTCAATAAGCCCGATACCCGTATTCATAGCCAAGATACAGTTCGTATTGTTCGTCAAGCTATGATGGAGCTGCCAAAGCGCTACCGGGAAATCCTGATTTTGTCTTATATTGCCGAATTGCCGCACCATGAAGTGGCCAGAGTGCTTCGTTTAACCGAAGGAGCGGTCAGAATTCTCAAATTCCGGGCTCTCCGCAAGCTGGAAGCCTTGTTGCCGCCGGATATGCGCCGTCAGTCTTCTGCCTCTTCCGCGTAACGGAAGGCCCGTTTTCCCGTTTTATAAGCTGAACGTGTCCCCTAAAACTCCCGAACGCCGGCCCGTCTCTCCTTTCTCCACCGAGGAAGTGCTGCATGGCGTCCGCGCCGGGCTTGTGCCATCGGCTAAAACCAAGGCCGCAGTCCGCCGCCAAATGCTGTCGCGCATTGAAGCGCCGGCTTATCTGCAGGAACTCCAAAAAGATTTGAATCCGTCTTCACCGGTTTCCCGGAAAGTCTGGTCGCAGATTTCTTCCCGCATTGCGCCTGTTTCCCAGGATATCTGGAATCATGTCCGTGATTCTCTGGCAGCGCCGTCCGGCGTGCAGCTTACGGTTCTGGAACGCATAGTGCAGCGCATTAGTCTGGCCCGCCGGTCGCCGTTCCGGCCCATTAAATGGGTTGCTGCGTTTGCCGTGCTTGCGCTGGCGGCAACATCCAGTCCGGTATTTTTTCTGGCCCCCCCAACCATTGCCGAATCCCGTGTTTTAGTAATGGGTGAAATGTACGTCCTGAGTGGCGGTTTATGGCAGCCAAAGCCCGAGGCACAGAATGAATTGAACCTCACCCGCAGCGCGCTTCTGCAGACAGGCGACAGTACCAATGAAGTTCCTGCCAAAGTGGTTGACCATGATGACGGCGTATTCCGCCTGGCGCCGAACACCACTATTGCGCTGCATGACTTGCGGGACAGCCCCGCTAAGATAACGTATCCGGTAACACTTACGCTGCACAAGGGAAGAATCTGGGTTCAGGGTTTTATTCCTGATGGCATCACCGGTATTTCGGTTGCCGTCGGTGACGCTACCGTTCTTATCAATGAAGGCAGCGTGTCCATTACTTCGGATGGCCGTGTGCAGGTGTGGAATCAGCATGCCACCATCCGGCACCATGGCCAGGACATCACTCTGCTTGCCGGTGAAGAATATATTGTCTCGGCTGATGGCATCGCCAAGCCGCGCAAGATGGCTGATCATGAGTATGAAGATGTGTGGGTAACCAAGAACCTTGCGTTTGATGCCGTACACCAGCGTGAAATTGTTCAGTTGCAGCAGGAACGGCGCGCGTCCCAGGCCGGCATGCTGCCGACGAATATTCTGTATTCCGTTAAACGTCTTGCCGAAGCGGTGAATGTGGCATTCAGTTTTTCGACCGAAGAGAAGACCAGGAAGCTGTTGGCTCAGGCTAATAAGCGTTTGAATGAAGCCGCCGCTCTTACGGCCGGCGGAGATAGCGGAGCCGCCGCCGCATCGCTTGCCGATTATCGCCAGACAGTACTTGCCGCCGCAACAGGTTCCGATATTGCCCAGTTACTGGTGCAGCAGGAGCTGGTAACGACGACGAGTGACATTGGCGCCGCTCTCCCGGGTGATGACGCCTACGCTTTAAAAAATGCCGTACTGGAAACAACCGCCGCCGCCAACCCGGCATCGGAGTCGGAAGTGCGACAGGAGTTATTGGCGGACCAGGTACTTGCCGTGAAGCGCACTATGGAAGAAGGAAATATTCAGACCGCCCGCGCGGCACTGGCCCATATACAGCCGCAGATTGATGATCTGCAGAATGCATCGTCTATCGTACAGGAGGCAACGGCATCGCTGTCTGTTTCGTCTGTTGCATTTAATCCTGTGACGCCGTCTGAAACTCCTGCTCTCGCGGATCTTTTGCCCGCCCGCCCAACCACTGCCCGTCCGCCGTTGCCGCAGGATAGAGACGCTATGGTTGGCCTCAAGCTGGGTGAATTGAATAATTTGAGCATGGAGCCGTCCATCTGCAGCCAGGCTGTTACTATTTTGAAAGACCTGGAGCCCTATGCCGACCGCGAGTACGTCATCGGCCGCATTCTACGCGAGGCAAAAGGTACTCAGTTAACGCAATTCCGCCGTGCGTACGAATATTATAAGACCGGTGAGAAGCTGGTATGTAATGAGGGTAAAGAGTAATTGGTTGGTTGGTTGGTTGGTTGGTTGGTTGGTTGGTTGGTTGGTTGGTTGGTTGGTTGGTTGGTTGGTTTTTGGAAACAACCGATCATAAAAATGAGTAACATTCAATTGCCAGGCAGAATGACTGAACCATAAACGAACCAACGATAAACAAACAAACAAATGAAGCCTAGAGCTATAAACGAACAAACGATAAACCAATAACGCAATCCTATTACAGACTACAGACTTATTCCGGTCTGTCTTGACTCTCTCCGGGTTCAACGGAACAATGGTGCTCCTATGTACACAATTACCGACCTTAAACCCGGCAAAGCTATTACTATCGATGGTGAGCCGTATCTTGTTGTTTCCTCGCAGTTTGGCCGTAAGAGCCAGAGTAAGGCGAATATGCAGACGAAATTAAAGAACCTCAAAACCGGAGCTATTTTAGCCAAGAACTTTCAGGGATCAGAAAAAATTGAGCCGGCAGATGTGGGTTACCGCAAGGTGCAGTTTCTGTATAGCGATGGTGATACGTACACATTCATGGATCTGCAGACGTATGACCAGTATGAGTTAAACAAAGATGTCATGGAGGAGCAGGGCGGGTACCTGGTGGATGGTGCGGAGGTAGATGCGCTCATGTTTGAAGAGCATCCCATTGGTATTAACTTGCCTTCCACCGTGGTCTTAAAAGTGACGGAAACCATACCCGGCGTAAAAGGCGACACCGCCACCGGCGGTACCAAGCCAGCCACATTGGAAACAGGTTTGGTGGTAAACGTCCCCCTCTTTATTCACGAAGGCGAGAAGGTAAAAGTGAATACAGAAACAGGGGAGTATATGGAACGGGTGAATGGTTAGTTTGTAGTGTATGGTCTGTAGTCATTAGTAAGATTTTTCAAATGTCGTAGCAGTGATTATCAAATCGCTGCGGGCCTTATATGAAAATGCATTCCTGCACGTAGATGTTCCTCAATATTAGCCAAGCATTTTCACCAGCACCTCATTCACCTTCTTCGGGTTCGCGCTGCCTTTGGACTCTTTCATAATCCAGCCGACAATGGCTCCCAAAGCCGCCTGCTTGCCGCCTCTGTACGCAGCTACGGAATCCGCGTTGGCTTCCATGGCGCGTTTAACCAATTCTTCAATAGCGCCGTCATCGGATACCTGCATGAGTCCTTTTTCCTTAATAATCTCCGGTGCGGTTTTTCCGGTTAAGAGCATTTCTTCCAGAACCTGCTTGCCGGCACTGCCGGAAATAATGCCGTTTTCCATATTGTCCACGAGCTCCAGAATATCCGCTTCGCCCGGCAGATCATCCAGCGTTTTGTGATGTGCGTTCAGGAAGCCCATCAGCTGCGTAAGAATGAGCCCCGATGCCTTTTTGGCGTCACCGGTTTTGGCATGGACGGCATCGTAGAGGGCGCTTAGCTTTGGCAGATCTACCAGCATATTCGCTTCGGCGGCAGTCAGCTTTAAGTCGACATACTTCTGCTTCAATGCGCGTGGCAAAGGCGGCAGTGACGCACGTACTGCTTCTACTTTTTCGGCCGGTACGTGAAGCGGTGGAATATCCGGCTCCGGGAAGTAGCGGTAATCATCGGCTGTTTCTTTGCTGCGCAACAAGCGCGTTTTGCCTTCGTCGTCCTGCCAGCCGACGGTGATGTCGCCGGTCATGGGGCCGTTTGTTTCTTCCCATAACTTGCGCAGGCGCTTTTCTTCATACTGCAGCGCATTTTTAAGTGCCTTAAACGAATTCAGGTTTTTGATTTCACTCCGCGGATTCAGTTTCTCGGTTCCCTTTTCACGCAGGGAAATACTGGCATCGAACCGCATCATGCCTTTGAACATGTCGGCTTCACTGCTATTGACGGCCACGACTATACGGCGCAGCTCCTCCGCGAACGCCACGGCCTCGTCGCTGTTCCGCAGGTCCGGTTCCGTCACAATTTCCATAAGCGGCGTACCGGCCCGGTTGTAGTCACAGAGTGTTTTGTTGCCTTCATGCGTCAGCTTGCCGGCATCATTTTCCATGTGCAGGCGGTGAATGCGGCATACCTTGGACGTACTTGTTTTTCCATCGCTGCCGGTAGGCAGGTCATACTCCACCTGGCCATGCTGTGCGAGAGGGAAGTCGTACTGGGAAATCTGGAAGCCGGACGGCAGATCCGGGTAAAAGTAGTGTTTTCTATCAAAATGATTATGCTCGCTGATTGTACAGCCAAGCGCGACCGAGGCCGCAATCGCTTTCTCCACCGCCTGTTCATTGGCCACCGGCAACGTACCCGGGTGACCCATGCATACGGGGCACACCGTTGTGTTTGGCTGCTTGTTAAAGGCGTCATTATCGCAATTGCAGAACATCTTCGTCTTTGTATTCATTTGCGCATGTACTTCCAGGCCAATAATAACTTCCAGATCCGGCATGCGGAAAGGATAGCGGCTGACGGTAAGAGTGTGCAAACTCAGTCTTGTATGTCTTTTATAGTAAATTTTTGTTTACAGTAAAGCAAAATACCTTTGTTTGACAAAATTAACTTGCATTACATAAACGTAGTACTACGATATGCGCATGCTTAACGCTCCCTCTGGCTCAGACATTCAATCAGAAAAAGATGAAGTGCTTATGTCCCGGTATAAGTATGAAAAGCGGGAAGAGGATTTTCGTGAAATAGAACGAAGGTACAGGCCTGAAGTGACTCGATATCTTACTCGTTATACCGGCTGTGCCGAAGTGGCAGAGGATGTGTTTCAAAATACAATGCTGCAAATACATGTAAAAAGCGAGGCATATGAAGATAGTCACTTGTTTCGGCCTTGGTTGTATTCCATAGCTACACATCAGGCTGTGGATCTCTTACGAAAACTAGGCAGGCATCCTATGCTCTCACTTGATGTCCGGACTGAAGTAAACGACAGTGATTCTGAGCCATCGGCATTGGTTGATCTTCTCATAGGAAAAGATAGAGAAGGAAGTGCGATTATGAAAATTAATGAAAGAAGACAGAAGGTGAGAGATGAAGTTGATAGATTGCCGGTTCTATTAAAAGAAACGCTGCGCTTGGCTTATTTTCAGGATTTGAAATATAAAGAGATAGCGGACATTCAAAAAATTCCTATAGGAACGGTGAAGTCACGTCTGTCTGCAGCACTTGCAATATTAAGGGGATCTTCCAGCTTATTACTTGAGTTGGAGGAGTCCGCCTAGTTTTTGGCATTACTTGTAATCCACAATAAGTACGCCTTCCAAGTGGTCTACTTCGTGCTGGACGACACGGGCATCGAAGTTTTGTAATTTCCGTTCCTGGGGTTTGCCTTTTTCGTCGGTGTACCGAAGCGTGATTTCCACGGCACGCGGTACTTTTATCCATATTTTCGGCAGGCTCAGGCAGCCCTCTTCGTCGATGACTGTTTCTTTGCTTTTATGTACAATGACAGGGTTAATAAGCGGCACGATTTTTTCATTGATGTACGCCAGGCAGACGCGCAGGTTGCTGCCAATTTGCGGTGCGGCGAGGCCGACGCCTTTGGCTTCCGCCATGGAGTCTTTCATGTCTTCAATCAGCTTGAGTGTTTTTTTGGTGACAGCCGGTATGGTCCTCGTTTTTTGGCGAAGAATGGGGTTGTCTGCGCCGGTGACAATGGGGAATACGGACACGTTCATCTGTTACGTAGTATCCAGTATGGAGGATAGACGATCAAATTTCCATGTTTTCCTCGAACAGGTCTTACATGCTGCGTGCTTTGTATTGCGTATTATGCCACCAGAGCCTTTATGGCCGCTCGCTTTCGCATATCATCCAAAGATTTTACGGGTCCTTCTTCGATCATTTTTAACACCGCCTGCGCCGTAAGGACGCAGTCGGCCAGGGCGCGGTGGCGCTCTGCCGGCATTTGCAGGTTGAACCGGCGGCAGAGAACATCCAGGTTATGACGGAATTCTTTGGGGTACAGGTTCTGGCTGAGACGCATGGAGCAGAGGACTTCCGGTAACTCAATGTAGCCCCAGCAGAACTCCTTCTCGGATGATAAAAATCCATAATCAAACGACGCGTTATGGGCAATGAGTATGGTGCCTTTGGTAAATTCCAAAAACTGCGGCAGGACGGCATCAATAGTCGGTGCACCTGCCACGTCGCTTTCACTGATTTTATTTACCTGCCTGGCTTCCCAGGGGATATCACGTTCCGGGTTCACGAATGATACGAATGATTTTGCCTCGTCTATAATGCCGTCTTCCACGCGGAGACCGGCAATTTCAATAATACGATGGCCCCTTTTGGGGTCCAGGCCTGTTGTCTCCAGATCAAAAATGGTGAAAGGCGGGAAGTTCGACATAGGGCAGGGACTATAATAGACAAGACGGACGTGTTGCCACCAATTTTCATTGACTTTTATGCGTCGCACAAACTACCGGCCAAGTGTCATGTTGGCAGAGAGCAGAGTGGCTTTTTGCATGGCATTGGTGTGCCTGTGAGGAATATCCGTACGCACGTATTGCCGTTTGTACTGCCCGGTTGCATACTGTCTTCTATGGCTCAGTCTCCGCTTTCCATGGATACCATTCTGGCGACATTGCATGGCATGTATAAACCGCCACGCTCGTTTTTGGACTGGCAGAACCCGCTGGAGTTGTTGGTGGCTACCGTTTTAAGCGCGCAGTGTACGGATGCGCGTGTGAATATAGTTACCAAGACGCTTTTTGAAAAATATAAGACACCCGAAGACTATGCCAATGCAGATATCCTGCAGCTGCAGCAGGATATCCGGTCGTGCGGCCACTACATACATAAGGCGACGTTTATCAATCGTACGGCGCAGATACTGTTAAAAAAATACAACGGACGCGTGCCGGATACCATGGAAGAACTCATTGAGTTGCCGGGCGTTGGCAGGAAGACGGCTGCGGTTGTATTGCATGCGGCATTTGATAAGCGTGAAGGTATCGCGGTGGATACGCATGTGTTGCGGTTATCCAGACGGCTCGGGCTTACCCGCGAGAAAACACCGCAGCGAATAGAAATTGATTTGATGCGGCAGACGCTGCATGAAGAGTGGGGGAATCTGAATACATTGTTCATTAGTCACGGGCGGGCGGTGTGCGTGGCGCGCAATCGCAAGTGCGGACAATGCGTGTTCCAAAACGCATGCCCGTCTTCCCGCACAAAAGGAAAACCGGATCTGGCAGGTATTGATCCGTCGGTATCATTAATACATATCAAAAAATAGTTTTTGTATTTATCAACGTTTTTCATTTGCGAACCTCACATAAAACAGTCGCTGACTTTGAGAAAATATTTTTGATTTTCGGAAATAACCGTATAATCACGCTTCTTTATTACATTCCCTGATTCCTATGTCCAAAAAGTTGTTCGTATTGCTGGCGATGTCCGCTCTCACATTTGCCGCATGTTCCAAGTCTACACCTGCAGCCACAGATGGCACTCCTGTCTCCAGCGATGCTGCAATGACAGATACTTCTTCCGCCATGGCTGATGCCACCTGGGCCGAATCCAGCGATGGAATGTGGCAGGACAGCGATGGTAAGTGGCTCAAGCTTGATAACGGCAAGCTCGTTTCCAGCACCGACGGCACTACGTGGGTGGCTGTTCCAGGCGGTCTCTGGAGGTCTCCGGATTCCAAGTGGTACAAAGTGGAAGCCGATGGCAAGTTGATGGTTAGCGCAGATAACGGCCAGACATGGGCTGTAGCCGACACCTTCTCCGGTGCTGACGGCATGTCTTACAAGTGGGAAAACGGTACGCTCATGATGATGAAGGGCACTGCTACCGCTGCCGTTACGAGTGCTGACAGCAGCGCCATGCTAGATGCCAGCTCCTCTGCTATAAGTGCCGCAGGCGACGCTACGTCCGCCGGTCAATAATTTCGTTAGATCGCAAGTACAAAAAAGCGGCCCGGAGAGGGTTGCTTTTTTTGTATTTTATCTATCGAATTATGACCTTCAATAGTATGTTTGGCAGTTACTATTGATCAATCAGATACTTTTCATAAAGGACATGCATAGCCATTGTCACATGTATGAATGTGAACACGAAGCCATGCTACACATCGTAGTACCGGAAAAACTCACTCGGGCTCGGCCGCTTCATTTCATCGGCCACTTCATCGCGCTTTACGGCAATAAAGTCATCCAGGTAATCCTGGGTAAAGACGCCGGAATCAATAAGAAATGCGTGGTCTTTTTCCAGTGCATCCAGCGCCTGTCCCAGGCTGGCCGGAGCATGTGGAATTTTGGCGAGCTTCTTTGGATCCATGTGGTACAGGTTTTCATCGGTCGGCGCGCCCGGATCAATTTTATTTTTAATACCATCCAACCCGGCCAGCAGCAGGGCGGAGAAAGCAATGTACGGGTTACATGCAGGGTCCGGTGAACGGAATTCCACGCGCTTGGCCTTGGGGTTTTGCGAGTACATTGGAATGCGGAAAGCGGCGCTGCGGTTGCGGGCGGAGTAGATAAAGTTTACTGGTGCCTCAAAGCCCGGTACCAGACGCTTGTAACTGTTGGTGGTAGGGTTGCAGAGCGCACAGAGAGCCTGGGCATGTTTTAAAATACCGCCCATGTACCAGAGTGCCATTTTGGACAGACCGGCGTACTCGTTGCCGGCAAAGAGCGGCTTGCCGCTTTTCCACAGACTCATGTGTACATGCATGCCGGAGCCGTTATCGCCGAAGATGGGTTTGGGCATAAACGTAACGGACTTGCCGTACCGTTCGGCTACATTGCGCGTGATGTACTTGTAGCGCATAAGACTATCGGCCATTTTCAGCAACTCATCGAACTTCATATCTATTTCCGCCTGGCCGCCGGTGGCTACTTCGTGGTGGAATGTTTCCACTTCTATGCCGGCACGTTCCATTTCCATAACCATCGCGGCGCGGACATCCTGGTGCCTGTCGGCCGGCGCGGCGGGGAAGTAACCTTCCTTATGGCGGATGGTGTAGCCCAGGCTGCCGATTTCCTCTTCGTCGTTGCCGCAGTTCCAGGTAGCTTCCTCGCTGTCCACGCGGTAGTGCGCGGCACCCGGACCCTGGTTGTAACTCACATGATCAAAAATAAAAAACTCAGCTTCCGGACCAAAGAAAGCTTTGTCGGCAACACCGCTTTTTTTTAAAAATTCCATGGCTTTTTTGGCAATGGAGCGCGGGCTGCGGGCGTATATTTTTCGCCCGACCGGTTCGTATACATCGCAGAGCAGTGACAATGTCGGTTCCTCCGTAAACGGATCGATCATGGCACTTGCCGTATCGGGAATGAGTAGCATGTCGGATTCCTGAATCTGCTTGAAGCCGCGGATGCTGGAGCCGTCAAAGCCGGCGCCGTCTTCCAGTACGTCTTCCAGTTGATGAATGGGTTTGCTGGTATGGTGCAGTGTGCCGGGCACATCCACGAATGTGAGGTCCAAAATGGTGCACTTATGTTTTTTTGCGAACGCCACCAGTTCCTTGTTTGTCATACATATGGAGGAAAGAAGTAGAATGTAACGCACTGTGGCAAGAGTTGCGTGTATGATCAATCATGGCTGGCGAAACAATATGAACTGTAGATTTTTTGGACAATTGGCGGCGTTATCCGGCTTTGGGCTTTGGCGCTTCGCTCACTTTTAAGACAGGTGGAAATATTTCTATCCAGCGCAAGCCGGTTATATGGTAAAAATATTTTTTTGTTGTTATAAATGATAACAAGTTGATACACTATGAATCTATGGCAAAAGATCTTCTTCTTACTCTGCGTGCAGTCGGCCTGGATGAACGTGAGGCGCAGTTATATATGGTGGGTTTGCAGTTGGGTTCTGCGCCGGCATCGGAGTATGCAAAAAATACGTCACTCAACCGCATTACGACGTATAACACACTGGAAGAACTGGTGCACCGCGGCTTGTTTACGGTTGTCAAAAAGTTGCGGGGCAAAGCCTACACACCGGTGGCACCGGAGTACCTGGCACTGGAAGCCGAGAAAAATGTAGCCGCCTTAAACCGGGCGTTACCGGAACTGAAGTCCCTGCAGAAGGCCAAGTACCGCAAGCCAACCGTTCGTTTTTTTGAAGGTTGGGAGGGAATCCGCCATGTGTATATGGATACGCTCACCGCCAAAACGGAGTTGCTTAACTTTGCCAATTCGGCGGCCGTGCGTTCCGTCTGGCCGGACTACGATGAGGAATATGTGGCCGAGCGCGTGCGAAAATCCATTAGCTTACGCGGCATTGCACCAGATGATGAAACCGGCAAACGCGTGCATGGTGAAGACAAGGCCAGGTTGCGTGAAATACGGCTGGTGTCATCCGGCGATTTTGATTTTACGAACGAGATTAATATCTACGATCACAAAATGGCCATTTGTTCGTTCGGCGTGAATGCCAAAGGCGACGGCGATGTGTTCGGCGTCATTATTGAAAGTAAAGAAGTAGCCGAGACCCAACGCCAGATTTTTGAAATGGCCTGGCGGTACGCCGGGAGACAAAACTCTAAGCACTAATTTCTAAATCCTACATTAATGTTTGGTGATATACCCCTTGAACGGCCTTTCGGATTTAGTGCTTAGGATTTAGAATTTACATGATCTAGGATATTTATTGAGAATGCTTACCCCTTTCATGTAGAGTTCATTTCAAGATGCAGACATTTCTTTCCGTTGCTTTTTTATGAAGTCGTCCAGTACGCGTTTTTCCAGATATACTGTTCTTATGGGCGGCACTGCGCTTATTGCTGTGTGTCTGCCGCTCGCCGCTTACGGTTTGCCACATATGGCAGCATCGCTGGTGCCGGCCAAAGAAATAGCCAAAAGATCCGCAGGTGCAAAAAATACCAGCTCAACGGGAGCGTCTAAAACCGCCTCCACTCGTTTTGCGCCGCGGGCGCCGGGCGCCGGCCCTATCGATACGGCACCGCCTGTAAACCCGTATAACAAGCGCGGCATTTATTTAACATCCGGCAGTATAGCGCGGAAAGATTTTTTCAATGATTCCATGGACGCGCTTATAAAAGCCGGCGGGTCAGCCATTATTTTCGATGTGAAAGGGTACAATGTCTATTTCCAGACTGATGCCGCCATTGCCAACGAAATTGATACCGTCCACCCGGTGTACGATTTACCGGCTGTCGTAGCGGCAGCCAAAGCGAAAGGTCTCTACACCATGGCGCGGTTCATCTCTTTAAAAGATCCGCAATTTACGGCCAAAGTACCGGAGGCACAGGTAAAAAATGCCAAGACCGGCCAGCGTTTCGGCTCCACATGGGCAGACGGCTCCAGCTCCGAAACTCTGGAGTATAACCGTCAGATTTTGCGGGATATTCTAAAGTCCGGTATTGATGAAGTGAACCTGGATTACATCCGTTATTCCACCGAGTGGCCGCCTTCCTACTATGGTCTTACGGGTGCGGAGAAAGCGGATAAGATTCTGCAGTTTATTAAAATGGTCCGCCAGACCATAGATGAGGTGGCACCTCAAACAAAATTCGGTATCAGTACCTACGCTATTCTCGGCTGGAATTTCCCGGTGAACCTGGAGCCGCTGGGACAGGACTTCGTGAAGTTCGCTCCGTATGTAGACGTTATTTCTCCCATGGCCTACCAGGATACGTTTGCCAAGAACGAATACTATTACCCCGGTAAAAACCCGCGCAGCCGGCCGTACTGGCTCGTATATCGGACTCTAAAGGGTTATAAGGATTTATTGCCGGAAGATCAGAAACATAAGCTCCGTCCGTGGATACAGGGTTACAATGTAGCAGCCGCCGACATGCGCGAGGAAATGGATGCCGTGTATGATGCCGGTTACTGCGGTTTCCAGGTATGGAGCGCCGGCAACAAATACACGCCGACGTATGCGGCCATGAAGAACGAGGGGACGAGGCCGGCGACGTGTAAGGATTGAAATTCCAAATTCCACTTATCAAATCCCAAACTCTTATTCCAATAGATGAATGAGAGTTTGGAATGTAGGATGTAGTGCTTAGAATTTTCTTTCTTATGTGGACTGATGACTTACTTATTCCTTATGATAAATCTATGCGCCAATACCTCGACCTCCTCCAATACGTTCTTGAAAACGGCACGGACAGAACCGACAGAACAGGCGTCGGCCGCAGGAGTGTATTCGGCTACCAGATGCGGTTTAATTTAGCTGATGGATTTCCGCTGATGACGACGAAGAAACTGCATACACGTAGTATTTTTCATGAGCTTCTCTGGTTTTTGCATGGCGATACCAATGTGGCATATTTACAGCAGAACAACGTGACGATTTGGAACGAGTGGGCCACGGCAGAGAAGACGGCAAAGTTCGGCCGGCCGGCCGGTGAACTTGGTCCGGTGTACGGCCATCAGTGGCGGAATTTTGGGGCTACGTTGAATTCAGATGGTTCGTACAACAAAGACGGCGTGGATCAGATTACAAGGCTGATTGAAGGCATCAAAAAGAATCCGCACGGGACACGGCACATTGTCACCGGCTGGAACCCGAAAGAAGCGGACCAGGTGGAATTGCCGCCGTGTCATACCTTGTTTCACTTTTATGTGGCCAATGGAAAACTGAGCTGCCAGTTGTACCAGCGCAGTGCGGATATTTTTCTGGGTGTGCCGTTCAATATTGCTTCGTACGCATTGCTGACACATATGATCGCGCAGGTGTGCGGCTTGGGCGTGGGGGATTTTGTGCATACCATGGGAGATGCTCACCTGTACCTGAATCATATGGAGCAGACGAATGAGCAACTTACGCGCGAGCCGCGGGCACTTCCGCAATTGAAATTGAATCCGGCTGTAAAAGATATTTTTGCGTTCACATTCGAAGATATTGAAGTGGTCGGGTATGATCCGTACCCGAGCATTAAGGCACCGATAGCCGTCTGAAGACGGAAATTCCAAATTCCAAGCCCTAAATTCCAAGATTAATGATTCCATATTTTGGTATTTAGTATTTGGAATTTGGTATTTCAATCTTTGGAGCTTCCGCCGGCCGGAAGCCGGGACTGTTGCAGAGCCTGTTCTGGAGCTAGACTGGATTCATGATTATTTCGTTGGTTGCCGCGGCATCGGAAAATAACATTATCGGTGACAGTTCTGCTCCTAACCATGCTATTCCGTGGAATTTGCCCAATGATATGCAGTATTTTCGAGCCGTGACGAAAGGAAAGCCGGTGATTATGGGACGAAAAACGTTGGAATTCATCGGGCGGGCGCTGCCCGGCAGAAAAAACATTGTTATTACCCGTCAGTCCGGTTTTACCTTTCCGGGTATTGATGTCACTGATTCATTGGAAAAAGCGCTGACACTGGCACGGGAGAGCGAACCGGAGGAAGTGTGTGTGATAGGCGGTGGTGAAATATATCGGCAGGCGTTGCCTTTGGCAGATCGTGTCTATTTGACACGTGTTCATGCCGAAATTGATGGTGATACGACTTTTCCCGAATTGCCCGATGCAGAATGGAAAGAGATATCTCGCGAGGAGCATCAACAGGATGAACAGCATGCGTACGCTTACACTTTTCTGCAGTATGAGCGGATAGCTGAATAAACATTCTCTTTTGCTTGCAGGAGAGCGGAAAGAGGTATTTTCTATACATGTCTCTTTGATCTATTTCCACGGATATTATGGAAACAATGCGCACACCGTCCCAGGAGCAATTAATCGGTATCGCCGAACAGAACGCGATTAATCGCGTTGCCGAGCGACAGGGCCGTATTAACGATATTGCCGATGAACAGAAAAAAAGCATGCAGGAATTATTAGAGGGTCAGATACAAGGATCCGCTGGCGCTGCGGAAATGGGCGAATTACCGAATATGGATTTTATAAACGCCAAAATTGAGAAGCAGGCTAAAGAACGAGAAAGCCGGTTTGAAGATAATGTCCGGGTAGCGGCATTACCGGGCAATGTAGTGGGAATGGAACAGGATGGTGACAGATCTATTACCATTGATGCATCACTGGTGAGGGTGGAGTCTGATAAAGACCAGGTGCAAGAAGTGAATGATCATGAATTTGAGCATACGCTTCAGGCTTCTGATAGTGATGCTTTGGATATTCCGGAAACCGGTGATACGCAGATTGATGGTATGCTTGCCATTTCTCATATGGCGTACCGGGAGCGGGGTGCCATGGAGGCTGCAGGAGACACATTTACATCGGCGCAATACCATAGAGACTATAAAGAACCGGTGAACCGTGTTGCAGCTTACTTGAATAATAATGGTGAAAATGGCGAACAATTGGTCGAAGATGCGGCGCGGAAAGGTAAAATGGCAGCGGTGCAGCGGACGATTTTACAGATTCATTTTAAGAATCAAATTGAACAAGCGTTGAACAATTAAATACCCTCACACTGCGAAAAATTCGTAGGCGGGAGCCATCGCTTCCACCTACGAATGAGATATTTATATACAAATGTCGGCCTACTTCGCGGTCGTTTTTTTCTTAAGGAGTTCATCAATCACTTTCTGTAATTCCTCTTCGGTGACCGCGCCGGTTACCATCTGCTGCTTTTTTGTTAAGCGGTTAACGACAAAGGTTGTGGGCGCCCCCTGCAGGCCAAGCAGCGTTGCATTATGAATATTGGCTTCCATGACTGTGCCAAGATCCGGATTGGCGATACACTTATTAAATTTTACCACGTTCACACGCTGCTTTTGCGCGAGCTGCGTCAGGTTGGCGCCCGACAGAGTGTCGGCGGCAAACAGAGCGTCACTGTATTTCCAGAATGCGGAGCTGCCGCGCTGGCGGAAAACGCAATCGGCGGCCAGCGCAGCCGGTAAGGCATCTTTGTGGCTGGCTGTAAGCGGATACGGCCGGTACACCAGGCTTACATGGCTGCCGTTCTTTTGAAGAATATTCTTGAGTGTTTTCTGGAATAATTTGCAGAATGGGCATTCAAAGTCGGTATATTCAATGAGCGTAATAGGGGCTCGTCTGGAACCTTTGATGGGGTCAGTTACGCTGTTATAAAGCGGGGCAGGTGGTGGCGGCGCATCAAACTGTATTCCCGCCGCATTGGCATGAGAAAATGCCAGTGGCCACACGGTAAACAGGCTAATGAGTGGCAGTGAAAAACGGAAGAAGAGATGTCGCATGGGAAAAGGGAGAAGACAGGCAGAGTATATCGTACATTGCATGGGCCACGAATAAGATCCACTTGCTGCTTTTGTCATTGATTCATCGGACGTACCAATGGGAAAAATGACTATACATCCATTGTCAGGTTAAGTGGCAGAACGGCACACGGGCAGAGCATACATGAGCCAGCGATAAGCCAGGACATTGCTACTTATTTCGCTTCACGCCAAACAGTTCGGTGCGTTCGGCCAGCTTGGTGGTTGCCACATAACGCAGGATCCAACGCGTAATAACAATGGCGGTGAACATGGAGAGCAAAACGCCAATACCGAGCGTAATGGCAAAGCCACGAATAATGGATGTGCCGATGATAAACAGGATGGCGCACGTAATGAGCGTGGAGACGTTACCGTCACGAATGGCCGGCCAGGCGTGCAGGTAACTGCTTTCCACTGCCGTCTTGAATAATTTGCCTTTGCGCAATTCTTCTTTGAGACGTTCGTAAATAAGCACGTTGGCATCCACCGCCATACCCAGCGATAGAATAACACCGGCCATACCGGCAAGCGTGAGAACTACGTACGTACTGCTTATAAAGAAGAGCGGCAGTTTCATGAGCGCAACGAGGAGCAGTGCGTAGACCACCAGAGCGATATTCGCAATGAGTCCGAGGAAGCGGTATGTAACAAGCATGTATAACATAAGGATGATGACACCAACCAGCGCGGCGAACAGGGACTTCTGCAGTGCCTGCTGACCCAGCGTTGCCTCAACGCTGTACTGGCCTACCAGGTGAATAGGCGCAGGAATAGCGCCGGTATTCAGATCCGTTGCCAGACGCTTGGCTTCTTCGATATTTGCGCTGCCGGTAATAACAGCAGTACCACCTGTAATTTCCTGGTTCACCACTGGTGCCGTGACCATCTGGCCACCGACAAAGATGGCAATGCGCTTATTGATATTCTTCTTGGTGAGTTGCTGGAAGAGCTTGGCTCCTTCGGTATCAAAGCCAATCTGCACGACCGGCAGGTTGGCAACCGGATCCAGTGTCACTGTTGCCGAGCGGAAATGCTTACCGTCCAATTCCGTGTCCTTCCAGCCTGTCGGTTTAAAGGAAAAGAAAATAGAGCGTACCGTAATGGCATCTTCGGTACTTTTTACGGCACCGGCTTGTAACTTTTTCAGAAGATCATCAGCGCGTTTCTGGGTGTCACCGCCTTTGAGTGTAAGTTCATCGTAGCTCACTTTATCGGCTGTCTGAACGGCTGGTTTATCCTGTTTGATAATATGAAAGCCGAACTGTGTTTCCACGACAGAGCTGTACTCACCGGGCTTCAGCTTGAAAGCTGCGTTTTCAAAAGCCGGAACCATCATGCCGCGGCTGAATACGCCAAGCTTGCCGCCATCGTTTCTGGACGGACCATCGGACTCAGCTTTGGCAATGGCAGTGAAGTCCTCGCCTTTTAGCAGACGGGCGCGAATGGCATCCGCTTTGGCCTTGGCCTCCTCTTTGGTACGCGTAACAGTCTTATCGGCGTTGCTGGCTCCTTTATAAGAGATAAGAATATGACTGGCCTCCATTTCTTCCTTGCCTTTGTCCAGCTGGCGCAGGAAGAGAAGGTGCCCGACGGCATCCGGAGTTCTCACAGCCTTCAGGTCACCGGCCTGCATGCTGCGGAGCACGCCTGCTACATTGGCATTCACGCTGGCATCCAGCACTTGCTTGTCGCGGTAGGTGTACGCGGCGCCGGATTCTGTTTTTGCCAGTAAGGCAAATGCCTTTGGCGCTTCTGCAATAGTGCGGCCGGTTGCCGTGGCCGGCTTTAACATTTCTACAAGGAAAATACCTTTAATAGTTTCACTCGTCGTCTTCCCCTGCGCGTCTGTCTGCGGCACTGTCACGCTTCCGTCTTTGCGCGCCACTTTCCCGGGGGCCAGTGTCCATACATCTTCCAGTCCCTTTGGCAGAGTATCTTTAAAATACATCTGCGAATCCTGGTACGCCGTACCCAGCTGCGAGCCGATATCCTGCCCGACAGTCTTGAGTGTTTCGCCGCTCGCGGTCACGCGTTTTTCGGCGGTATCGGCACGCGCTTTAACGCTTTTTATGTAGTCATCGGTTGCTTCGGTGAATTCTTCTTTAAATTGCAGCTGAATGGTTTTGCCGACAACATCTATACACTCCTGGACATTCACCAGCCCCGGACACTCCACCAGCAGGTGTTTCTCATTTCCTACATACGAAGGAGTAATGGTCGCTTCGCTCACGCCCAGTCCGTTTATGCGACGTTCAATAACAGTGCGAATGGCTTCCACCAGGTTCTGCTTCTGGTCATTAATACCCTGTTCCTGCGCCTTTAACTGCGCAATTTCCGTTGCAGAGCCGTGAGAATTTTCCAGTTTCTGTATGTCATTTTGAATAGAGACAAGCTGGGCGCGCATTTCTTCTTCGGAAATACGGAAGTCCAGCTGCGTACCACCGGCCAGGTCCAGACCAAGGTGCAACTGTGGTGTGCGGAAAATCCCAGGTGCCCATTTTTTGGTACTGTCCGGAAGGGCAATAAGAAGCGTAATGACGGCCACGGCAACGGTTATAACGGGCCAGAGAAGGGAGCGATTGGATTTCATGGGAGCGGGAGTATGTGCCTGTAGAAAACCGTCAGCAAGGTGACAGACAGGAAATTCTAGTGCAGGGTATCAGTAGTATGAAGAGTTGACCAGCCTTCGCCAACTCATTTTGTTCCAGAGTTGTTTAGGGCTACGGCCCTGAAAGAGCCCCTTTGGAGCGGGCGAGAAATTGAAAATTGAGAATTATGAGTCATTTATTTTGGACTAAAGTGTTTTTTATTGTGTGATAATAGCTTATTAGCTATACGGAAATATAAAGAATTACGGTTGGATTTAGAAAATTAATAGAATAGGCAATGCTTTTTAGGACTGTTCTAATAGATTCTTCAATTGTGGATCCTGTATTTTTACTTTAGCGGTTTCAATGAAATCAGAAAGATTTATAGAATATTTTGCCTCGTACTCCTGAGCTTGGAAAATCATTTCCAATGCATCAATTTGATGGACAATGTCTGCTTCTTTCGATATCCCTCCTTCAAATTCCAGCCATAATTGTTTTATTTTTTCTCCGCCAGGCAATGATTGACAGATCTTTTCCATAGCTGTTTTTTCGCGCTGGTGTTTCTCTTCAGTAGACACACCGTCAAAAGGGGTGATATCACCTACATTTGAATCGCTTTCTGCCAGATCATGAGTTAGCGCCATAATGAGCAGTTTTTTATGATCAACATCGTTTCGTTCCTCAAAAAGGAGAGCCAGAACAGCGCAGCGAAAGGAGTGATCAGCAACAGACTCAGCCTGCACAATACCTTTTCGAAGCCAGCCACTTCTTTTTGTTTCTTTTAACCGGCCAATTTGGTGAAGTGTTTCTTTAAGGTGATTCATAGAAAGAGCTGTACCAGATAATGGGAGCGGGAGTATGTGCCTGTAGAAAACCGTCAGCAAGGTGACAGACAGGAAATTCTAGTGCAGGGTATCAGTA